>NZ_JAHVHY010000005.1:0-518884 GCF_019802025.1 Halomonas sp. DP5Y7-2 | reverse complement strand
CCGCCATTTGGCCCGGCCGCGTTCTACCTGAAAGGGGTGGCGCCGCCGGAGATCAGCCTGAAAGACATCTTTGTGTCACTGCTGCCGTTCATCGCACTGCAATTGTGTGTGCTGGCCGCGCTGCTGATGTGGCCCGAGATGGCCATGTGGCTGGTCGATTGATTGACCTGAGAGGGCGGCCTTGGCCGCCCTTCGTCGTATCATGTGAAACCGTTATTTCTCCGTTGTCGACTCGATGAGGACTGCTGACATGAATGATGCCCAGCGCGCTGTGCTTGATGCTGCCATGAAGGAGATGCCGCTGGTGGCCATCCTGCGTGGTATTACGCCCGATGAGATCGAGCCGGTCTGTGGTGCTCTAGTGGAAGCTGGCTTTCGTCTGATCGAGATTCCACTGAATTCACCGCAGCCCTGGGACAGCATCGAGCGTGCCGTTGCCTGTAGCCCTGAGAACGTGCTGATCGGCGCCGGTACCGTGCTGGAAGCGGACGATACGGCCAAGCTGGCGTCACTTGGCGCACCACTGATGATCACGCCGAACACCGATCCTTCGCTGGTCACGCTGGGTGCTGAGCGGGGTCTTGCCCCGATGATCGGCTGCATGACGCCGACGGAAGCGCTGGCTGCCGCGCGCGCCGGTGCCGTTGCGCTCAAGCTGTTCCCCGCCGCACGTCTTGGGACGGGGTACTTGAAGGACATCAGCGCCATTCTGCCCAAGCACCTGCCGGTGCTGGCCGTTGGTGGTATCGAGCGTTCCAACATGGCGGAGTGGCATGCGGTGGGCGTGGCCGGGTTTGGTTTCGGCAGCAATCTGTACAAGCCAGGCCGAAGCGCAGACGAGGTCGGCAAGATCGCCCGTGAGCTGGTGGACGAATGGCAGAGCCTGGCCGGTAGCGCCAGTGCAGGAGCCGGGGCATGAGCGAGCGCCTGATTGCGATTGATTGGGGAACCAGTAACTTCCGTGCCTTTCTGGTCGATCGGCAGAGCGGAGAGTGTCTGGAGAGCGTACGTTCCGATGCGGGGCTGCGCTCGCTGACGACAGCCGAATTCCCCCATTACTGTGAAGCCCAGGTGGGTGCCTGGCGTGAAGGCGGCAAGGTGCCGGTGTATCTGTCCGGTATGGTCGGATCGGCGCGGGGCTGGAGCGAAGCACCGCAGCTGGAGGTCCCCCGTTCGGCGCTGGATCTGGCCGACAATGTGGTGCCCGCGCCGGGGCTCGACAACGCCTGGATCGTGCCCGGTCTCAAGGTGGTGCGAGACGATCACGTGGATGTGATGCGGGGCGAGGAAATTCAGGCGTTTGGTGCCTTCGCCCTGAAAGGACTCAGTAGCGGTGTATGCTGCCTGCCAGGCACCCACAGCAAGTGGGCTAGATTGGAAGGCGATCGCTTGGTGGATTTTTCGACCATGATGACCGGCGAGCTCTATCACGCCGTGCGCTTCCACACGCTGCCGGGAGAACCGTCGAGAATGGCCGACAACAGCGGCGATGCTTTCGATGCTGACGGCTTTGCCCAAGGGTTGGCAGCAGCGGAACATCCCGCTGGGCTGATGCACGCGCTGTTCGAAGGCCGCAGCCGCCACCTGTACGCGGGCCTGCAGGCTTCTCAGGTGGGCAGTTTTCTCTCCGGAGTGTTGATTGGTGCTGAGGTGCTTGCCCAGCGCGAGCATCTGATCGAGCAGCAGGCCGGTGTCGTGCTGGTGGGGTCCTCGGGGCTCAACCCGCTGTATCTCCAGGCGCTGGAACGCCACGCTATCGCGGTGGATGAGGTAGACAGCGACAGCGCGACCCTGGCGGGATTGATCGCACTGGCGGAGCGTCATCGGCTGACGTAACGCGGGGGGAGTGGTGCTCGTACGCTCCCCCGGGGCGATTGCCCTGATAAACTGCTCTGACGACCTGCCCTGACGAATTGCCTTGGCGGATGACTATCGTCAGGAAAAGACCGGCTCCCATGGAGCCGGTCTTTTTGCTTCTAGTGGATGGCGACTGACGGATAGTCTTTGAGGGACCGCTGTAGACAGACAACTCTGTCGCTTAGCCGGTCATTGGGCGGCATAGTTCCAACGGCACCAACGAGAGGCAGAAGCTGGCAGCCCTTCAGGACGGACGGAACTCGCCGCGGTAGTCGGCGCGTGGGTCGGCGAAGGCTCCGTGGCCAATAAAGGTCATGCTGTTGAAGTCGAGGACGTAACGTAGTGCCAGACCTTTGTCCTCCAAGCCATAGACAAAGATTCTGTGATCATCCACGGGTGTTGCGAGATAGGCGCAGCTGGTGTCGCTTGGCTGCGATGTGGTGGGCGAGCCATGCAGGCGATGACGCATGCGCGTAGCGTTTTCGAAGACCACGCCCCAGGTCTTGCCGTCACAGCTGAACTCAAACGTCTTGCCTACCATCGGATCGGACATGGGATTCTCCTTGTTCGACGATCGACTGCGAGAGCCGAGGTAGTGGTGGACATATCAACGGGAAAAACGCCTCATACCCCCCCTTGTCGGTGACAAAGCTGACTGGTAACGACATGGCTGACGATCAGCGTAGGGATGAGACGAAACATGACGACTAAGTGACAGAGTGTAAGGCGTTCATTACTGCTGCATTGGCGAGAAAGTATGCTCATGCAGGAAAGGGTAGGAGAAGTCAGCGTTTTCCACACCGCTGGTCATCTTTTTCAGCGCGCTGCATCCGGCGATGTCGCCAGTTCCGAGATAAAGCGGTCGATGATGGCGTCAGGGGGGCTCTCGATGTCGCAACGAATCGCTTCGTCGTCACCTGGCATCTCCAGCGTGGCCAGCTGGTTTCGCAGCATATGCTCACCAGCAAAGAAGTGCTGCCCGCGGCTGTTGAGGCGCGATAGCAGCAGTTCCTGGCTGCCGTGAAGGTACAGGATCTTCAGGTCCGCGGCGCCGGCGCGCAGCAGGTCTCGGTACTGTCGCTTCAGGGCCGAGCAGCCGATCACCAGGGGCTGGCCGGTCTGACGATGTTCGCGATACAGGCCGGCCAGGGTGTCGAGCCAGCCCTGGCGATCTTCATCGTTCAGTGGTTCGCCCCGGGACATCTTGGCGATGTTGTCGCGGCTGTGGTAGTCATCGCCGTCGATGAAGGTGGCTCCCGTCCGCTCGGCCAGCAAACGCCCGATATGGGATTTGCCTGAGCCCGAAACGCCCATGACGAGCATGCTCAGAGGGGGAGTGGACAGGCGAGGGCGAGAAGCTGTGTTCATGTAGAGGGGCGCGCCGATGTTCAGAAAGTGAAAGGCGATTCTAGCATTTCTGGCTCGCGTTTTCGCGGCAGCCTGACCCCGTGTTTTGCTAGCGATACCCTGCCATCAACTCACGTATCAAGGGGCTGTCCGCATCTCGCAGGGTGGGCAGCTCGAAGCGCGCACGGGCGATGGCGGTGCGCGACAGTTCGGCGTGAATCAGCATTTCGCGATCCTCCGCCTCGGCCAAGGTGTCGCCGCGGGGCCCGAGAATCCGCGACCCTCCCCAGAAGTGACTGTCACCCTCTGCTCCGTATCGATTGGCCATCAATACCGGTGTGCCGTAGGTCATGGCGTAGAAACGCACATTCAGCACCCAGTTGTCTTCATTGGAGAAGTCCTCGGAGACGATGCCGGATGCGGAGTTGATCGGCGCGCAGAGGACGGCAGGCCGTGCCAGCAGGGCAGCGTGAACCAGCGCTGGGTTCCACAGGTCGGCGCAGATCATCGAGGTGGTGCTCCATCCCGGACGAACCGGAACTTCCGTCAGGCGGCTGCCGTGGCTGAACCACTTGCCTTCCTCAAGACCGCCATAGGTGGGCAGGTTGAGCTTGCGATGCACGGCGGCCACTCGACCGTCCTGTAAAATGGCCAGGGCATTGTAGATCTCACCGGGGCTGGCTTCCTCGACGAAGCCGACGATGACCTGCATGCCGGCGGCCGCCTTGGCCAGCTGGATCAGCCGTGGGTCCTCCGATGGCATGGCCACCTCCAGCACCCTTGGGCCCAGGCCGTAACCGGTCAATGAGAGTTCGGGAAAGACCAGCAATTCCACGCCACGACGGCGGGCGTCGTGGATCACGTCGAGGTGATGGGCGAGATTGGCTTCGACGTCACCGAGGCGCGCGTTGATCTGGGCGCAGGCGACCTGTAGCTGTTCCTGGTGCTGCTTGGCCTGATGCTGCATGGCTGGGATTCCTGAGGGTGGGGGCAGGGCGCCACAAGGTGCCGTAATTCGCTCGGCGGATCAACGTTCGTCACGACTATCGCTGTTGTCTCTGGAAAGCCCGGGCGTGGCGTCGCGGGGGGTATCGCTTTGCTGGGGCGGTTGCAGCTTGCGCTTGAGCAGGCGAAAGCCGATCCAGTGGATGACGCCCAGGCCGACGAGGACCGCGACGATAAGAAGATAGAAGCGAGTGTCCATGGAGGAGGCTCCGTGTGAGGCCCCGGACCGCCCGGGGCAAAAAGTGCCTGACAGCACCATCTTCTATACGTCAACACGACAGACGGCGAGGCGACCTGGGTCAAGTCCCGACGAGCTCAGGCACTTTTCGTGCAAGCCCTAGCGTCCTCCGGCGGGATCAATAAAGGTCCCCGTCACATAGGAGGCCGCGTCGGACAGCAGCCAGACGATGGCCTCGGCGACCTCTTCCGGTCGACCGGCACGCCCCAGCGGACAGCCGGGCCCGAGTTCGGCCAGCCGCTCCGGTCGGCCTGCCCGGGCATGGATATCGGTCTCGATCAAGCCGGGGCGCACGGCATTGACGCGAATGCCACGGGGGCCCAGTTCCTTGCTCAAGCCGATGGTCAGTGTATCCAGTGCGCCCTTGCTGGCGGCGTAGTCGACGTACTCGTTGGGCGAACCCAGGCGCGAGGCCATGGAACTGACGTTGACCAGGGCACCCTGGTCGACCAGCGCGCGCGCGGCTTCCCGGGCGACCAGCAGGGCGCCCAGCACATTGGTGTCGACCACCTGACGCAGGCGGTCCACTGCCATATCCGCCAGTGGCATGGAGGGCGCCACGATACCGGCGTTGTTGACCACCCCGGTGATAGGGCCCAGGCGTTGTCGCGTACTGGCGAACAGCGCCATCACCTGAGCCTCGTCGACCACGTCGGCCTTGACGGCCATGGCGCCGTCTTCACCGGTCAGTGCCTGACAGGCTTCCAGGGTGTCCCGGGCGGCGGCGTCATCGCTGCGATAGCTGAAGGCGACCCGCGCACCGGCACGGGCGCAGGCCAGGGCGGTGGCACGGCCGATACCGCGGGAGCCGCCGGTGATCAAGATGACGTCGGAGGGGGCGAAAGGCATGTCGAATCCTCGGGTAGCGATGTCGTCTGCCTATCCTTGGCACTTTTACTGCCCTTGTCACCTCCCGTCATGTTCGACGCCTTGGACTCGCACGTTCAAGGTTGTCCCAGCACTCTCAACAACTCGCCGATGGGGCGTGTTTCCAGGGTGGCGACGACCTTCTCGATCTCGCTGGCACGTGCGCCCAGCACCGGGCTCGCCAGGGCCTGAAACTTGGCAGAGATCTCGTCATCGCTCAGCGGATTGTGGGGGTTGCCGCGGGCTTCCATGGCAGGGCTCTGGATACGGCGACCATCGCGTAGATACAGCGTGACGCTGGCCCAGCGCTCGGCCGGGAAGCGTGCGTTGTAGTCATCGCATTCGGTGATCGTCACCCGCCGTGACAGTGCCACCAGAGCATCGTCGCCGAGATCGCGACTGATGGCGGCGACGTCGATGGTGCCGCGATCGAGGGCGCAGGCCACCGACCAGGGCAGGCTGTACTGGGCCTGTTCGGTGGTGGTCGGGGCGATGGTGTGCAGGCGCCTGGCCTCGTGGAAGGTGGTGATCTCGATGCGTTCGATATTGTCCACCTGGCGTTCGGCGGCGGGTATGGCGAGTACCGCCTCCACCGCCGGCTGGGCCCAGCGGCACACCGGATAGGCCTTGAAGTACTGCTCCGACAGGTAGTCGCGTCGTCCCAGATCGCCCCATACCGCGGCGTGCTGCTCGGCACACAGGGTCACCGCCGGGGCGCCGGTGAAGCCGTCCTCGGCCAGCAGGGTGGCCGCGACGCCTGCCTGGGCGCCCCAGCCGGAGCCATCCTTGAGCATGGTCGGGTGATCGATGCAGCGCATCATCTGGCTACGCGGACCATAGAATTCGGCGATGCCGAGGGCGTGTTCCAGCTGGGCCGGGGCGAGGCCCTTGAGGCGCGCCGTCACCGCTGCCACGCCCAGTGCGTTCCAGGCCCCCGAGGTGTGATAGTCGGGACTCGAGGCGTGCAGCGCGATGCCGGCCCGGGTGGCGATCTCGTAGCCCATCGCCAGCAGGCCGAGAAAGGCCCTGCCGCTGACCTGCTCGATCTCGGGCAGCGCCAGCAATCCCGGCAGGATGGCGACGCCGGCGTGGCCCTTGGTCAGCACTTGGCCGTCGTGGGCGTCGAGTGCATCGATCAGCCAGGCGCCGTGCAAGGCGACGCCGGTGGCCGACGCCGTCGACGAGGAGAACAGCAAGGGGCGATCACCTGCGTGCTGCACCCTGACATAGCGGCGGGCGTGTTCGGCCAGGGCCGTGTCGGTGGCGCCGGCGGCGACGCCGAGAAGGTCCAACAGGCAGCGCTTGGCGTGGCGGCACTGAGCGTCATCTAGGTGGTCCAGAGGAGACGTGAGGATCCAGTGGATGACGTCCCGGGAAGTGCTCATGGGGAGGTCCTTTGTCGAACTGGGGGAGCCGCAGGGGGAGAGCGCTCACTGCGCGCTGGTGAGGTAGGAATAAGGCCCCCGAACGGGGGCCTTGAAGGGTCACAGCAGGTCGTTGTCCTTGAGGAAGGATTCGGCGACGTCTTCGATGGTTTCCCGCTCTACGTCAACACGCGCATTGAGGCTGGCCATGGTGTCGTCGTCCAGCAGCGCTGAAAGCGCGTTCATCTGGTCGGCCAGCTCAGGGTTGGCGTCGAGGGTTTGCTGACGCACGACCGGGGTCAACGCGTAGGCAGGGAAGAAGCCCTGGTCGTCTTCCAGCACCTGGAAGTCAAAGGCGGGGATGCGGCCATCGGTAGCGAAGACCAGGCCAACGTCGACCTGGGCGTCACGCAGTGCCTGGTAGACCAGGCCGGAGTCCATGCGTTTCACGGCGTTACGAGCGACGCGAAAATCGTAGGCTTGCTGCAGCGGCCGCCAACCGTCTTCGCGGGCATAGAACTCGGCGTTCATGGCAAAGCTCAGTTCCTGACCGTCGTTGACCGCATTGGCCAGCTCGGACAGGCTGGTGATACCCGTTTCTTCCACGCTGTCTGCGCGCATGGCCAGGGCATAGGTATTGTTGGCGGCGGAGGGCTCCAGCCACACCAGCCCCTTCTCGGCGTCCAGCGACTTGACGCGCTGATAGGTTTCCTCAGCGCTGAGAGATTCGGTCACATCGTTGTAGTTGATCAGCGAGGTGCCGGTGTATTCCCAGTAAAGGTCCACCTGGCCGTTTTCCTGCGCCTGGCGCAGCACGGCTGAGCCCATGCCTGCGCGCTTGTCGACGTCATAGCCCAGTCCGTCCAGGTACTGGGTGGTCATGCTGGCCAGCAGCTGTTGCTCGGTAAAGTTCTTGCCGCCAACCACCACGTCGTTGGCGCTCACGGCGGCGCTCGTGGAGACGAGGGCCAGGCCAGTCAGTGCGGTCATCAATGTCTTCATGCTGCATGCTCCAGTTGAGGTCTTGTGAGGGGAGTCAATGGGGGACAAGGGACGACGCTGCATCAAGCGCGCGCCGGATTGACGCCGCGTGGCACGATCACGAAGGCGATCCCCGCTATCAAGGCATCCACCACGATGGCCAGCATGGCCGTGGGAATGGCGCCAGACAGCATCATGATCGGATCGTACAGATCGATGCCGGTGAAGATCAGCTCGCCCAGGCCGCCTGCACCGATCAGAAAGGCCAGGGGCACGGTGCCAACGTTGATCGTCAGGGCGGTTCTGATACCCGCAAAGATCACGTACAGGGCATTGGGCAGCTCGACCTTGAACAGGCGCTGGACCGGCGACATGCCAATACCGGCAGCGGCTTCCTTCAGGGCCGGGGAAACGCCCTTGAGTCCGGCATAGGTGTTGCGCGTGATCGGCAGCAGGGTGGCCACGAACAGGCCAAACACCGCGGGCACGGTACCAATGCCAAGAAAGCTCATGGACAGCGCCAGCACCGCCAGGGTGGGAATGGTCGTGCCGACGTTGAGGACCTGCATCAATGACTCGGCGGCACGACTCATGCTCGGGCGTGATAGCCAGATGCCAAGCGGAATGGCGACCAGAATCGCGAGGCCCCCCGACAGGAACGTCAACCACAGGTGCTGGGCGGCCAGGTACTGGACGTCCGGCAAGTACCACAGAAAGTCATCGATGGCGCCGCTGGACTGGGCCCAGACGCCGAGCAGAAAGACAAGGATCAGGCCGAGAATGATGCCGGCGCTGGTCAGGCTACGAATCAGCATCCACTCACTCCTTTGGCTCTGCGGTCACTGTTTCGCGCTGTTTGGTGCGAAAGCGTGCGCCCAGGTGGTGGGTCATGGCCCGCTGGGTGATCTGGCCACATACGCGTCCTTCTTCATCGACGCAGGGCAGCCAGGTAATGTCCTGGGCAAACATCAGTGAAGCCACCTTGCGCAGGTCATCATCCAGGCTGACCGTGGCAGGCACGTTCTGGAAGTGATCGCGGCAATAGCCCTTGGTGGTTCTGGCCAGGGAGCGGCTGATCAAGCCGACCGGCTGGCGCTTGTCGTTGATCATCAGAATGGAGTTCTGGTAGCCGAAGTCATCGATGCGCTCCAGCGCTGTGGACAGCGTATCTTCCGGCTTCACCGTGCCGATCTCGTCGCTGACCACCTCGGACACCTTGACCAGGTTGAGTCGTTTCAGCGCGCGGTCTTCCCCCAGGAAGGATTCGACGAAGGCATTCTTGGGGGCGGCCAGCAGGTCATCCGGGGTGGAGTACTGCACCAGCTTGCCCTCGCGGAAGACGGCGACGCGATCGCCCATCTTGATGGCTTCGTCGATATCGTGGCTGACGAACATGATGGTCTTGTTGAGTTCCTGCTGCATTTTAAGGAACTCATCCTGAATCACCGCACGATTGATCGGATCGATGGCGCCGAAGGGTTCGTCCATCAGCATGACCGGGGGATCTGCTGCCAGCGCACGGGCAACGCCGATTCGCTGTTGCTGGCCGCCAGATAGTTCAGAAGGAAAGCGCTTGAGGAAGGCATCCGGCTCCAGCGCGATCATGTGCATCAGCTCCCGCGCACGCTCCTTGTAGCGGCTCTTGTCCCAACCCAGAAGCTTGGGTACCACCGCGATGTTCTCTTCGATGGTCATGTTGGGAAACAGACCGATCTGCTGGATCACGTAGCCGATGTTGCGGCGCAGGTCCTGGGTGTTCATGTCGGTGGTATCGTCACCGTTGATGAAGACCCTTCCGGAGGAGGGTTTCACGATCCGGTTGATCATCTTCAGGGTGGTGGTCTTGCCGCACCCGGACGGACCCAGGAGGATGCAGATTTCGCCGGTGGGAACCTCCATGTTGATGTGGTCAGCGGCGACGACGGCGCCCTTGGGCGTATCGAAGACCTTGGTCAGATTTTCCAGACGAATCATCAGAAAGTCCTTGTGGCTAGTCGGCAGACGCGGGCGATGGGTCATTCAACATGCTGGTTGGATGACGGTGCCCGCTCTTTTTATTGGGGAACCAGGTTGTGGGGGGCATCAGGCAGCGCTGGCGGCGCCTTCCATACCCTTGGGCGTAAAGCGCTTCTGGATCGCCAGCAGGCCATAGTCGACGATGATGGCCAGCAGGCTGACCGCAATGGAGCCAATGATCAGCTGGCGCGGGTCGGACTGGGAGATCCCTCGACTGATAAAGGTGCCAAGCCCTCCTGCACCGATATAGGCAGCAATCGCCATGACGCCGATGTTAAGGACGACGGCGGTGCGAACTCCCGCCATGATCACCGGCACCGCCAGCGGTATCTCGACCATTCGCAGACGCTGACGGTGGCTCATGCCGATGCCGCGGGCAGCCTCGCGCAGGGCCGGGTTGACGTTATTGATGGCGGTGTAGGTGTTGCGAATGATCGGAAGCTGGGAGTAGAGCAGTACGGCGATCACGGCCGGCAGATAGCCGATCCCCTGACCGATCAGCGACAGCACCGGAATCATGATGCCAAAGAGCGCAATGGAGGGGATGGTGACAATGATGGACGCAGCATAGAGCACCGCTTGTGCGACCCTCTCGTTGCGCGTGATCGCGATGCCAATAGGAACGCCGGTCAGGGTGGCGATGCCTACGGCCACACCCACCAAAGAGATATGCTCAAGCGTTCTGGATAGCAGCAAGTCCGCGTTCGCTATCGCGTATTGAATCAATTCCAAGGCAGTTGCTCCTGTTGAGCCGCGCAGCGTCGGTCACGTCGCGCTGTAAGAGGGCGGCGTGCTTTCAGCCCACGGGCAGTCAACTCGCCCGCTCAGGGCGAGGGCCTTCGTTCACTGGCCGTTGATTGGGCACAAGCTTAGCAGAATGCTCTATCTATTTGGTTTGATCATGAATGACGATATGCAATGAAGGGAATTGATGGATCTGATGCATGTCTTGCGGCACAGGTCGTACAAGATGGCTAAGCGTCATTGTTTTAGTGAATGAGAATGATTGTGTTTTTGTATTCATCTGCGTCGATCATGTCGAGATCCTGGCGGCTATCGGGTCAATAGCGTGGTACAGGGCGGCTCGGCTCTTCACATCGGGTTTATACAGGACTAAAATGGTCCCCAATCGAAGCAGGGGCTGAACTCTGCACCGACGAAGAGGGGAGCTCCCCGAGGAGAGGCGAATGCTGAAGCTGTCTCGCATGACAGACTATGCGGCAGTGGTAATGGCGCAGATTGCGCGCCATCCGCGCGAGCCGCACGCCGCGGGAGAGCTCGCCGACGCGGTGCAGCTGCCTCACCCTACGGTGAGCAAGACGCTGAAGATGCTGGTGAAAGCGGGGCTGCTGGTGTCGCGCAGAGGGGCCCAGGGAGGCTACCAACTGGCTCGTGCCGCCTCCGAGATCACGGTGAGCGACATCATTTCTGCCATTGAAGGCCCCGTCGCCGTCACCGAATGCAGCCATGCCGAGGGCGACTGCGATCTGGCATCCACCTGCGGCGTAGCCGACAACTGGCAGCGGGTGTCGCTGGCCATACGCGAGCTTCTGGACAGTATCACCTTGGCGCATCTGGCAGACAGCTCTCCGCTGAAAATGCCGGTTCGCCTGCCGATTCAAAGCGTTAGCCTGGCGGCGGAAGCCTGACCAGCGTCTCATCGACTTCATTACCCTGGGCGGGTGACGCCCGCCGACCGAACCGTCCGGGAGGGGACACATCATGGCAAGTCAGGAAATGGAACAGCTCGTCCGTCGCGAATATAAAGAAGGATTCGTGACCGACATCGAGAGCGACACGATCCCGCCGGGACTCGACGAAGATACCATCGCGTTCATCTCCAACAAGAAGGGTGAGCCGGCATGGATGCTGGAATGGCGGCTGGATGCCTATCGTCAGTGGTTGAAGATGACGCCCCCGTCCTGGGCACATCTGGACTATCCGCCGATCGACTATCAGGCGATTTCCTACTTTAGTGCCCCGAAGCGTGAAGAAGACAAGCCCCAGAGCCTCGATGAAGTCGACCCCAAGCTGCTCGAGACCTACGAGAAGCTGGGTATCCCGCTGCATGAGCGTGCCGCACTGGCCGGGGTGGCGGTCGATGCCGTCTTTGACTCCGTGTCCGTGACCACCACGTTCAAGGACAAGCTGGCCGAAGCGGGCGTGATCTTCTGTTCCATCTCCGAGGCGATTCGCGACTATCCAGAGCTGGTAAAGCAGTATCTGGGTACCGTCGTGCCCACCAGCGACAACTACTTCGCGGCGCTGAACTCGGCAGTGTTCACCGACGGTTCCTTCGTGTTCGTGCCGGAGGGCGTGACCTGTCCGATGGAGCTGTCCACCTACTTCCGTATCAACGCCGCCAACACCGGCCAGTTCGAGCGCACCCTGATCGTGTGCGAGAAGAAGGCGCAGGTGTCCTACCTGGAAGGCTGCACGGCGCCGATGCGCGACGAAAATCAGCTGCACGCCGCAGTGGTCGAGCTGGTGGCTCTGGAAGACGCCAGCATCAAGTACTCCACCGTGCAGAACTGGTACCCGGGCGACGAAGATGGCAAGGGCGGCATCTACAACTTCGTCACCAAGCGCGGTGATTGCCGCGGTGATCGCTCGCACATCAGCTGGACCCAGGTGGAAACCGGCTCGGCCATTACCTGGAAGTACCCGTCCTGCGTGCTGCGCGGCAAGGACTCCATCGGCGAGTTCTATTCCGTGGCGGTGACCAACGGTCGCCAGCAGGCCGATACCGGTACCAAGATGATTCACCTGGGCGAGGGCAGCAAGTCCACCATCGTCTCCAAGGGTATCTCGGCCGGTCGCTCCAACCAGTCCTACCGCGGTCTGGTCAAGGTGGGGCCGCGGGCCAAGGGTGCGCGTAACTTCACGCAGTGCGACTCGCTGCTGATCGGCGACACCTGTGGCGCCCATACCTTCCCCTACCAGGAAATCGGTAACTCCACGGCGACCGTGGAACACGAGGCCACGACCTCCAAGATTGGTGAAGACCAGCTGTTCTACTGCCAGAGCCGCGGCATCTCCGAAGAAGACGCGGTCAACATGATCGTCAACGGCTTCTGCAAGGATGTGTTCCAGGAGCTGCCGATGGAATTCGCCGTCGAGGCAGAAGCACTGCTCAACGTGACTCTGGAAGGTGCGGTGGGCTGATCGCCCGCGCCCTCCGCCAACCCTGTTAGTTACACCCCGTCGCCTGGAGCGGCGGGCACTGCAAAGGTGTCAACATGCTCGAAGTCAAGGATCTCCACGTCACCGTCGAGGGCTCTGAAATCCTCAAGGGTCTGACTCTGTCCATCCAGCCCGGTGAAGTGCACGCCATCATGGGCCCCAACGGCGCAGGCAAGTCCACCCTGTCTGCGGTGATTGCAGGCAAGGACGGCTACGAGGTGACCGCCGGAACGATCACCTTCGAAGGCCGCGATGTGCTCGAGATGGAGATCGAGGAGCGTGCTCAGGCGGGCCTGCTGCTCGGTTTTCAGTACCCGGTGGAGATTCCGGGAGTCAAGAACATCTACCTGCTCAAGGCAGCGCTGAATGCTCAGCGTGAAGCCCGTGGAGAAGGCGAGATTCCCGCGCCCGAGTTCATGAAGCTGATCAAGGAAAAGGTGTCCTTCATGAAGATGGACAACAGCTTCCTGCAGCGCGCGGTAAATGAAGGCTTCTCCGGTGGCGAGAAGAAGCGTAACGAGATCCTGCAGATGCTGGTATTGCAGCCGAAGCTGGCGATGCTGGATGAAATCGACTCCGGTCTCGATATCGATGCGATGAAGGTGGTGGCCGAAGGCGTCAACTCGCTGCGCAGCGAAGATCGCGGCATCCTGCTGGTGACCCACTACCAGCGCCTGCTGGACTACATCGTGCCGGATCATGTGCACGTGCTGGTCGATGGTCGAATCGTCAAGAGCGGTAATGCCGACCTGGCGCGTGAACTCGAAAGCCGTGGCTACGACTGGGTCGTAGAGGAGTCTGCTGCATGAACCAGACAGCAAGCCAGGGAGCAAGTGAGGTCCAGCGCTTTCTGGATCGTCTGAGCGAGCGCAGCGCACGTCGCAGCGGCGAGCCGACCTGGATCGCCGCTCGGCGCCAGGCGGGCGCTGCCCGCTTCGAAGCGATGGGGTTTCCCGATCGCCGCGTCGAAGAGTGGAAGTACACCGACGTTCGTGCCATCAGTCGCGGTGACTTCCAGCTGGCAGAGGATGCGGATTTTTCGCCTGCCAGCGCAGCGGCGCTGACGCTGCCAATGGATGCTCATCGACTGACCTTCGTTGATGGTGTCTTTTCCAGTGCCTTGTCGGACCTGACCGAACTGCCCGGCGGTGTTCAGGTGCAGCCGCTGTCCCAGGCGCTCGAGGAGAATCATGAAGCTGTCGGCGGTCCCTTGGGACGGCTGACAGGCGTGGAGTTCTCGGCCTTTTCCGCGCTGAATACCGCGTTCTTCGAGGAAGGTGCGCTGGTGCGTCTGGCGCCGGGTACGGTGGTGGAAAAACCCATCGTGCTGCAGTTCCTGTCCCGGGCCAACCAGACGGCGGTGATGAGCCATCCGCGCATCCTCATCGAAGCGGCCAGTCGCAGCCAGGCCACCGTGATCGAGCATCACGTGGGTGAAGAGGGCGCCGCCAACTTCACCAACCTGGTGGAAGAAGTGATGCTGGATCGTGGCGCCCACCTGACCCATTACAAGTTGGTGGAGTCGCCGGAGCAGGACCTGCACGTGGCCAGCATCCACGTCGAGCAGTGCCGCGATGCCCAGTTCACCTCCTTCAACCTGACGCTGGGTGGTGGTCTGGTGCGTAACGACCTGATCAGTGACCTCAATGGCCAGGGTGCGGAAGTCACCTTCAATGGGCTGTTCTATGGTCAGAATCGTCAGCATGTGGACAACCACACGCTGGCCAACCATAACGCACCCCACACCTTCTCCCACGAGAACTACAAGGGCATCCTCGACGACCGTGCGCACGGCGTGTTCAACGGCAAGGTGATCGTCAAGCGCGACAGCCAGAAGATCGAGGCGGATCAGAGCAACGCCAACCTGCTGCTGTCCGATCGCGCCCAGATCGACACCAAGCCTGAGCTGGAAATCTACGCGGATGACGTCAAGTGCTCCCACGGCGCGACGACCGGCCAGTTGGATGAAGAGGCCGTGTTCGCCCTGCGTACCCGTGGTTTGGACCAGGCGACCGCGCGAGGCCTGCTGACCCTGGCCTTCGCCGGTGAAGTCATGGATCAGGTCGACCTGGATGCCGTGGCGGAGCGGGTCGAGCTGACCGTCGCCGGCAAGCTGCCCGAGCGCTTCCATCTGGCGGGTCTGGTCGAGGCTGCCGTCGCCCTCAACGAGGACTGAGCATGACCCACTTCAGCGATCTGTTGCTCGATGTGGCCCGTGTCCGCAGTGACTTCCCGATCCTTGATCGGGAGGTTCACGGCAAGCCACTGGTGTATCTGGACAATGCGGCGACCAGCCAGACGCCGCGGCAGGTGATCGAGACCTTTGATCACTACTATCGCCAGATCAACGCCAATATCCATCGGGGCTTGCACACCCTGGCGGACGAGGCGACTGCCGCCTATGAAGGCAGCCGAGAAACGGTCCGAGCCTTCATCAATGCGCCCAGCACGCGTCAGGTGGTGTTCACTCGCGGCACGACCGAGGCGATCAACCTGGTTGCCCAGAGCTGGGGTCGGGCGAACCTGGGACCTGGTGATGAAGTGCTGGTGTCCCAGCTCGAGCACCACTCCAACATCGTGCCGTGGCAGCTGCTGTCTGCCGAAAAAGGTTTCACCATCAAGGTGATTCCGGTCGATGAGCGTGGTGTGCTCGACCAGCAGGCGTATCAGGACCTGATCGGTGAGCGCACGCGACTAGTGGCGGTCAATCACGTGTCCAACGCGTTGGGGACGGTCAACCCCGTCGCCGACATGGCGCGCGTGGCCCATGACCACGGTGCCTTGATTCTGGTGGATGGCGCTCAGGCGGCACCGCACCAGCCCATCGACGTTCAGGCGATCGACGCTGACTTCTACGCGTTTTCCGGGCATAAGGTGTACGGGCCAACCGGTGCGGGTGTGCTCTATGGCCGTGAGTCGTTGCTTGAAACCATGCCACCCTGGCAGGGCGGTGGTGAGATGATCGCTACCGTATCCTTCGACGCCCCGACCACCTTTGCAGCGATACCCCACAAGTTCGAAGCGGGGACTCCCGCGATTGCCGAGGTCATTGCCCTTGGCAAGGCGATCGAGTGGGTCAACGGCATTGGTCTTGAGCACATTGGTGCCTGGGAGCAGCGCTTGCTGGAGCATGCCACCCTCAGTGTGGGGGCCATTGACGGTCTGCGCATCCTGGGGACGGCCCCTGACAAGGCCGGAGTGCTGTCCTTTGTGGTGGACGGTGTGCATAGCCAGGATATCGGCCTGCTGATCGATCAGTTGGGTGTCGCCATTCGCACCGGGCACCATTGTGCGCAGCCGTTGCTGGCGCAGTTTGGTGTCGATGCGACCTGTCGCGCCTCCTTCGCTGCCTACAACACCCCCGAAGAGATCGATGTGCTGGTCGAGAGCCTGGATCGCGTCATCAGCATGTTGCGTTGACAGGGTCATGGACCTGGGTGCGTCGCGTGGCCCAGGTCCATCGACCGGAGTGACTGGCATCGCCAGCTAAGGATGTGCATGAGCGAGTACGATCAGATTGCTCAATTGAGCAAGGGGCAACAGCTGCCGCTGCAGCGAGACGTGGACGTCATCTCGATCCCTTTCGGCAAGACCGTAACACTCAACGAAGACAGTGTTGTCTCGGTAATGCAGGCCAAGGGCAGCACGGTCAGTGTCGCCTATGAAGGGCGTCTGTATCTCATTGAAGGCGCCAATCTCGATGCGGTAGGGCTCGAATCGTTGCCGCGACCGACCCTGGATCCCGCAGCGGATGATGACGCCATCGAGGCCTTCGTGTGGGAGCAGCTGCGTACCTGCTTCGACCCTGAAATCCCGGTCAATATTGTGGATCTTGGGTTGGTCTATGGTTGCCGCATAGAGCGGTTGATCAGCGGTGAGAGGATAGTGACCATTCGCATGACGCTGACCGCGCCCGGCTGTGGCATGGGTGACGTGATTGCTGCGGATGCGCGCAACAAGATTCTGGGGGCCCCTCAGATCTCGAAAGTGCATACCGAGATTGTGTTCGATCCCCCCTGGAGTCGTGAGATGATGACCGACGAAGCCAAGCTCGAACTTGGCATGTTCTGATCTTCGCCCCAGCGCTGGATCGGATCCGGGCTCCCGCTGTTACTTGGAACTGCCATGCGCGATTCGCTGCTGAGCATCTTTCGTCGTCTGTTGCTGGTGCTTGGCAGCCTGGCACTGCTGCTGGCGCTGGCCTTTGTGGCGGCCAACGCCTGGATGGTCATGTCCACCCGCCAGCGGATCGCCCCCAGCCTGGCAGAGTGTCGACCCCATCAAGTCGGAATTGTCTTCGGCACGTCCCACTGGACCCGTAGCGGAGCGCGAAATCCTCATTTCGAGGGGCGGATGATTGCAGCGGCCCGGTTGATGAATGACGGGGTCTTGCGGCACCTGCTGGTATCGGGTGATAACTCGACGCGCTATTACAATGAGCCGGTGACGATGTGGCGAGACCTCAAGGAACGGGGTGTCCGTGAGGTGGACATGACGCTGGATTACGCCGGATTCAGCACCTTCGACACGCTGGCCCGAGCGCGTGACGTGTTCGAGGTCAAGCGCGCGCTGCTGATTACCCAGGACTGGCACCTGCCGCGAGCGCTGTTTATCGGCGATGTGCTGGGGCTTGAGGTGGCGGGGTGTCCCGCACCGGAGAGAGAAAATACCTGGTGGCTCATTCTCAGGGAGTGGGTGGCTCGGGTGGCAACCTTGGGTGACCTCTACCTGTGGGATCGGGAGCCTCGTTTTCTGGGCCCCCTGGAGCCGCTGAGTATCGTTCCCCCGGAGGCGTCACCCGATGCTCGAGATCTCCACGACATCATCGAAGATGCGCTGGAAGTCGGGATATCAGACGAGGAAGTTCCGGCACTGCTCAGCGAGCCGGCAGACACGTCTGGCGTCGATTCTCGCCGAACGTCTCCTGCCAGTTCCTACGCTGACGCTCATGTCGACCCTCTCGACCAGGCCGAGGAGTCAGCGCCAGCTGGGCGCTAAGATACGCGCTGGTGCACGACCGGACATCCGCCGTGGGGGACAAGCGCTGAGCGATCAGCGCTTGCCCGGACGAGAGCCTGCGCGGTTGGGCTTGCGTCCGGTCTGACGGCGTGGGGTTGTCGACTTCTGCAGGTCGTAGAGCTCGCGAATCAGTGCGCGACAACCTTTCCAGATGCTGTCCAGCACCGGCTCGATGGGGGCCGGCAGGGGATGGGTGAACAGCGTCGACAGGGACTGCATGAGCACGCGTTCCTGCTCCAGCAGTTCGTTGATCAGGACCTGGGAATCGTTGCCGACAAAGCTCTTGAGGCGACTCCATAACCACATGTAGTCGTCGCGTTCCACGTCGGCATCGCGAGGCAGAAGATCCAGGTGTTCGCGGGCCAGGCTCTGTAGCTCGCGCATGGTCTTCTTACGCGTCTCGAAATGGGGCTCCAGCGCGTCGCGCAGCGACGGCCGCAGTCGCTCGAGGTTGTCCTGGAAATAGTCAATGCTGTCTGCCAGGGCTTCCAGCAGGCTGTCCATCGCCACCTGGCGATTATCGAGAAACATGCGCGTCACCTCCTCCGGTGACGCAAATTGTGGGGCTCTGACACGAGTTTTGCCACCCCTAATCTGTCAAATATTTATGATTCTTGCCGCGCTGCGCAATTGACTGCGACCTTCGTCTATCTTTGTAAGATATAGCGTCGACTATTTGCGGAAATGTCGCCTTTAAGGACGGCGAAGTCGGGCGAAATAGGTAGCCTGGGCGTCCTCGCGTGATCAAGGCGATCATGCTTTCGGCTACCCGGGATCTGGGAAGCGGATAACACAAGGGCGACCGCTGATGCGGTCGCCCTTGTGGTGCGCGGCGTTCAGGTCGTCATCGGCGTGACGTCCTCAGCCTTTCGGTTTGGCGGGTGCCCGTGTCCTCGGTCGTGCGGTGGCGCTCTTCTCGAGGTGTTCAATGACCAGGCCGGCGATGTCCTTGCCGGTTGCCGTCTCGATGCCTTGCAGGCCCGGAGAGGAGTTCACCTCCATGACCACGGGACCGTGGTTGGACCGCAGCAGATCTACCCCAGCGACGCGCAGGCCCATGGACTTGGCAGCACGGATCGCGGTGGAACGCTCTTCCGGTGTGATGCGGATGACGCTGGCACTGCCGCCACGGTGCAGGTTGGAACGGAACTCACCTTCGGCGGCCTGACGCTTCATGGCCGCCACCACCTTGTCGCCGATCACAAAGCAGCGGATGTCGGCGCCCCTGGCTTCCTTGATGTACTCCTGCACCATGATATTGGCCTTCATTCCCATGAAGGCCTGAATCACCGATTCAGCGGCCTGGTTGGTCTCCGCCAGGACCACACCAATTCCCTGGGTTCCTTCCAGCAGCTTGATGACCAGTGGAGCGCCCTTGACCATGGTGATCAGGTCGGGAATGTCGTCCGGCGAGTGGGCAAAGCCAGTCACCGGCAGGCCGATCCCCTTGCGGGACAACAGCTGCAACGAGCGTAGCTTGTCGCGTGAGCGAGTGATCCCGACGCTGTCGTTGAGAACGGTGACGTTCATCATCTCGAACTGTCGCAGGACCGCACATCCATAAAAGGTGACCGACGAGCCGATCCGGGGGATGACGGCGTCGAAGGGCTCCAGCTCTTCCCCCTTGTAATGAATGGAGGGGTGGTGCGAGGCGATGCTCATGTAGCAGCGCAGGGTATCCACGACGCGTGCTGTGTGGCCGCGCTGTTCGGCGGCTTCCACCAGACGACGGGTGGAGTAGAGATTGCGATTGCGGGACAGCAGTGCGATGTGCATGTGCGAGTCTCCAGAGCTGGGGCGGTGGAACCGTCAGGGTTCGCCGTGAAGGAAAGTGGCACCCGGTGCCACCAGCAGGCGGCGAAGGGCACGGCGTCCCAGAAGCATGGGGTGGCGCATATTGCGCCTGTCGGTCAGCGACAGCTCGACGGGAAACTCCAGGTCCCCCATCTGCATGCGTGTGCGCACGAAGTAGCGCCACTCAGCGTGACCATTGGAGCTGGTGACCTTGCGCCTGTCATGCAAGTGCATGCGGTATTGATGCGCCGGGCTATCAGGCCCGCCCGCGCGACTGACGAAGCTGACCCACAGAATATCGTCTTCCTCGAAGGACTCGATGTCCTCGGCATGCAAGGCTGATGTGCGTGCGCCGGTATCCACCTTGGCACACAGATGCAGGTGCAGGTCCGGCAGGATCACCATCTCGCGACGACCGACAACCGCTTGTGCCTGAAAGGGCAGGTCCTTCATATCGTCTCCTTGTAGGGGTAACCCGAACACACCAGTGGGCAGCTCAATGACCCTGGCGTCCCTTGACGATTGCCAGGCGGCTGGCAGTCGCTGAGCCCTCAGGTGCCTGGCGCAGGGTCATCAGCACCGGCAGGCGTAGCCGCGGGATCTGTGCCAGGTCCCTGGCGAGTGCCATAAAGTCAGCTTCCTCGTTGGCTGCCAGTCGCTCGAGAAAGCGGGGCAGGCGTTCGGCGTCCTCTAGATGTTGCCATCCGCGTGCGGCCATGGCCGCCAGCGCATCGGGACCGCAGGCATGACGGTCGGCCAGTAGTTGATCGAACCAGTCGGCAGCAACGCGACGGGAACCTCCACCGACGGCCCTGATGCAGGCGCAGTAGGTCTCGATATCGCCGTCACGGGCAGCTTGCTCGCCCCGTTGCCGCAGGCTGTCTGCCACGGCCTCATCAATGGCGACATGTTCCAGACAGTAGCATAGCGATGTCAGTACTTCGCTGTGCAGCTGCGGGATTGCATGGCGCAGTTGACGCTCGGTGTCGGTGGACAGTCGCACCACGTAGTCGGCAAGGCCTTGCAGTCCCAGTGCCTGCCAATCATGGCCGGCCTGTCCGGCGAAGAAGGCCTCGACGGGCTCGAGGTGTTCGCTGGCGGGGCGCTCGAGCTCGGCGCTGGCGCGGGCGTGCAAGACTGCCTGGAAAGCCAGTGACGGCGTGAAGGCCAGCGGATTGTCCTTCATCAGGTTGTCAATCTCGTCCTCGGCCGATGCCTCTAGCTGCTCGGCGCTTCGCCCCAGGGTCGATAGCAGGCGCTCCAGAAAAGCATCCCGTTGAGCCGCATCCAACAAGCCTTGCTCATCCAGCGGAAGGGCCAGAAACCAGATCAGTGGGTCCTGCATGTCGCCAAGGCGGAAGACCATGGCCAGCCTGGCCTTGCCTTGCCAGGGTTCTGGCCAGGGCACATCGCCGGCCTCGAAGTCAGCCAGGGTGTCCAGTGAGCAAGGATGTACGCGACGCCCCATATGGTAAAGATGCACGTCGGCACCGGTGAGGCGGAAGAAGTCGTGAAGAGAGTGGATCGCTTGCATGGTCGCTCCGGAAGATCAGCGTGCACTCTATCGTGCAGCGGCAGGTCTGTCAGCCGTCTGACCGCTAAATTTACGGCTATGGAATACATGGTGGCACGATTCGCTGGCGATTTTTTGACCAGGTGCCGCTAAAGGCCGCCAGTAGCGCGCTGTGCCAGTCTGTTCAGCGGTTATCCACAGGGACATGCAGGGCTTCTGTGCATGAAAGCGTCGCTGGTCCCTGTGGGTGTCATGCCTGTTGTTGTCGCAGTCGCTGTCGCTGTTGATCGTGATAGCGATGGGGCTGCTCTTGCCGCCTAACCACTGCTGCCCGAGGCCCCATCAGGTGTCTCTTCACGTTTAGCTCCGCCGCTGTGATGTCCCAGATCCATGCTGTAGGCAGGACCGACCAGGCGATAGGCGTTGCCAGGAGGGCTGTTGTCTCCTGGTCATAGCCGCGAGCTATGGCTGCTAGGCAGCTTTTCCACTGCGTCTGCTATCTAAATGGAATATAATGGGGGTCGTTTATTCCAAATTATGCTGAGGCGAGGGTGGGCCGTTGGTTGAAATTGTTCAGGTTGCCTCCAACTGTCTCTCCCTTTGCTGTCCATTACTGTCTTGAAGGAGTCGTCCATGGTTCGCCAACTGGCCGCATCTCTCGCTATCGCTGGTGCTCTCGGTCTCGCCAGCAATGCCTACGCTGATCCGCTCAAGGTGGGCATGTCGGGTGGTTATTTCCCCTTCACCTTTGTCGAACAGGACACCCTGAAGGGATTCGAGGTCGACGTCATGGAGGCGGTGGCCGACGAAATGGGCGTTGAGGTTGAGTTTGTCACTGCCAATTTCTCAGGCCTCTTTGGCATGCTGGAGTCGGGCCGTATCGACACCATCGCCAACCAGATCACCATCACTGAGGAGCGCGAACAGAAGTATCTGTTCACGTCGCCCTATGTCTACGATGGCGCCCAGGTGGTTACCCGGGAAGGTAATGACGAGGTGACCGGTGTCGAGGACCTGGCAGGCAAGACGGTCGCCGTCAACCTGGGGTCCAATTACGAGCAGCTGTTGCGTGAGCTCCCTTTCGCTGACGAGGTGGACATTCGCACCTACGAAAGCAATATCGAGCAGGACACCGCGCTCGGGCGTGTTGATGCCTTTGTCATGGACCGCGTCAGTGCGACCCAGGTGATCAAGGAGAAACCGCTGCCGTTGGCCCTCGCCGGCAAGCCGTTTTCCGAGATTCGCAATGCGCTTCCCTTCCGCCAGGAAGACGAGGCACTGCGGGATCAGGTGGATCAGGCGCTCGAGACCCTGCGTGACAATGGCACTCTGGGCGAGATTTCACAGCGCTGGTTTGATGCCGACATCACCACGCCCTGAGTGAGGGTGGCCAGCACATGAAGCTCCTCGATCTCGATTACATGCTTGGGCTGGTGCCCATTCTGTTGAGCTATCTG
This sequence comes from Halomonas sp. DP5Y7-2, assembly GCF_019802025.1. Taxonomy (NCBI): domain Bacteria; kingdom Pseudomonadati; phylum Pseudomonadota; class Gammaproteobacteria; order Oceanospirillales; family Halomonadaceae; genus Halomonas; species Halomonas sp. DP5Y7-2. Next base: position 496,243 of record NZ_JAHVHY010000005.1, on the reverse strand, counting down.
CCGCTGACGCTAGGCATGGCATTGGCTGGAATGGTGCTGGCCCTGGCCCTTGCCAGTCTGCTGGCGGTGGTTCGGGTCCTCAAGATACCGGTGCTCAATGGATTGACGCTGTGGTTTATCTCGTTCTTTCGAGGTACGCCGCTGCTGGTGCAGCTTTTCCTGTTCTATTACGGGCTGCCCCAAGCGCTGTCCTTTCTAACCGCTATTGATGGCATTACCGCGACCATCATGGGGCTGACCCTGCATTTTTCCGCGTATATGGCAGAGTCCATACGTGCCGCCATTGTCGGCGTCGACCGCAGCCAGACCGAAGCCGCGCTGTCGATAGGCATGACCAATGGACAGCTGATGCGTCGGATCGTGTTGCCCCAGGCAACTCGCATCGCCGTGCCGACGTTGATGAACTATTTCATCGACATGATCAAGGCGACCTCGCTGGCGTTTACCCTCGGCGTTACCGAGCTGATGGGAGCCACCCAGAAAGAGGCGGCGGGCAGTTTTCTCTACTTCGAAGCCTTTATCACCGTCGCGCTGATTTATTGGGCCATCGTGGAGGCGCTGGCGTGGCTGCAGCGACGTCTCGAATACCGACTCAATGAGGCCTATCGGCGATGATCAAGATAGAACAGCTAAGCAAGCGCTTCGGTGATACGCGAGTGCTTGATGGCATCGACCTGAACATCGAGCAGGGCGAGATTATCGTGGTCATCGGGCCGTCCGGTACCGGCAAGTCGACCTTGCTGCGATGCCTCAACTTTCTTGAGCGGCCTGATGGCGGACGCCTTACCCTGGGCTCGCTGAGCCTGGACCTGGCATCTGCCAGCAAGTCCTCCATCCTGGAAGTTCGACGCAGGACTGCCTTCGTCTTTCAGAACTACGCGCTGTTCGCCAACAAGACTGCCCTGGAGAACATCGCGGAGGGCTTGATTGTCGTCAACCGCTGGCCCAAGGCCAAGGCCCACGCCCGTGCCCGCGAGATTCTCGAGCGCATCGGCATGGCGGACAAGGCGGATGCCTATCCGGCATCGCTTTCTGGAGGGCAGCAGCAGCGCGTGGGTATTGGCCGTGCCATGGCCGCCCAGGCAGAGGTCATTCTGTTCGATGAACCGACCTCGTCACTGGACCCTGAATGGGTAGATGAAGTGCTCGCACTGATGAAGCAGCTGGCCCGGGAGCGACAGACCATGCTGGTGGTGACCCACGAGATGGCATTCGCGAGGGACGTGGCCGATCGTGTGGTGTTCATGGAAGGTGGGCGCATTATCGAGCAGGGGCCACCCTCGGTGCTGTTTACATCGCCCCAGGATCCGCGGACCCGCGATTTTCTACGCAAGGTGCTGCCTGCGGATGACGCACTCTCGCCCGGCTAGGGCGGGTCGGTCCGTTGGCTTCAGAGCCCCATCCTTATTCATTTTTAACGACAGGGAGGCTGCATGCCGACCGAACCCACTGTACATGATGATCTTGCCGCAGCCCTGAGGGAGCTTCAGGCCACCATGAAGGCCGCCAACATGTGGCGCATGGACAAGCCTGAGCCGGCGGCATTCAACAGTCAGCAGCCGTTTTGTATCGACACCATGTCACTGCCCCAATGGCTGCGCTTTGTGTTCATTGCACGCCTTGAGGTGCTGGTAGATCAACAGGCAGCGCTGCCCGCCAGCTGTGATGTCGCTCCTGCGGTAGATGCCTATCTGATTCAGGAAGGGGCCAGCGCTCAGGATCGCGTGTTGCTGCGCAAGGTGGTGGAAGACATTGACCGTTTGATCACCGACAACTGAGACCGCACCAGCCTCGGCAGAGCGCGTATCGCCGGTGCGCACCGTGATGCGGATACTGTTCTAGATAGTGTTCTAGATAGTGTTTTAGGTAGTGGTCTAGAGAGTGTGCAGTAGGTCAGCCGACGCTGTCATGAACACTCACGCGAAGATGATAAGGAGCGTAACGTGCCCTGGTACTTTGCCTACGGCAGTAACATGAACCTTGCACGGGTCGACGCCCGTATCGGAGAAACGCGACGCGTGCTGCCTGCGACCCTTGAGGAATACGCACTGCGTTTCAACAAGGCTTCGAAAGTACCGGGGATCGCCCACGCCAATGTGGTGCCCGCCGCTGGCAAGCGCGTTGAAGGGGCTCTGTTCGAGCTGATGGTGCCTGAGCAGATCGCGTCCATGGATCCCTTCGAAGGCTATCCCCATGAATACACGCGCCAGCGCTTGCCACTGCAGACCGCCGAGGGGGTCATCGATGCCTGGGTGTATATCGCCAGCGCCGAGCGCCAGGGGGAGGGGCTCAAGCCCGCCCGCGAGTACCTCGAGCACCTGCTGGCCGGTCGTGACTTCCTGAGCGAGGGCTACCACCAGGCGTTGGCAGCGGTGGAGGCCGTCGAGCACCTCGATGATGCCACCCTGGGGCGGTTGGGACTTTCTCGCCACCATCCCCGCTAGAGCCGCTGCCTCGCTCGAGCCTCACGCAGGCTCAGCCACTGGCATCGACAGCACAGCGCCCGCGCCTGCCTGGCAGGAGCGGGCGCTGCATGTATGCGGACGTGCTCTGGATCAGAAGCGGTAGCTGATACCGGCCATGATCACGTAGGGGTCCACCTCGATTTCGCCGATGTCCTCGCCGTTGAGATCGACGTCGCTGTCGATATCCAGGTACCACACCGCCATGTTGGCCGCCCAGTGATCGTCGATCAGCAGGTCCAGGCCCGCCTGGCCAGCCCAGCCCCAAGACTCTTCCAGGTCCAGGTCAGCACCCTGAAGGTCGATGTCTTCATCAGAGAAGTGGGTGTAGTTGACACCGATGCCGGCATAGGGCTGGACACGGGAAGCGGTGCCACCGAAGGGATAGTATTGCACGGTCAGAGTCGGCGGCAGATGCTCGACGCTCGCGCCAATATCGTTGCCACCCACGTTCAGGTCCACGTCGTGTTCGAAGGGCTCGGCGGCCAGCAGTTCGACGCCAAACTTGTCGTGGAAGCGGTAGCCGAGGGTGAAGGCAAAACCGTTGTCGTCATGGACATCGGTGTCCATGGTGCCGCCCATCAAGGAACCGTTGTCGGAGTCAGGCTTGACCTTGGCCACACCGACGCGTGTATAGAAGTCGCCCTTGCCATAGTCGGCAAGCGCTTGTGTGCTGACGAGGGCAGCGGAGCCAAGGGTGGCAATCAGTGCGGTAGTGACCAGGGGATGGCGCATGCAGTTCTCCTTGCGTACTGGCGAATGGGCGGACCCGATGTAAGCCAGTCTATGCTGTAGTGAGAATGCAGTTATTGACCTGCCTCAATACCTCTTTCGGTTCATGCCAATGGATTGGCCAACGAAAACGGCGCCTGGAAAGCCAGGCGCCGTCGTGTCAGCGATCGATGGAAATCAGACGCTGTCTTTCAATTACTTCTGGTTAGAAGCGGTAGGTGACGCCTGCACCGATGGTCATCGGATCGATTTCGGCTTCGCCGACGTCGCTGCCATTCACTTCGATATCGGAGTCGACGTCAGCGTAGCGTGCGTAGGTGCCCACCAGCAGGTTGTCAGTGACGCTCAGGTCAAGACCAACCTGTGCGGCTGCGCCATAGGAGCTATCCAATTCGGCGTTGAAGCTCTCGTCCGAGAAGTGGGTGTAGTTCATGCCCACGCCAACGTAGGGGTGAACACGGGCGTTTTCGACGCCACCCAGCGGGTAGTAGTTGAGCATCAGGTTGACCGGGGTGCGGTCCACGCTACCAATGTTGCCGCCGCCTACAGCAATATCATGCTCCATGGCTTCGGAGCCGTTCAGCTCGACGCCGAACTTGTCGTGGAACAGGTAACCTGCGCCATAGGCAAATCCGTTCTCTTCGGAGACATCAATGTCCTGACCGGCGATGTCACCATTGTCTGAAGTGGGATCGGCCTTCTCAAAGCCACCGCGCACGTAGAAGTCACCAGCCTGGTAGGCCATGGCGGACTGCGCAGCAAAAGCAGTGGTGGCGAGAAGAGCAGCGGTTCCCATCAGTCGTGTCATTTTCATGGTGGACCTCCTTGATGATCCTATGGCTTCGAAAGGTGAAGCTATGTTGTACAGGGCACAGTTTACGAACAGTGTTTCTAAATGTCTTGTAGAAATAAATAATCGAGTCGATAGGGGTAACTAGCGAAAAACTATGGAACTAACGAGCTGGCACCGTGTCACTGAATCAAATCTGTACAACTTTTTTGCACATTTGGGGTGTGTGGCGGGCCAAACAGCGGAGTGCCACGAGACAAAAGCTGAGTCTACGGCGCAGGAGCGACGGCCCGAGGGGCAAGCGCTAGAGGCCAGGGGCCAGGGGCCAGGGGCTAGAGGCCAGGTGCCAGGAGCCAGAAGGCCAGGGACTGGAAGGCTAGGGGACGGCAGTGAGAAAGCCAACACGGGGCGGTCACTTGCCCTGGACGACGCCTCAGGCGAGCAGGGGACAGCTGGGCAATGGCAACGGGTGGTCCACGCGAAACCTCGCTGAACGGACGGAAATCGTCTTCACTGTGAGGTAATCATCTACCAATGGCGGGGGCGGCATTGTGATCAGACGTAACCGAAGCCGGTGGCTGGGCGTCTCCAACGTGCCCTGGGGGATGGCAGCCTTGGCGCTGGGCGCCTCTGCCTTGCTGGCGGTGTGGCTGCTGCTAGAGCCCTGGCTGATCAGTGGTCTGACACTGCCTGCTCGTGTGTTGATGGTGGGGCTAGGGCTTTGGGTAGTCGGCGTCGGCTTGGCACTGCCATTGTGCTACCCGTTGGTCACAGCGCCCCCTGTCGGCGCGTCTCGCATGCTCATGTGGCTGCGAAGAGCAAGCGCCGTGCCCTGGTACCCCTTGGCCCTGGCGACCTTCGTCACCTTGTTGTTGGCCCGTTACATTGGCGTGATATAAGGGCATCCGAGTGATGCAACGGCCGAGGCGCAGTGACCTGTGAGCAGTGACCAGTGACAGGCCAAATACCGCCCCATATGAGAAGGCCGTCCCATATGCAGAAGGCCGCCCATCTGGGCGGCCTTCTGCGTGACGGCTGTCATTCAGCGCTTATGCATCTTCCAGTGTATCGAACTCTTCGGTGATCTCGCGGCTAGGCTCCTGAGTGGCAAGACTGACCACCACGATGGCGATGTAGGCAAAGATCACGCCCGGTACGATTTCATACAGATCAAACAGGCCACCTGACAGTTCAGCCCAGGCCACGACGGTGACGCCGCCGACCACAATGCCGGCCAGGGCGCCCCACTGGTTCATGCGGCGCCAGTACAGCGACATGATCAGGGCAGGACCGAAGGCGGCACCGAAACCTGCCCAGGCATAAGACACCAGACCCAGTACGGTGGAGTCAGGGTTCATGGCCAGCAGGTAGGCGACGATGGCGATACCCACGACAGCCAGGCGTCCCACCCAGACCAGCTCTGATTGGCTGGCATCGGGGCGGAACAGCGCCTTGTAGAAGTCGTCGGTCAGGGCAGAGGAGGACACCAGCAGCTGCGAATCCGCGGTGGACATCACCGCCGCCAGAATGGCTGCCAGCAGAACGCCTGCGACCAGAGGGTGGAAGATGGCGTTGACCATCACCATGAAGATGGTCTCACCGTCACCCAGGTCACGGGTCATGTAGACCAGGCCCAGCAGGCCCACGGCCATGGCGCAGACCAGGCACAGTCCTGACCAGGTCACCGCGATGCGGCGCGCGGTGGGAATGTCCGCTTCGGAGCGAATGGCGGCAAAGCGCGCCAGAATGTGGGGCTGACCGAAGTAGCCAAGGCCCCAGGCCAAGGAGCTGATGATGCCGATGGCACTGAGAGTTTCGCCGGTGGAAGCATCGACGAACCAGCTCAGCATGTCGGGGTTCTCTGCCAGGATCTGCTGGCCGCTGGCACCGAGCCCGCCCAGCTCAGTCAAGGCGATGACCGGAACGATCAGCAGCGCTGCGGCCATCATCAGGCCCTGAATAAGGTCCGTCCAGGATACCGCCAGGAAGCCACCAAAGAAGGTGTAGGAGATGATCGCGAGGGTGCCGACGGTGACCGCGATGGTGTAGTCGAAACCAAACACGGTCTCGAACAGCTTGCCGCCTGCCACCAGACCAGAACTGGTATAGAACAGGAAGAACAGCAGGATGAACACCGCCGAGATGACCCGCAGCAGAGGCGCCTTCTCGCGGAAGCGTTTGGCGAAGAAGTCCGGCAGGGTCAGCGCATCACTGGCCTTGAAGGTATAGATGCGCATGCGGCGTGCGACGATGAGCCAATTCAGCCAGGTGCCGATCAGCAGGCCGACGGCAATCCAGGATGCAGACAGTCCGCTGACGTAAGCGGCGCCGGGAAGACCCAGCAACAGCCAGCCCGACATGTCCGAGGCACCCGCCGAGATGGCCGATGTCCAGGGACCCAGGGAGCGGCCGCCAAGAATGTAGTCTGACAGGTTGGTGGTGCGCTTGTAGGCGATGATGCCGATGACCAGCATCAGTATCAGGTAGAGCGCGAACGTAATGCCAATCGTGGCGTTATTTTCGACCATGGGGTGCGTTCCTTGTGGTTTTTGTCGTGGGTGAATGGCGTTCTCTCGTCACCGTCTTTATAGCAAGACCGATGACCCCTTCAGTGGGCGCGGTGGTCGTTCGCGTCCCTGCGGTGTGGTGGCCTTCCCCGGGGTAACGGAGAAGACCACCGATGCCAGCGGCCGTGGCCGACCGGTCATTCGTCTCCCAGTGCCAGCAGCGACGCATTGCCTCCCAGCGCTGCAGTGTTGTTCGTTACCGTCTTTTCGGTCGCGAAGCGCAGCAGGTAGTGCGGCCCACCGGCCTTGGGGCCTGTGCCGGACAGACCTTGCCCGCCGAAGGGCTGAACGCCTACGACTGCGCCAATGATATTGCGATTGATGTAGACGTTACCAACTCGCATTTTCCGCGCTATTTCAGCGGCAAAGGATTCGTTGCGGCTGTGAACACCAAAGGTCAGCCCGTAGCCACGGCCATTGATGGAGGCAATGACCTTGTCGAGGTCCTTGGACTTCCAGCGCACTACGTGCAATACCGGCCCGAACTGCTCGCGCTCCAGGGCATCGATGCTGTCGATGTTGAAGGCGGCGGGGGCGATAAAGGTCCCATTGCGGGTGTGCTCAGGCTTCAGCGGCGTCTCACTGATCAGGCGTCCCTCGCCCTTGAGCTTGTCGATGTGTGCCTGAAGGTTGCGAGACGCATCCTCGTCGATCACCGGGCCTACGTCAGTACCCAGGTCACGGGGGTCGCCGACGTGCAGCTCTGCCATGGCGCCATCAAGGATTTCCAGCACGCGGTCGGCAACGTCGTCCTGCAGGTAGAGAACGCGCAGTGCCGAGCAGCGCTGACCGGCACTCTGGAAGGCAGAGTGAATCACGTCCGCAACGACCTGCTCTGGCAGGGCGGTAGAGTCCACGATCATGGCATTCATTCCCCCGGTCTCTGCCACCAGGGTAGGCAGTGCAGCGTTCTCACGCTCGGCCAGGGCACGATTAATGATCTGTGCTGTGTCTGTTCCACCGGTGAACACTACCCCGGTGATGCGAGGATCACTGGTCAGCACGCTACCCACGGTAGGTCCATCACCCGGCAATAGCTGGACGACGTGGCGGGGCATGCCGGCCTGATAGAGCAGCTCGACCACGCGATGGGCCACAATCGACGTCTGCTCCGCTGGCTTGGCCAGTACCGTATTGCCCGCAACGGCGGTAGCCACCAGCTGCCCACAGAAGATGGCGACAGGGAAGTTCCAGGGGCTGATGGCGGCGAATACCCCCTTGCCACCCATGTGCAGGCGGTTGGACTCGCCGGTTGGGCCGGGCAGATCAGTAGGCTCGGCAAACAGCTCTTCGGCGCGAACGGCGTAGTAACGACAGAAGTCGACGGCCTCGCGGATTTCATCCACGCCATCGGTCAGCAGCTTGCCCCCTTCGCGAGAACATAGCGCCATCAGTTCCGCCAGGTGCTCTTCCATCAGGTCGGCGAAGCGACGCAGGATATCGGCGCGCTGCTTGACGGGGGTGGCTTCCCAGTCGGGGAAGGCTGCCCAGGCCGCATCAATGGCTTTCTCCGCTTGTTCGCGGGTGGTCCACTGCACGCTGCCGACGGTCTTGCTGCGGTCATAGGGGCTGGTGACCTGATGCGTCTGTGCGGCGTCCTCGGCAATGTCGAAGGCCAGCAGGGGCCGGGCCTTGTAGGTGGTGTCCATGTGCGCGGACATGGCCTCCATCAGCGGCTGGTACTGACTGTTGATGGTCAGGTTGACGCCCTTGGAGTTGGGGCGATGGGCACCGTAGATGTCACGCGGCAGAGGGATCTGCGGGTTGGCGATGGTCTTGTACTGACGCAGGGTCTCGATGGGGTGTACGCAGAGGGACTCTACCGGCACCTTCGGGTCGACGAGCTGGTGCACGAAGGATGAGTTGGCACCGTTTTCCAGCAGCCGGCGGACCAGGTAGGGCAGCAGGTCCTTGTGTGCCCCTACCGGCGCATAGATGCGGCAGTAGGTGCCTTCGGGCGCGCGCTGAAGTGCGGCATCGTATAGCGCTTCACCCATGCCATGCAGGCGCTGGAATTCAAACGGTCTGCGCGTGTGGTTGGCCTGCTCCAGAATGGTGGAGATGGTGTGGGCATTGTGGGTCGCGAACTGGGGAAAGATGCGGCCCTTGGTGGCGTCCGACAGCAGGAAGCGGGCGCAGGCGAGATAGGCCACGTCAGTGGAGGCCTTGCGCGTATAGACCGGGTAGCCGTCGACTCCCAGCTGCTGGGATTCCTTGATTTCAGTATCCCAGTAGGCGCCCTTGACCAGACGCAGGGGGATTTCGTCGCCCTGGAAATCGGCCAGACGGTTGAGGTAGTGAAGGACCGGCAAGGCGCGCTTGGAGTATGCCTGTACGACCAGTCCGAAATGGCCCCAGCCCTTGCAAACGTCGCTTTCGTAGACGGCGCGGAAGACCTCCAGGGAGAGCTCCAGGCGGTCGACTTCCTCGGCATCGATGGTGACAGCGACGTCGTTCTCGCGGGCAAGTGCCGCGAGTTCCTTGACGGTGCCGACGAGCTCGTTCAGCACTTGCTCGCGACGGCCGAATTCGTAGCGGGGGTGCAGCGCCGAAAGCTTGATGGACACAGACGGTGCTGGGGTCTTGTCAGCCAGCTGGCGGCTGGTCTTGCCGACCTGACGGATGGCGGTGGCGTAGTCTTCGTAGTAGCGGCCGGCATCACGGCGAGTACGCGCGGCCTCACCCAGCATGTCATAGGAATAGGTGTAGCCCTTGTCGAACAGCGGCTTGGAGCGCTTGAGCGCTTCGTCGATGTCGCGGCCGAGGACAAACTGCTTGCCCATGACCTTCATCGCCTCAACCATGGCCCGGCGAATCACCGGCTCACCCATGCGATTGACCATCTTGTTGATAAAGCCGCTGGGCTTGCCGTCCTTGGGCTTGTCCAGGCTGACCACGCGCCCGGTCATCAGAAGCCCCCAGGTAGAGGCGTTGACCATCCACGACTCGCTCTTGCCGAGGTGCGCTTTCCAGTCCGCGGGACCCAGACGATCTTCGATCAGCGCGTCCGCCGTTTCCTTGTCGGGGATGCGCAGCATGGCTTCAGCCAGACACATCAGCATGAGGCCTTCATGGGTGTCCAGGCTGTACTGCTGCAGCAGCTCGTCGATGGTATCTACCGCGGTGTCCATCTCGCGGACCTCGCGGACGAGTGACGCTGTCTTCTGTGCGACGCGCTCGATGTGCTCGTCCTTGCCATCGATCAGCGCGATCAGCTCACCCACATAAGCGTCTTCCGCGACCACGTAATGGTCGCTGATACGGGTAAAGAGGGTGTCCAGATCCTGCTGCCAGGTGGCGTTGTCGAGCATGTTGTTGGCGTTGAGCATGTCAGTCCCCAAAGAGTGAACCGCCAGGGGGCGGGAAGAGCGAATCGCGAACCGAGTCGCGAAACTTGGGCATGGTGGCAAGCCTAGGTGGCAGACATCTTTCATGCTTGCCATATCCACCGAAGGATTTGCTAAATCCCCGGTCCTTGTGTCTTAACCCTAGCCTTGTTGTGCAGTTTTGGCAGGCTGAGCCGTGTTGGCAGAGAGGTGAGCGTGATTCAACGCGGCAGCGCCGCTCAGGTGGCGTCGTGCTTGACTGGGCGGGTGGCCAAAGTGCTTGCGGTAGGCACGTGACAGGGCGCTTTGATGGGCAAAACCCGTGAGGGCCGCAATCTCGGAAAGAGGCAGGCGGCTTCGCAGCAACAGCCGTTGCGAGGCCTGAAGGCGTCGGCGCATGACATATTGCCAGGGAGATAACCCTGTCTGGGCGCGGAAACGCTCGGTGAAGTGGGTTTCGCTGAGACAGGCGAAGGCCGCCAGATCAGCGACCTTGAAGCGCCTTGCCAGGTGATCATCGATGTAGCGGTCGAGGGCGCGCAGGTCGATGCGTCGGTGCTGGGCATTGGTTCCGCAGTCAGCCGCTAAGCGCGCATGAAGAGAGCCGAGAAAGGTCGTGGCAAGTCGCTCTTGGTGGAGCGCTGGCACCGGGCCTTCTTCGGCCAGATGGTCAAGCTCTGCCACCAGGAAATCCAGGTAGCGTCTCAGCGGTGCGTCCAGCGTAAAGAAGCGCGGTGCGTCGAACAGGCGCGATAGCTCGTGATGATGGCCGGTCAAGGCGAGGGCGTCATGGGGGAGGTCGACGATCAGTTGGCGATTGTTGCCAGTGCCAGCGTAGTAGTGCAGGTGGTTGGCAGGAACGATGCAGCCACAGAAGGGCTCTATGGTGCCGCCAAGGCCCTCGATATCGAAGTCAGCACGACCGGCCAGGGCGATAACGATCTGGTGGTAGTCGTGAGAATGGTGTTGCGTCGCGGTATCCAGGGGAATTCGCCTGATGGCGCTGCTCATCCCATGCCTCCCGCCTAGGCTCGTGAAGGGGCTATCATAACTCATCGGTGCACAATTCTCATCGCACACCCGTCTTTCGCTACGATCCTGGCTTACGGCTGCTGGCGGCGTTCCTGCAGACGCGTGTGAGCGGCCAGGTGGTCCCGCAATGCTCGCAGGTCCTCATGCCCAGCAGGGTCCAGCAGCGACTTGCCTCGACTGACGCGCCCAAACCGACCGTGCTCTTCTACCAGGTGGCGGGCCCGCCGTCGGATGCCTTCCAGATACTCGTCGTGGCGAATCGGATAGAGGATGACCGCGTTCCACTCATCTTCGCTGACTGTGCTGTCCAGGGCACGGTCGAACAGGTCCAGCAAGTGGCGGGGTTCCGTCCTATATCGCGGTGTACCCGATAACATCAGTACCGCAAGCACCGCCAGAAAGATAACCAAGCAGACGGCAAAAACGAGGAGAAACAAGGACAAGGTCATGGTGGAGCTGCGCAAGAGTGGTGGAAGCGAGCGACGCTGGGACAGCCTCTCATATCTTGGCGTGAATGTCCCGTGACGCGCCTACGCGCTGGGGGACTGTGGTACACCCATCGTGGATTGCATATTGTTACATGATGAATGAATGATCCTACGCAGGGCACATGCGTTGGCTAAGAGCGGCGGCATCACGGGAGACGGCCTGCCTGATGGATGACTCAAGGTTGCCTCTGTCGCATCCGTGGTGGGGATACCGAGACAACGAGGGGTGCTGATGGTCTTAGGGGTAACGCTGGTACTGGCAGTGCTGCTCGGTTGGCTGGCCCAGCGAACTGGGCTATGTATGGTCCGAGCGGTACAAGGCCTGCGCATGTGGCGCCCTGGACTGCTACTGACCATTCTGGGCTGTGGCGCCTGGTTCTGGATGATCAGTCCATGGTTGGTGCATTTTCCCCTGGGTGACGTGTTGATGCGGCATGCCGCCGGTTGGCCCTTCGTCCTGGGAGGAGGCTTGTTCGGCCTGGCAGCAGCGGTCAATCATGGCTGCTCGATCTCGACCCTGTCGGCGTTGGCCAGAGGCCAGTGGCACATGCTGGCCACCATTGCCGGCTGGGTCCTGGGATGGTGGCTGTTGTATTGGCTATCTCCCGACATCCCCTACACCACTCTGAACGCAACCTTCGCGCCTGCCTGGTGGGCGGTGATGGGGGTCGTCGCTCTGTCTCTGCTTGCGATCTGGCGCCTTTCTCCTGGTCATCGCCGTATCTATGCTGGCGTGGTGGTGTTTGGCGCTATTGGTGGCGTACTCGGCGCGCTCGAACCCCACTGGTCACCAAGTCAACTGATTCGCGATGTCGCCCAGAGGCCATTGATGGAACATATGCCCATCGACTGGCCAAGCGTCTCACGAGTGTTGATCAGCGTGTTGATCGTGGCGGGAATGATGGCTGCAGCGCCGCGTCGTGGACGCAAGGAGCCTGAGCCCTTCATGGTGGCGCGCTGGATGAAACACCTTGTCGCCGGGGTGGGGATGGGGGGCGGTGCTGCGCTGGCGTTGGGAGGAAATGACCTGCAGCTACTGATTGCACTACCTGCCGGCTCACCCGGCGCGGTCGTCGCCCTTTTGTTCATGATTTTGGGGATATGGCTCGGATTGGTGCTGGAAGAGCGTTTCATCCAGCGCTCCCGTTGAGGCGGCATACAGCAAACCTCTGGCCAGTGGCGGGTATGGGGAAACGTCTCAGGCAGTCACGTTGATACCTTTGACGGTAGGCCCAGGCCAAACAGACTACGTTCCTATTGATCATACGTGCGCCGCGCTACCGCCACGATAAACGGCCACCGACATCGCCAGCGCTATTGGCACTATTATCGGCAATATCATCGGCACCGTTTCCCCAAGCCCCGCAATGCGGTTCAGAGGTGAACTATGACCACGACGCCAGGCGATACCTCCCAGAAGGATGTTGCGGATAAGCGCCAACAATTGATTCATGATGAGCTGCCTAAGGAGCATGAGGACCCCCTCATCAGTGCGCTGCATCGTATCATTCGCTTCGGTGTCAAGATCCTCGCTGTGCTAATGGTGTTTGTCATCCTCTGGGGCATTATTGATGTTGTCTATGTACTCTACCAACAGCTATCGTCTCCTCCGATACTGCTGCTGGAGGTCGGAGATATCTTTCGGCTTTTTGGCGCTTTTATGGTAGTGCTTATCGCGATAGAAATATTTATTAATATTCGCCTCTATCTGGGTACGGATGTACTTCCCATTCAGCTTGTTATTGCGACAGCGCTAATGGCAATTGCAAGAAAGGTGATTGTCATGGATTTCGATGCGGTCACTCCTCAGTATGTGTTGGCAACCGCTGCCGTCGTGCTTGCGTTGGGAGTGACACACTGGCTAGTGTCTCGAAAGTCTAGGTAAGTCCGTCCAACTTCCATGACAGCATTCGCCGCCGCTAACTCTTGGTGCACACAAGTTCTTCTAAGGGGCCATAGGCTGACAAACGTCCTGCAGACCTTCGCCGCCATGTCAGTAAAATTCGCTCCATTGTTGAAGTATCGGTGAGGTGGTCACGTGGAAATATGTGGAAGTTGTATTTTGTATAATACAGCTATTGGCTGGGCGTGAGAGTGTCATGAATCCCTATTCTTGTCGGTGAGAGCGGGCCAGAGGTGTGGGGAGGGAGCAAGCTTGTCGCTGGCCCGCTGCGCTGTGGGTTAGCATTGCAGTCGCATACAAGTTCGCATCAAGCTGCACATATCGTTTGGTGGAAGGAGTCTAAACGCGGTGGCCAAGTGAGGTAACGTGGCGCTATCAACGTGGGCTAGTCAGCCTACCATCTTGCGCGTCATACATCGCTCCGATGGGCGATGGTTCGAATTCCCATGTAACACACCCCGTCAACAAATCACATTAGATGCATGGACTTTCAGCAACTTATCGCCTTGACGTGGCTGTCTCCTGGCCGAGCCCAGTGGTAGGTGAGTGTTATCTCATTGAAAAGTAAAGCGTGCTTTACCTTCAGGGCTTTACGTCATCATGATGGCCAAGGTGGAATGAATATATCCTTTGCCTTTCAGAGGCTTGTATATCTGCGGCTTGGTACCGCACTTATGGATTGTTCGCTAACTGGTGTGCTGCCACCTGGGTAAGTAAAGGATAGATGTGGCTACCCTGTTAGTGGTGGTGAGGTTTACAGTGTGTATTCCGCATAATACATTTCATAGTGTCGCGTTATCAATGCGACATCATCATCGTGAAGAAGGCGGTATGCCACTGTCAGTTGGGAAGAGTGTCATTGGGTATTGGAGAGCATATCTCTGAAGCACGACCTTGCCAGTTTGACGTTGACCATGGCCCATGAGGAAAACGGGCAATGGAAAGGTGTGGTGCTGGTTGAACTGGCCTGGCAATAACTCGCCTGGCACCGGCGAGAAAACGATATTCGCGTGGGTGCGAATGTCGGGAGCGTACGGAAATGGCTACACATCATATTGATAAACTGTTGTCTGAAGGATCTCCGATTATTGTTCGTGATACCTTCAGGGCGCCAGCGCCAGCGTCGGCGCGGGCAGCTGGCGCTGGGACTGTCGAACTAGGAGACATAGGTAATGCTTATGTCACTACAACTGAGGGCGGTGCACCACGACCCTTGGTCGAGAGATTTCACGAGTATATTAATGTGAAAGACTATGGGGCCTTGGCTGACGGTGTGACCGATGATGGTCCCGCCATTGCAGCGGCCATTGAGGTCGCGGGCATCGGGCAAACGGTGTACTTTCCCAGCGGCGTTTATCAGATTGGCTCCGCCATTGTGACTGAGAAAGTCGTGTCCCTGAAGGGTGATGGAGCGAGGTCGACGGAACTTGTTTTTTTGCAGGAGGGGCTCACGATACGGGCCACGACGGATACAGGCGGGGATACTGCGGTAATCTCTGACTTGGCATTTTTGGCCAAGTCGATGGGGACGTATACTGGTTTGACGTTAGAATCCCATGATAAGCCTGGACCTAAGCCGCCTGCCTTTATTTTGCGGAACTTGAAATTTCATGGTTTCGATACACGCTTCGGTGTTCAAAACAAGTACGAATGGAAAAGGTCGGTATGTTTGGATAATGCTGATAAGTCGGTATTGCACTCAATTTTTATCTATGGAAAAGAGCGATCCAGTGTCGACAATTATGACACCAATACTATCGGTGTAGAGGTCAATAATAGTACGGGTGTTGTCTTTGATAAGGTGGATGTCTATCGTGTCAAGACAGGGTTTTTGGTATCGGGACAGAGCGAAGGACATAGCTGGGTAAATGGCGTTGTTGTGGCGGCTAATGTTGGTGTCCATTTCCATGAGCTAGTAACACCGTCTAATAATTTTAGTATACGAGGCGTACATTACTCTTGTGAGAAATATGGTATCTGGATGGAGAGCTGGTCCGGAGGATACGGTGATCGCTCATTTGTTAGTAAATTTAACAATATTTCTAGCTGTTTCTTTCTTCAGAGGAAATGCGAAGGAAGCCGTGCTGACAGTACCAGTGGAATTGCCATGAGAGAATACTGTGCAATTCGCATGTCCACAAGTTATAGCACGATTTCGGATGTAGCGATACTGAGTAATCTAAGCGGCGACTTTCGTCCTGATTTGGATCATAACCGTGGCATCTATCTGGATGAGGGAAAGTACAACATTATCTCAAGTGTTCTATGTGTCCAATCCGGGCTTGCGGTGGATACACTATCATCCAAGAACAATGTAGTGACGAATGTTGTATCTGAAGGAGAGTATGAGTCAATAGCTTCGGGTGGCGGACTGTTGAAGGGACCCGGTGATATCTCCATGGTGCGATCGAAAGAGAAGGGGTGGGAACTGACCTCTCGCAACGTTCTATTCTCAGTCGAAGCAGGGCCAGTGCTTAAGCTAATAAATGGTGCTGGAAAAGGGCAGGCAGTCAATCAGCTTGAGGCGTTTTCTACGGGGGCTGATAAGCGTTGGGTGGGTATCAGAGCAAGCAGCGTTGACGATGCGTATCCAGACCAGGATATCGCGCTTCTGTCATCGGGAGCAGGGCATGTCAGGTTCGGGCGCTTTTCGCCAACTTCCTCGGCGGCTGTCACAGGATTCATCGAGATCAAGGATATGTCGGGAAGGGTCAGGAAACTGGCAGTCGTAGAGGATGTTCATTGACTAGACGGTGGGGCAGTCGCCACCTGACAGGTGATGGCTGCCCGCTGCACGTCTGCGGCATCTAGGTTCGACGAACCTCGGGAATATCAAAATGGATGGAACTCATGATGCGGTGATGCTGCTTTATACCAGCGGCGCGGTAGCGCTTGGTTCCATCGTCAGATGGTTGGATAGCTTTCGCAAAAGAGACATGACCAAGTTGGATGTGCCTCTTGTTGCAACGGAAGTCTGCGGTGGGATCCTGTTAGTGGTCGTAAGTATAGGGTTAAGTGATTACTTTTATCTCAAGAGTTGGACAGAAATCGCTGTGGCGGTGATGTTAGGAAGGGTCGGTCCTTCCTTTATCGGCCGGTGGGCGATTCATCTGATCGAGCGTATGGTCGTAAAGTAGCTTACATGGTAAGCCATGATGACCGTCGACGGTCACTATAGGACTAAGATAACGGTGTCGTGTGATCGAGGACTTCCTGGTTACATGTTTGAAGCCGACAGCACACAGCGCAGTGATGGATGAAGTGATAATGTTCGAGTGGTACGGTAATGCTACAAAAGTGATCTTGAATGAGTTTGTTGTATGTAGATGATACGGTAATAGCAGGTGGTGTCATGATGATGACATTAGAGCGAAACAGAAGAAATACCAAAGGAAGTAGTGACCACAACGCTGGACAGCACGATAGGCCTTCAGGTTTTTCGCTTGGGAAGCGGAGTGTCGACAATCTTGTCGGCGTTCATCCTGACCTGCAAGCGTTGGTGTACCGCTGCATTACGCTAAGCCAGATCGATTTCTTTGTGAATGAAGGGGTTCGATCGCTGGAGAGACAGCGGGCGTTATTGGCATTGGGGGTGACGAAGACGCTCAATAGCCGGCATCTTACCGGGCATGCTGTAGATCTTGTGGCACTCAAGGATGGCCGCGCCTCTTGGGAGTGGCCCGACTATCGGGCGATTGCTGACGCAATGAAAGCCTCTTCCTCGCGGCTGGGCGTACCCGTTGAGTGGGGAGGGGACTGGAAGAGTCTCAAGGATGGGCCGCATTTTCAGCTTCCATGGGAGAACTATCCCTTATAGGCGTTACAGGATAACGCGCCAGGGGCTACATGTGTCATGTCGCCCCTTTTCTCTGATCGATCTTGTCGATCAGTTCCAGAAACTGAGTCAGCTGTGAGGCGGTCAGCTCTTTCTGAAAGGATAGCAAGTAATAGCCATTCTCTGTGTTTCGTATATCAATCCATTCGGCGTGTGGCGCTTTTTCATCAGCCTGTGTAATGCCGGTGAGTTCGCCCGGTGTTACCGCAAGAACCTTTGCCAGACGTGTTGCATACTCACTACTGGGTATAGACTTTCCTCTGGCATAAAGGCTGATGCAATTTCTTGGCATGTTTGCCTTGCGAGCCAGTTCTGCCTGACTCCAGCCATGGCGATGCATCGCATCAAGCACGAGAGCCTGTACGCGTTCACGAAGATGTGATCTGGCTTCTTTTATGTTTTGATCACTCATATCTTTCCCCTTCCGATAGGTCGTCATTCAACGTCGCCGAAAAAAGGTGTTGTCAAACATTGGTGTTATTGAATATTAAGAGACAGATTTTGGGAGAACAAGCATATAACGGAAGGGGGCGGCCAGCACATTCCTTGAATATGCTAGTCGAGTGGCAGGCAGCGGTACGGTGGGAATGATGGGGCCTTCACTATTATTTGGCTCAAGGAACTGCCATTCGTTGCGAGGTGATGCAGGGAAAGATTATGCATGCCAGAAAGGTGTGCGATATCACAGCTGCCTGGGCGAGGGTACATTGATGAATCAATAACGCCTGAAAGGCGTTGGGTAGATACTGCGGAGTCGTCGTAACTGACGCGTTGCTTCTAGCAAATGGCGAGGTGTTGGTTAAACAAGGTAAGAGGTGGTGCAAGAGGACCGGGGGAACTAGCGCGCTGGAGCGGGTGAAGGGAATCGAACCCTCGTCTTAAGCTTGGGAAGCTTCTGCTCTACCATTGAGCTACACCCGCAAGGCGGTTTCGATAGTAAACTCAGTTGCTTAAGCCTGCAAGAAAAAGACGGGGCATGCCGGCTCCGGCCTATCATCACCGCGACCGCCTGGTCGCTATATGGCTGACGCGAGAGTCGCCTTTGTCGTCGATCTTGCCGCCGATGTTGCCGATATGCGGTCCTGTTCCAGCATGCAGGATGTGGCCCCTGAGGGTCCCTTTTACTGACGGGATGGCTGACAGAATGCCTGGCAAAGGGCTCAAGGCCGCTTCGCCAGGTTCTATGATGGTTAGAGCGCACTTACCGCAGTGGAAATGCGACGAGCACCCTCCATGATCTCCTCAATGACCTGCTGGGCGTCGCTGACGCTCGCTTGACTCGATTCACTTACACTGACGATCTCGGTCATCTTCTTGCTGGCGAGGCGTATCCGCTCGTTGTTTTCGTGGAGTACGTCGGCGATTCTCGATGCCGCCTGGGTAGACCCCTGGGAGAGTGAGCGAACTTCCTGGGCGACCACGGCAAACCCCTTACCGTGGTCGCCTGCTCTTGCGGCTTCCACGGCGGCGTTAAGGGCCAGCAGGTTGGTTTGATGTGCGATGGAGGAAATAGATGCCGTAATGGCGTTGATCGCTCGCGTCTGTTCCTCTAAAGCGATCACGATGGCCTGGGTTGCCTTGATATCCGAGCTGGCCTGCCGGGCAGCGGCTACCGCTTGCTGGAGCTGCTCAAGCCCTCCTGCGGCAATCGACTCGGTCTGCTCCGCCGTGACGCGAGCCGCTTGTGCAGCAGCTCTCGCAGCATCCTCGGTTGCCACCGCTCGGGTAATATCGGTGGCGAATTTGATGATGCGACATACCCTGCCTGCTGCATCGGTCACAGGGTTGTAGGTGGCCTCCAGCCAGATGGGCTGCCCCGTGGCAGTGAACCGCTGGAACCTTCCCTGTTTGTAGTGGTTGCTGCTTAGCTCCTGCCAGAAGTGTGGGTACTCAAGGTAAAAGGCGTCGTCACAGAACATGCGGTGATGCTGGCCCTGAATCTCCTCGAGCGTGTAACCCATTGCCGACAGGAAGTTGGTGTTGGCGTCGGTGATATAGCCATCGGGAGTGAATTCGATCATCGCCATGGAGCCATCCAGGGCGTCGAGAATGGCACTTTGGCCGGCCGCTGAAAGCCGTTGCCGAGTGACGTTGCTGGCGATCTTGAGAATGCGCTTCACCTTACCCCGGCGGTTCTTGATGGGCAGGTAGCTTGCCTCTAGCCAGAGCGTATTACCGTCGGCATCGATGCGCTCGAAGGTACCGCTGGCAGGCTTGCCGTTGGCCAGTGCTTGCCAGAACGCCTGATAGGAAGGCGATGACACCACACTGTCAGGACATAACATGCGGTGATGCTGCCCTTTGACCTGCTCGAGCCGATAGCCAACCGTGCTGAGAAAGTGGGCGCTGGCGTCGAGGATGGTGCCGTTCGGGAGAAAGGTGATGCAGGCGGTGTGGCTGTTGAGCGCATATCGCAGCGCGCTTGTTCTTCTTGCCAGAACCATGGGAAAGCCTCGGAAGCGAAAAGGGGATGCTTCCGAGGTATCGGCGGCAGGGCGCAGGCCTGAAGGACTTTTCTTCCGATATGTCAGTTATTTAGGGTATATCAGGCAAAAATCACGCGTAAACGTTGCAAACGTCATCGGCGGCGATGTTGTGACTCACGCTTTGGCTGTGCTGCTAAAGTATTAGATAAATGAAGTTATTCATACTTAAGAATTAGTTTTGACGAGAAAGAAGAGGCAGGGTTGTCGTCCAGGCAGTGCGCTGCTTGGCCGACCGCGTTATAGCCCCGACAACAGTAACGTTGCGCCATAGGTCGCGACGCCCATGGCGACTGGCCAGCCAAGGGATCGCGTCCGACGCCAGGTGATCAACGTAGCCAGGACTCCCAGCAGGGTAGCGGTCCAGCCAGCCAGGGTGTTCTGGCTCGGTGCAAGCGACACACCCAGCACGGCAGCGATCATCAGCGGCCCCAGTACAGACAGCCACTGTGGCAACGTATCGACGCCCGCTTCAGCGCTTGAACGCGACAGACGTTTGCGCATCCAGATGAGCGGCAGCATGCGCATCAGCAGGGTACCGACGGTGGTGGCGGCGACGGCCAGCCAGAGTTCCATGCTCATGCGCAGCGTCTCCGGGTGGGGGCATGCTTGACGGTGTAGAAGCACAGCGCGCCAGTCAAGGCGGCCAGGGGGATACCCGCATTGGCAATCCCGCCAAGGGCGAGGGCAAGACCGGCAAGCACGGTAACAACGGTGGCGCAGGCCCAGCGAAAATTGCTCATGCGGGGCGCTACCAGAACCAGAAACAGAGCCGGCAAGGCGAACGGCATTACCTCGCCGAGCAATGGCCAGCGCTGGACGACCCACTCTCCTCCTATCGCGCCAGCGGCAGTTCCGACAATCCAGGCGAACCAGGCGAGCAGCGCCGCACCGCTGTACCAGCCCAGCCGCTGCTCGCTGGCCAGCTGTGGCAAGCGTGTCAATGCCAATGCAAAGACTTGATCGGTCAGGCCATGCATCAGCGCAGGCCACCATCGGCTGGAAGACATGTGAGCCGCCAGATTGGGTGCGTAGACCACATGACGCAGGTTGATCAGCAGCGTCATCCCGACCACCAGCCACAGCGGAGCTCCTGCTGCTGCCATGCCGACAAAGACAAACTGGGACGCTCCGGCGTAGATCAGCGTCGAGATGGCGACAGCTTCCCATGTAGTGAAGCCAGCCTGTACGGCCACCAGCCCAAAGGAGATAGCGATGGGAATGTAACCACCCAGCAGCGGAATGGCTTCGCGTACCCCGACCAGCCAGGCGCTCGCGGTCAACGGGGGAGAGGTGGTCGTCATGTCGGTACAGTCCTTGTTGGGTAGACGATGGTGACGATTGCCGAAGAGGCTTGATCCTCGGTGGCGTACAGGTGAGGGCCGTCTGCAGCAAAGCTGTGGCTGTCGCCGGGTGCTAGCGTCCTTGTCAGCTCCTCTGCGCCGGTGCAGAGGCTGCCCGAGATCACGGTGATGGTCTCTCTAACGCCTTTGGGGTGACCGAGACTCCAGCGTTCTACCTGAGCGTCCAGGTGCATCCAGTAGACATCGACGCTGGGGCGGTCGTGTCCCTGGTCGATCAATTGGATCTGCACGCCCTGGTCGTCGAGTACAGCAGTGACGGGCTTGATCAGCGTGCCGAAAGGCACCTCCAACTGTGCCGCCAGTCGCCAGAGGGTATCCAGCGTGGGATTGCCGTTTCCCTGCTCCAGACGACACAGATTCGATTTAGCAATCCCTGCGTCGTTAGCGAGACGTGACAAAGACCAGCCTCGGGTTTCCCGCAACTGCTGAAGGTGGCGACCCAGGGCCTCAGCGTCGATAGAGGGTTCCGGTATGGGGTCCAGGCGGAGGTGGTCGTCAATCATGGGCGCGTTCCATTAGGCGATCGCTCGATGGATGGTTCACTATGACGTTAACGTGTTCGCTCAACGAAGCGTTCGTCACCTGGGCGCTCGAAGAGCAAAGCGTTCGATAAATAGAACGTTCGATAAATGGAACATAGCTGCCTTTGTGCCGTGTCGTCAACGTGAACGCTGAGCTGTATTCCGCCGCCGCTCTGAGTGCTGGCAACGAAACGGCGCAGGGGGCGTTTCTGCCCGCCTGCGTTGATACCCGCCTGCGTTGATACCCGCCTGCGTTGATACCCACCTGTGTTAGTGCCCACCTGCGCTGGTGTTGGCGCCTCGCGATACGAACGATGGGTAACCGCCCGTCGCAGCGGTGGAGATCACCCCAGGAGCGTCGGCGGGTAAGCCCTTTGTAGCGGCGTTGATGTCGCCATCCACCATGATCTGGGTACGCAGTAGGAGGGGAGGGTGAGGTCCGTTCGTGCGCTTCTGTGCTGGTTTTGCCAGAAAGCAGGAAAAAAAAATTCTGGTGAAAGGAGAACTTTTCTGGTGACGACTGTCATATGTGGTACAGACAGCATGCGCGATGGCAGTCGTTAGCAGTGTTGATCTGGTTTGCTAAATCGATCGTTGCGCCCCATGGTTTCCATGGGGCGTTTTTTTTGCGCCAGCTGAGCCACGGGCGTGCGCCGACGGCAGGTCGACAGAGACCAAGGTTGGCTGGTCAAGGGCTTATGTCCCAGGGCTTATGACCAAGGGCCTGGCGCGAATGGCGGGAGACGAGGGGCGAGCAGCCTTCTGCGCACAGCCGGACGACAGGATAATAGACCGGCATGAGTCCTGCCATAAGACGTTGCTCAAGGCATCGTGGGCTGGTTTGGCGCCAAGGGCGGGGCGAGAAGGTCTGGGGGGAGAAAGGAAGGGCGAGAAACGAATGGCCGAGCAAGCAGCACGCCATCTTTCGTGGGGCTGCGATGGGGGACTGAAACCCTCTCCCCCACAGGGGCGACCCAGCAGGGGAAGAGGACTGTCAGCAAGTGCGTCAGGCGCTACGTTGATGACGACGCATCGATAGCACCGCGTTAAGCACGTCGCGACGCGTCACAATGCCGACGAGCCGGCCCTGTTCGGTCACCGGGTAGACCTTGGGCTTAGCACCGAGCATTTCCTGGGCCAGGTCGACGATGCTCTTGGTGGGTGACACTGAAAGGACTTCGTTGCGCATCAGTTCACTGACCAGCGGGGCTTCATGGTCCAGATACAGGCTTTCTATCACCTTGCCAAGTACGTCCTGCTCCGAAATGAAGCCGACAAGGTGATCGCCGCTATCCACGACCGGTGCACCTGGCAATCGATGCAGCGCCAGTCCTTCCGCGAGGGTAGAGATGGACGTCTGGCCGCTGACGCGGTAGCAGTCCTTCGACATGATGTCGCGGACGATAGATGGAGGTGCCTTGTGTGGCATAGCCGCTCTCCTGTGTGCTTGACCGTCAAGCCCCGGGGCCGCATTCCAGACAGCGCTCGGTGATGGCTGGACCTCTGCGCAGGCTGACATTCAGATCCCTTAGCGCAGTTCTCAGGCCTTCCTCCACCACCGGGTGGTAGAAAGGCATTTCCAGCAGACGGTCAACGGTCAGTCGTTGGTCGATGGACCAGGCCAACAGGTGGCCCAGGTGTTCTGCCCGAGGGCCGAACATTTCCGCGCCGAGGAGAAGTCCTGTGCCGTGTTCAGCGTAGAGCCGCAGCTTACCCCGGTTCTGACGCATCACCGTGGAGCGTCCCTGATCCTCAAAGGAGACCTCTCCGATGGCCACGTTGCTCAGGTGTTCATCCCGACGCTTCAGTTCAGCGTAGCCCATCCCCGCGCTTGCCATCTGTGGATCGGTAAAGACAACTGCCAACGGTGTGCGTCGCCGCCCGGCTCGGATCTCCGGGTAGCGACCAGCATTGTCTCCAGCGATACGTCCTTCATCGGAGGCCTCGTGCAGCAAGGGCAAGTCCTGATTGGCATCGCCGGCGATAAAGATGGGAGCCGCTTGGCCGTCATCAAAGCGACACTGCATGGTAAGCCGGTCAAACAGCGGTACACCGCGCTCGTTAAGCTCGAGCCCCGTCTTGTGAAGGTCCAGGCGATCCACATTCGGTCTGCGTCCCGTGGCGGCCAGCAGGTAGTCGAAACGTTCGCTCTTTTCGGTGTCGCTGTCGCGGCAGTGGAAGGTCACCACCACCTGGTCTCCCTCACGCGCTACGCGTTTGACCGTGGCATCCGGATCCAGCGGGAAGTCGTCATTGAAAGTCCTGTCGGCTACCTGCTTGAGCTCAGGGTCACCCAGCGGACCAATCGCCCCACCCACGCCGAACATGCGCACCCTGACGCCCAGGTGACTGAGCGCCTGGCCCAGCTCAAGCCCTATGACGCCGGGACCAAAGACCACCACCGACTCCGGTAGATCCTGCCACTCGAACAGGTCGTCATTGATGATCAGTCGGTCACCTGCACCATTGAGGAAATCGGGCCAGGAAGGGCGAGAGCCGGTGGCAATGACAATGCGCTTGGCCTTGATGCGTGTGTGCTCGCCCACCACCAGCGTGGTGGCATCTTCAAAGCGGGCCGCTCCCAGGATGCGATCTTCGTCCTCGATGCGGGACATTGACGACATCACGCTGCCTACGAAGCGGTCGCGCTCACGTCTCAAGCGTTCCATCACGGCCCGGCCATCGACGCTGACACCACTGACCTTGATACCGAAGCCTTCGGCGTCGTTGGCTTGGTGCGCCACATCGGCCGCCGATATCAGCAGTTTCGACGGCATGCATCCCACCCGCGCACATGTCGTGCCGAATGCCCCCGACTCGATCAGCACCAGCTTGTCGGTGTGCTGGCGGGCTGCGTGCCAGGCGCCGAGTCCGGCGCTTCCTGCACCGATAATTGCGATATCGACCTGTCTTTCCTGCATGATATGTCTCCTTGAGCGATGGCAGCCCGGGGTAAGGGAACCCATAGGCACGGCCTCTATCAAAAAGGTAGGACAGGAGGTACTCATTGCCCCATAGATCAGGCGTCACTGTTACATCAAAGCCTGCATTGGCACACTTGCACGATCAGACCCGTGACGGCCCTCGATGAGGTTGAGGGTGCTGGCGTGACAAAGGGCGGCGACACAGGCGCCTTGCCGCGTCGATCATTGGGCTCCCGTGCCGATGACCATGACAGAATGAGGAGGAAACGGATCCGTGGATGCGCGTGAATATCTAGCCCGTAAAGGGCTTGATGGCGAACGAGATCGAGAGCGCCCCAACACCCTGGAAGAAAAGGCCTGGGATCGTGCTCGTGAGTCCAACGACCACCGTCCCAAGGTGGGCACGCCCCATGACTGGGAGGACTGGGAGCGCTATCACGAGGTGCTGGCTGAGGGCGCGGATCGGCTGGAACAGAAGATCGACGTTGATGCCCATCGTCAGGCGTCACCGACCGAAGCCGACAAGCCATCGTCACAGGCGTCGGGGGTGGAGCAATACCTTCCCCCGATGAAGCAAGACGGTGGGACCGAGGAAAAGACGTCGAGTGGGCCAGCCTCAGATGACGCTGCCTCGAACACATCCGCCGCTGAGGCCAACCAGCATGGAGTAAGTGATACGGAAAGCAAGGCCTCGGAAAAGGCGACCAAGAGTGAATCCCAAGTGGCATCGGCCTTGATGGCGTCTCCGGCAGCCAGGCTCGCGCTGATGCTGCTCGTGCTGTTGGTCCCTCCACTGGCCGTCGCTGTCACTGAGGGTGGAGCGCGCCGCGTCTCCATTGCCTTTCTGCTGACCTTGCTGGGTTGGTTGCCCGGCGTGCTGTATGGCGCCTGGTGGCTGAAGCGCATCAATCACTGATGCCAGCTCACCGCCACACCCGCTGAGGCTAAGGCGACAGGCGGTGATGTTCTAAACCGACAGCGTGGGCGCTGCGGCGCTGCGCTGGAGGCGTCCTGCGCCTCATCGCGTTCGTCGGATCTGTTCAGCGCTTGCTGGGTATCGCGTATACTCCCGTAAACTTTTTAGGCGGAAGGAGTTTACGGTGGGCTATCTGGTCGTGGTCACTGTCCTTTGGGCATTTTCGTTTTCGCTGATCGGTGTCTATCTCGCCGGCCAGGTAGACAGCTATTTTGCCGTGATGCTGCGCGTCAGCCTGGCGGCACTGGTCTTTCTGCCCCTGCTCAAGCCACGCCTGCTGGCAGGTCAGCAGCGCCTGATCCTGATGGCGCTGGGTGCCGTCCAATTGGGCGTAATGTACATCTTTTTCTACCAATCGTTCTTGCTGCTGTCGGTACCTGAAGTCCTGCTGTTCACCATCTTCACTCCGCTTTACATCGCTGTTCTGGACGACCTGGCGTTTTCCCGATTCACCCCTTTTCACCTGGTCACGGCGGGCTTGGCGGTGTTGGGGGCGGCGGTCATTCGCTACCACGGCGTCAACGAGGACTTCTGGTTGGGTTTTCTCGTCGTCCAGGGGGCGAACCTCTGTTTTGCGCTGGGCCAGGTCGGTTACCGGCGGCTGTCCGCGGCGCTTCCGGAGGAACTGCCGCGTCACAGCGTGTTCGCCTGGTTCTACCTTGGCGCTGCCTGTGTGGCGCTGCCTGCCTTTGCCCTGTTGGGCGACAGCAGCAGCCTGCCCACGACCTTGACCCAATGGGGCGTACTGCTGTGGCTGGGGCTGGTTGCCTCAGGGCTCGGCTTTTTCCTGTGGAACCTGGGCGCCGTCAGGGTGGACGCCGGAGCCTTGGCCATCATGAACAACATGCTGATCCCCGCGGGCCTGGTCGTGAACCTGGTGATCTGGAATCGCGACGCTGACCTGCCGCGCTTGCTGCTGGGTGGCGCGATCATCGCCGCCTCGCTGTGGCTGAATGGTTGGTGGCAGCGGCGTCGAGGCCAAGCGTTGGTGTAAGCGTCAGGCCTCGTTTGCCCCGCCGCGTCCCCCTCGCCATAATGAGCGGTCGTCAAGGGAAGGATGCGTGGATGCAATCGTTCAAGAACATCGGGCTGATCGGGCGCCTGGGCAGCGCCAAGGTGGTCGAGACCCTGAAACGCCTGATTCGGTTTCTGGATGATGGCGGGTACCACGTCATCATTGAAGATCGCACGGCGTCAGCGCTGTTGGAAAGAGGCCATGCCGAGGCCAGCAGACGCATGCTTGGCGAGCTGTGCGACCTGGTGATTGTCGTCGGCGGTGATGGCAGTTTGCTGGGAGCCGCGCGCACCCTGTGCCGCAGCGGAACCCTGGTGCTAGGGGTCAATCGAGGCAGGCTGGGCTTTCTGACCGATATCTCTCCAGACGAGCTGGAAGCCCGGGTAGGGGAGGTGCTGGCGGGCCATTACGAGGTCGAGCAGCGCTTTTTGCTGGACGCCGAGCTGTATCGTGGTGATGCGTTGGTCGGCAGCGGCGATGCGCTGAACGAGATCGTGCTGCACCCGGGCAAGGCGGTGCGCATGATCGAGTTCGAACTGTTCATTGATGGTCAGTTCGTTTACAGCCAGCGTAGCGACGGTCTGATTGTCGCGACACCCACTGGATCTACCGCCTATGCGATGTCCGGTGGCGGCCCGATCATGCATCCCAAGCTCGACGTGGTGACCCTGGTCCCCATGTTTCCCCATACCCTGTCGAGTCGCCCCATCGTCATCGATGCCGATTGCGAGATCCGCTGTCATATCGGTGAGACCAACCAGACCTACCCGCACATCAGCTGCGATGGGCAGACCCGTGCCGTCGCCAAGCCCGACGATGTCCTGGTGATTCGCCGCAAGCCTCAGAACGTTCAGCTCGTACACCCCCTCGGGCACAATTTTTACGACGTCCTGCGCAGTAAGCTGGGCTGGAGCAACAGGTTGGGAGACTGAGGTGAGTCGACTGGACGGTTACGATCTGATCGGCGATGTGCACGGCTGCGGGGCGACCCTGGCAACGCTGCTCGAGCGTCTTGGCTATCACCTGCGCAATGGCGTCTATCGCCACCCCCATCGCAAGGTCATCTTCCTTGGCGATCTTATCGATCGCGGACCGCGTATTCGCCTGGCGGTCAACATTGCGCGACGCATGGTGGAGGAGGGCGAAGCCTACATTGTGCTTGGCAATCACGAAATCAGCGCCTTGACCTACACCCAGAAGGCGCCGCCAGGCCATGGCCGTGAATGGCTGCGTCCGCATACGCCTCGTCATAACCGCATCATTCGGGAGACGCTTGAGCAATATCGCGATCATCCCCAGGAGTGGGACGATGCTCTTGCCTGGTTCCGAGAGATTCCGCTGTATCTGGAGATGGATGGCATTCGTGTCGTGCATGCCTGCTGGGATACGGCTCTGGTCCAGGCCTTTCAGCAGCTACGGCCTGACGGGCGTGTGGATCAGGAATTTCTGCTTCGCGCCTCCCAGCATGGCACCCTCGAGTCGCGTATCCTTGAGCGCCTGACGCGTGGCGGTTCCATTCCATTGCCTGAGGGCATTGCGATTCATTCTGGAGACGGCTTTACTCGACGCAGTTTTCGCACCCATTTCTGGGCAAACAGCCCCGTCACCTGGGGGGATGTGGTGTTTCAGCCGGACAACCTGCCCGGCGATCTCGAGAGTCGTCCACTCAGCGATGCCGAGCGTGCCTCCCTCAGCTACTATGGGCCCGATGAGCCACCGCTGTTCATTGGCCACTACTGGTGCGAAGGAATACCGGCGCTGCCAGCCCCCAACGTGGCCTGCCTGGACTACAGTGCGGTGAAGTACGGACGCCTGGTCGCCTATCGCTACAGCTTCGAGTCGCGACTCGATGCCAACCATTTTGTGTGGGTGCCAGTGCCTCGAGATGTCAGTCAGCGACCCCTGCCGAGGGAGATTACTTTCGACTGATACAAAGCGTTACATTAAATTTTGCCGACGAGTTGAACCCTTTGGGCAAGTGGACGTCTGAATAGGTGTTCCCTTGAATGATCCCTTGCTCTTGTCCGGCGGCCCCCTCCGCCGGACTTTTTGTATGCGCAGCATTTGTATGGGGAAACCCGTACACAGGCATGACGTGCAGCGCGTTTATCGCCACTCCATGGAGACGCCATGTATCGGGTCTTGCTGATACCACATGAGATCGACACCCGCGAACTGCGTCAGGCGCTGTGGGCGCAGCGCATCAGCCATCGCATCACGCAAGACGAAGAGGGACAAACCCTGTGGCTGGCCGATCTCAAGCAACGTGATGCCACGGCCGAGCTGGTCAGGCGCTGGCAACAGGGTGAGGCGATGCCTCCGCCGGCAGCCTCGAGGTCGCGTGGCCAGGTAGATTGGGCGTTGCTGTTGCGTCAGCATCCGGTGACGCTCGCGACGCTGGCGCTGTGCGTTGTGGTATTTGCAGCGATCGCCGTGTGGGGAGACATAGTGCTTGCCTGGTTGGCGATCGTGCCGCTGGGCATCAGTCAGGGCGCCCTTGCTGTCGGTACCATTCCTGACGCCCTGGCATCGGGGCAGGTGTGGCGGCCCTTGTCGCCGATCTTCCTGCATTTTGGCTGGATGCACCTGGTCTTCAACATGATGTGGTTGTGGTACTTCGGACGCCAGGTAGAGCGCCTGAATGGGCCAGGAAGAATGCTGATCATCGTCGTGCTGGCGGGGCTGGCGGGCAACCTAGCCCAGTATGCCACCGGCACGGTGCTGTTTGGTGGCATGTCCGGCGTCGACTTTGGCCTGCTGGGGTATGTCTGGTTGATGTCTCGGCGGGCTCCCAGCAGCGGCTTCTTCGTGCCCCAGATGCTGGTGGTGTTCATGCTGGGCTGGATGATCTTCACCATGACCGATCTGGCGGGTTTCGTCGGCTTTGGCAATGTGGCCAACGAGGCGCACCTGGGCGGATTGCTCGTGGGGCTGCTGCTGGGCTGGTATCATTCACGCACATCACGCCGACACTAGAGCGATCCCATGAGCGACATGACCTTCGAGCGAATGATTTCCCAAATGACGCCGGCGATCTATCAGAGCCTGAAACAGGCGGTATCGCTGCGCAAGTGGCCAGACGGGCGGATGCTGACCCCCGAGCAGACCGAGCTTTGCATGGAAGCCGTGATGCGCTACGAGCATGAAAATAACGTGCCCGAGGACAGCCGTATTGGCTATCTTGAGCAGCGTACCTGCGGTGCGGCTGCCAGTGGTGCGGGGGTATCCGCGGAGATGGCGGGGCTTGCCCGGGATGCCAGTCGTGACTGAAGTGCTTGCCCACGGTTGTCTGTCCAAGATGGGGGTCGAACCCGACTCCCCAGCGCGCTATACCCTCAAGGCTGGCGAGAACCGTCTGCCGCTCAACGACTACCTGGGCCACACCCTGCGACTCGAGTGGAGTGGCGCCATCGCCTGCACCCACTGTGGGCGAGCCACCAAGAAGAGTTTTGGCCAGGGGCACTGCTATCCCTGCTTCAAGCGCCTCGCCCAGTGTGACAGCTGCATCATGAAGCCTGAGCTGTGTCACTTCTTCGCGGGGACCTGTCGTGACCCACAGTGGGGTGAACGCTTCTGTTTTCAGCCCCATGTGGTGTACCTGTCCAATGCTTCCGGGCTCAAGGTCGGTATCACCCGCGGTACTCAGGTACCTACTCGCTGGCTGGACCAGGGTGCCATTCAGGCACTGCCCATTCTCGAGGTCGATACGCGCCAGCAGTCGGGCTTCGTCGAAGTGCTGTTCAAGGAGGAAGTCTCTGATCGCACCAACTGGCGAGCCATGCTCAAGGGCCAGGTCGAGGAGCTGGACCTGGTGGCCGAGCGTGATCTTTTGCTGGAGCGGCTATCGAGCGGGCTATCGAGCCTGCGTGAGCGTTTCGGTGCTGATGCCATCCGGGTGCTGGATGATAGCGTTCGGCATTTTGCCTACCCTGTACTGGAACATCCCACCAAGGTGACGTCGCATAACCTGGATAAACATCCGGTGGTGGAAGGTACCTTGATGGGCATCAAGGGGCAGTACCTGATGTTCGATAGCGGAGTGATCAACCTGCGCAAGTACACCGGGTACGAGATTTCCCTCGCTGCTTGAGGTTCCTCTGCCGCCTTGCCAGGATCGCCCCCAGTCAATGACGCGGTTGATGGTAAGAGCCAAGGAGAGGTGCCATGTACGTGCTGCATATTGCCAATCGTCAGATGTCATCCTGGTCACTGCGGGCCTGGATGACCCTGCGCCAGGGGGATATCCCCTTCGAGCTGGCCTTTCATCCGTTTGATGAGCAGGGCGACAGCTTTGACGCCTTTCGCCGCTTCTCACCCAGCGGCAGGGTCCCTTGTCTGCATGATGGCCATCAGGTCGTGTGGGACTCTTTATCCATTGTCGAGTATCTGGCTGAGCGCCATCCTGGCGTCTGGCCCGCTGACCCTGGGGCCCGGGCCTGGGCCAGAAGTGCCTGCGCCGAGATGCACTCAGGGTTTCTCGCACTGCGCGAGCAGTGCCCAATGCACTGTGCCTTGCGCGTCAGGCTCCATCAGCTGGGCCCCGAAGTGTTGCGAGATCTCGAACGTCTCAATGAGCTGTTTGAGGATGGCTTGGCGCGCTTTGGCGGTCCCTATCTCGGCGGCGGGGCGTTTTCTGCCGTGGATGCCTTCTTCGCCCCGATAGCCTTCAGGCAGCAGACCTACGATCTTCCCATGGAGGGTCAGGCGCGAGACTATCTTGAGCGCCTGCGCGCGCTACCTGCGATGCAACAATGGCAAAGCGAGGCGCTGGAAGAGCCCTGTCGCGAGCCGAAGCTTGAAGCGCAGATCCGCGCCAGTGGAACCGTACTGACAGATCTGCGCTAACGGACGGCTAGCGTGCCTGTGCTGACCGGATTGTATAAACCAACCTATGCTTACTCACCTGTGCTGGCCGGACGGATGCGTCAGTCTTTTGAATCGGGTTCGCTGGCCTGCGCTCTTGGTGGCATCAGGTGCTTGGGCAGGTTCTGGCGTCTGGCATCTGTCCTCGGTCCATAGTAGGTCGACAGGTAGTCGAGAATGGTGTCTTCCATTTCCGGGTTGAATTGCCAAAGGCCCTGGGTCTCCTGCATCCAGTCAATCAGGTAGGCCCAGTGGTCGCGTGAGCCGCGATTCTGGGTCACCAGGGCGGCCGAGTGACAGATGGTGCAGTTGCCCTTGACCATTTGCCAGCCTTCGCCCATCACGAAGCCGCTGTCAGGATCGATACCAGGTCCCTCATCGGCAGAAGCCACCGCCGACGTCGCCGGTCCATCGTCCTGGGCGGCTGCCGGAGCCAGGCCCAACGGGCTAAACAGTACCGGGCCGACCAGCAGGCTGACCAGCAGTGGTCTGGCCTCCCTGCTCGCTAACGTGATACGTAACCCCATGCCTGTTCCCTCCCTCAGCCGACGTGAACCGCGATGCGATGGCAGGCGTTGTTGAGATAGCCCTTGGGATTCCATCCAGGGACCACCATGGGCTGCGACGCGCCGTGCTGGTCAACGGCCCTGGCCCAGACCTCGTAGTAGCCGGGTTCGGGGAACGCAACCTGGGTGCTAAAGCGCTGCCAGGCCAGGCGGTTGGGCGCGTCTCTCAAGCTGGCCTTGTGCCAGGTGGCGCCGAAGTCAATCGAGGTGTAGACCTCCGAGACGGACAGGTCACCGGCCCAAGCGTGGCCGCGCACCTCCAGCGGCTGGCCCTGTGCATGTTCGATGCCAGAGCGGGGATAGGTGATCAGTGACTTCACCGGCATCGACTGGATGGTGACAAAGTCCTCCTTGGCCACCTCGGTGCCCGGGGCCACTGGGTTGGCCGGTATGCTGTAGGAAGGTGGCGCCATCTTGGCCCCATCGTGCTTCTGATTGCGCACGACGATCTGCTTGAGCCACTTGCCCGATACCGAGCCCGGCCAGCCACCGCACACCAGACGCAGCGGGTAGCCATTCTGGTAGGGAATATCCTCGCCGTTCATGGCCCAGGCGATCAGCGACTCGTCCTCCAGGGCTTTTTCCATCGGCACTCCGCGAGAGATCGCCTCCTTGTCGGCGGCCCCGCTGGCATGGCGGTCGGCGCCGTAGTAGCCGATATAGACGGCGTCCCCGGCCACGCCGCAGGCTTCCAATACGTCACGCAGACGGACGCCGGTAAAGGTCGGGCAGGCCACCGCACCAGTGGTCCACTGATTGCCGCTGGCCGCAGGGACGAACTCGCTGCGACCATTGCCACCGCACTCGACCTGTAGTTGGTAGGTGTGCGCGGAGAAACGCTCTTGCAACTCGGCAATGGTGAAAGTAGTGGGGTTGAGGCATGACTCGCCGGCGATTTCCAGCGTCCAGGTGGCGGGATCGATCTCGGCTCGTTCCGGGGGCAGGCCGTTGTTGCGCACGAACATGTAGCGGGCCGGGGTGATGTCGTCGTCAAGCAGGTGGGCCGGTGTCTCGGCGTTGATCGGTCTGTCGTTGAGAGCGATCAGCCCCTCCTTGCCTTCGATCTCGAAGGCTTCTTCGCTCTGGGCCAGGGCGGCGGGAATCAGCCCGCTTGGCATGTGCCTGGCGAAGGGGATGCTGGCGCCTAGTGCAGCGCTCATGGCCAGCAGGCTGGACCTTCGCAAGAAACCTCGTCGACTGACAGGGTCCGTTTCACGGCCCCACAGAAGTCGGTCGGCTTGGATGGGGTCTTCTCGGTACAGGGCGTGCAGGCCCTTGGTGCGCCGGCGCATGGGGGCTCCTTATCGTTATTTGGTCTTTCGTTATGCCAGGGTGTTGTCAGAGTAGGCAGTCCCGTAGTGACCAGCCAGGCCAGTGGCGCATTGATGATGGAACCAGCATAGGACGAAGCGTCAGGCGTAGCGGTTCTGCAGCACGAGGCGTTTGTGCAGCTCGAAGCGGTTCTGCAGCTAGAAGCGGCTCTTCAGTGAGATCAGGCGAGATGGGCCGCGAACGCCGCCAGCAAGGGTGGCATCGCAGAAGGTACGACAGTCAGAACAGTGCCCCCTGCCGCTGGGGAGGCCTGAAGCTGGAGGTGTCCAGCGTCGTTTCATCGCGCTGTGGCAGGCCAAGGCGACGGCAGGCCTTACGGTAGCGCTGATCGAGCAGGTCGGCGAAGACCCCTTGGCCGCGCATGCGGTGACCAAAACGGCTGTCGTAGTCCTGTCCGTTGCGACACTGGCGAATCAGGCTCATGACCTTCGCTGCACGTTGTGGGTAATGGTGCTCGAGCCACTCTGCAAACAGTGGGGCGACTTCATGGGGTAGACGCAGCAGCATCCAGCCTGCACTGCTGGCCCCCGCGTCTTTCGCAGCGCTCAGCAAGTTTTCAAGCTCATGGTCGGTCAATCCGGGAATGACCGGCGATATCAGGGCGCCGGTGGGGATGCCGAGAGCCGCCAGCTCGTGCAAGGTTTTCAGCCTTGCCTTGGGCGAGGCAGCCCTGGGCTCCAAGCGCCGTTTGAGATCGTCATCCAGGCTGGTGAGGCTGATCATGACCTTGACCAGCCGCCGTCTCGCCAAGGCCTGTAACACCTCCTTGTCGCGCAGGATCAGCGTGCTCTTGGTGATCAAGGTGACCGGGTGACGGCATTCCAGCAGCAGCTCAAGTAACGCCCGTGTTGAGCGGTACTCGGCTTCGATGGGTTGATAGGCATCGGTATTGCCGGACAGGTTGATGGGGCGGCAGACGTACTGTGGTTTGCACAGCTCTTCACGAAGCCGCTCCACCAGCCCGGTTCGGGCGATCAGGCGTGTTTCGAAATCGATCCCGGGGGACATGTCCCAATAGGCATGACTTGGCCGCGCATAGCAGTAGATGCAGCCATGCTCACAGCCTCGGTAAGGATTGATGGAGCGGTCAAAGGGCAGATCGGGTGAGCGATTCCACGACAGGGCGCTCTTGGCGGATTCTGTTGCCGTTACCGTAGCGATGCGCTCGGGCATCGCCTCCTGCCACCAGCCGTCATGCTCCGCTTCGCTGCGGGTCGGGGCAAAGCGGTTGGCCGGTGAGAAGGTGGCACCGCGTCCCTTGATCGGATCCATCGGGTCTGATCCTCGGCCGTTTTCGATGGTCATAGGTTAGTAGATAGCTGTTTTTATATCCAGTGTTTTGGCGCTCGCGATGGAAGGGGGCGCAACGACAAGAGGCCGCCCAAGGGCGGCCTCTTGTTGGTTTAGCAGGGAAGCGTTATTGCTTCGGCGTAAAGGAGCCGGCTTCCTGGCGCTGGGGGTATTCTTCAAAGGTGGCCATGAAGTCCGCCACGATCTTGCCTACCGGACCAAAGGCATACATGCGACGCAGCTGCCAGTCGTCATAGTAGGAAGAATCCAGCGGGGCTGCCTCGAAGGGGTCCGCCTGCAGGTCGATCAAGAGCGGGGCCTTGAGCTGGGTCTGCGGACGCCGCCATGCGTCCATCCCCTCATGCTCCTGGATGCTGAAGTGGGCCTTGAAGCGATCGAAGCGCACGGCACCCAGAGATCCGTCATCGACGAAGGCAAAGAAGGTGTTGCGCGGCCATTCGCCGGCATCTTCGGCACCGGTAAGGTTAGGCAGCAGGTTGTAGCCATCCAGGTGAACGTTGAAGTCCTTGTCACCGGCGCTGTAGCCGTCGAGCAGCTTCTGCTTGATGTCGGGCTCACCCGCGGCGGCGATCAGCGTCGGGAACATGTCCTCCAGTGACAGGATCTCGTTGGAGACCTGTCCCGGTGCGATATGGCCCGGCCAGCTCATCATGAATGGAACGCGAATACCCCCTTCCCAGGTGGTCGCCTTTTCGCCGCGGAAGGGCGTGGTCCCGCCATCCGGCCAGGTAAACTTCTCGGCACCATTGTCGGTGGTGTAGACGATGATGGTGTTGTCATCAGCGCCCAGCTCTTCGAGCTTGTCGAGCAGGCGACCCACGAGAGCGTCATGTTCGACCATACCGTCGGCGTAGACACCCAGTCCGGTGCGGCCTTCGCTCTCATCCTTCAGGTGGGTGAAGATGTGCATGCGGGTGGTGTTGTACCACACGAACCAGGGGGTATCGGAGGCTTCCTGGCGCTCGATGAAGTCCTCTGTCGCGGCCAGGAATTCCTCATCGATGGTTTCCATACGCTGCTTGGTCAGCGGGCCGGTATCCTCGATCTGGCCATCGGCGGTGGAGCGAATGACGCCACGTGGGCCGAACTGCTCACGGAATTCTGGGTCACCCGGGTAGTCGGGGTTTTCCGGTTCTTCTTCCGCATTCAGGTGGTAGAGGTTGCCGAAGAACTCGTCGAAGCCATGATTGGTCGGCAGGTACTCGTCGCGGTCACCCAGGTGGTTCTTGCCGAACTGGCCGGTGGCGTAGCCCATCGGCTTGAGGATTTCGGCGATGGTGGGGTCTTCCGGCTGCAGGCCGAGGGGGTCCCCTGGCATGCCAATCTTGAGAAGACCGGTTCGCTTGGGTGACTGGCCGGTGATAAAGGCAGAGCGACCGGCGGTACAGCTCTGCTGGCCGTAGGCGTCGGTAAAGCGAATGCCTTCCTCAGCGATGCTATCGATATTGGGTGTGGTATAGCCCATCATGCCGTTGTTATAGGCACTGGTGTTGAACCAGCCGATATCGTCACCCATGATGACCAGGATGTTTGGCTTGTCCGATGAGTCGTCCTCTTCGGTAGCCGCGGCAGGCTGGATGCTTGCGGCAAGGCTGACAGCTGCCAGCGATGCCACCACGATGCCCTTCCAGGGCGTACTGGATACCGACGAATGCAATCTCATGATCACTCCTTTTCGTTAGCGTGTTTCAGTGCATGATGCGAGAACGGCTTGGTTACCGAGGTGGTGCTACGGTATTTCCGGGTCTTGCGACGCCTTGCCAGGCCTGGCGTCTTGAAGCGAGAAGGTAGGGTCCTTGTTTGCCATGGGAGAGGGGGGCGCGCTTTCCCTAAACGCGACGCACTGAAGCATGCGCAAGGCATGCCTCAGTGCGTAAGGCGACTGCAGATCAGCATAGTTGCTGAATATCCTGTGTCGATATGACATTTCGGCAACTCCCTGATCATTATCAATGTTATGAGATGTTTATGGCGGGCAGAGCGGCATTCAGCAGGCGTCAGCATCCGCTCGTGCGCGATCGCCGTGGATTCGCATGTCTTCCAGATGGCATTACTGCCGTCAGCAGCCGTTCGGTGGTCAGCTGGCCGTTTGAACGTGTGCTTCCAGGGATTGCCGAGGCCTGCAGCTGGAGTCTGGTGGCAGCGTCTAAGGGATGCGCTCCCTCAAGAGGGGCTGGCTGGGCGGAGCACAGGAGGGAGGTCGACTCAGGGCGTTGTACACGCCACTCAGGTGATGCAGAAGCCGTTGAGGCGATCTGCTAAGCTCGCTCTTTCGACTCCGCCGCTGTCGTCCGGCGAGCGGACCACTTGAAACGCCGCTTGATGCGGCGCTCCAGCCCACCGGATGATCTGACGTGCCCGAGCTGAACCCGCCCCCGACTTTCGCCGAGCTGCTTGACAGCATTCCCCCGCTGGACCCTCTGGCACGGCAGCGCGCCTGCGCTCGTCTTGACCGCCTGACCAAGCCGCCGGGTAGCCTGGGCAAGCTGGAACACCTGGTGGCGGACCTGGCGGCAATGACCGGGCAGGCATTGCCGCGTGTCGACCCTCCTGCCGTCATTGTCTTCGCTGCCGATCACGGGGTAGCGGCGGAGGGCGTGTCGGCGTTTCCTGCCTCCGTCACGGCGCAGATGGTGGCCAACTTTGCCCAGGGTGGGGCCGCCATCAATGTTTTCGCCAGACGCCTCAAGGCTCGCCTGGAAGTGGTCGATGTAGGTGTGTCCACATCCTGCGCGGGAGTGGCAGGCGTTGTCGTTGATCGAGTCAGAAGCGGCACCGGCAATATCGCCAGGGAAGATGCCATGAGCCAGGATGACGTGCAGGCTGCCCTGAACGTCGGTGTCCGCGCCGCGCGGCGTGCCACCGACCAGGGTGCCGGGTGCTTGATCTTGGGTGAAATGGGGATCGCCAATACCACCGCAAGCAGCGCCTTGCTGGCCGCCTTTACCGGGCTCTCGGTGGATGCCGTGACCGGACGCGGCACGGGTATCGACGATCAACGTCTACGCCATAAGCGTGAGGTCATCGGCAGGGCGCTGGCCCGTGGAACCGGGCGCACGGCACTGGATACCCTGGCGCGGTTCGGTGGGCTTGAGATTGTGGCCATGGCGGGAGCCTGCGTGTCCGCTGCGGCCAGTCGCACCCCGGTGCTGGTAGATGGTTTTATCGCCACGGTGGCGGCGCTCGCCGCGACGCGCCTGGCCCCCGGTGTGCGCGACTACCTGGTGTTTGGTCATCGCAGCGATGAAGCGGGGCATGGCGAGGCCCTGGCCGCCCTCGGCGGGGAGCCACTGCTGGCGCTCGGCCTCAGACTGGGCGAGGGCAGTGGGGCTGCCTTGGCCTATCCGCTGCTGCAAAGCGCCTGCGACATGCTCGCAGAAATGGCGACCTTCGATGATGCCGGCGTCGATGCTGGCCAATGAGTGTCGATGGCAGCGAAGGGAGTCGGTGGGCCTCGATGAATGCAGCAAGCGAGTGGCAGGCGGTCCTTGCCGATAAGGCGCCGGAGGGCTTGTCCTGGTTTGAGCCGCTGGGCCTGGCCCCCTTCAGCAGTGTTGGGCTCATCGTGGTGGTGCTGGCGCTGATCCTGGACCTGTGGCTGGGTGATCCTCGCTGGCTGCCACACCCGGTGGTGGGGATGGGACGCTTGATTGCCAAGCTGGAGAGCGTCCTCAATCGTGGCAGCCAGATAGGGCGTCGCCTCAATGGCATAGCGCTGGTGCTGATCGTGGTGGGGCTGGTGTGGGCCGCATCGGCGTTCGCCCTTGGCCTGGCAGCCTCCGTCAGCCCCTGGTGGGGCCTGGCGCTGGAACTGCTGTTGATATGGACGTGCCTGGCCTGCCGAGGATTGGTGCTGGCAGCGCGGCAGGTGGCGGTTCCTCTGATGGCCGGCGACCTGGCGAAGGCACGCCGGGCGGTGTCGGCGATCGTGGGGCGTGATACTCGCGAGCTCGATGAGTCCGGGGTGACCCGCGCCTGCGTGGAAAGCGTGGCCGAGAACACCGTCGACGGTATCACCGCTCCCCTGTTCTGGGCGCTGGTAGGCGGAGCGCCGCTGGCGCTGGCTTACAAGGCGATCAATACCCTGGATTCCATGGTCGGCCACCGCAGTGAGCGCTACCTGGCGTTTGGCTGGGCAGCGGCGCGACTCGATGACCTGGTCAACCTGGTGCCGGCACGGCTGACGGCGCTGGCCATGTGGCTGGTCATGTGGCTGTTCATGTGGCTAGTCCGGTGGATAGTGCCAGCGCCTCTGCGCGGCGACTATCAGGTGCATGGCAATGTACAGGGCGCGCTTGGTGCGACCCGCCGCCAGGCACCGTCTCACCCCAGTCCCAATGCGGGCTGGCCTGAAGCCATGGTGGCAAACCTGCTGGGGGTGCAGCTGGGAGGTATCAATCGGTATGGCGAGCAGGTCAGCCGGCGCGCCGTACTCGGCACACCGTTGCAGCCACTGAGGCCTGCACACATCGCGGCGGCGATTCACTGTCTTTACGCCGGCACTCTGGGCAGCCTGATAGTGATGTCGTTGGCGATACTGGCTCTGGGGAGTGTGGTGTGAATCAGCGAGGGACGAAGGCGGACTGGCCCGAACATGGCGGGCAGGGCCTGGTGTTACTGCAGCGGCTCGGCCTTGCGGGGACCGAACCGCGGCTCGACCTCAGTGCCAGTCTCAACCCCCTGGGGCCTCCCGATTGGCTGGCCGATTGGCTGAAGGACAGTCTGGAGAGCGCCCGGCACTATCCTGGTCCTGGCCACCCTGCGGCCTATGCGGCCTTGGCAGCCGCGTTGGGTCTCGGCGCTGATCGGTTGCTGTTGACCAATGGCGGCGCCGAAGCCATCCATCTTGTGGCCAGTGCATACCGAGGCGGGCGCGCGCTGATCGTCGAACCCACCTTTGGAGAGTATGCGCGAGCTTGCGCGCTCAACGGGATCGCCGTCGAGCGATATGAGCTGAATCCCGAGGGTGCGCCGCTGGATATCGAACGGTTGACGTCTCGCCTGGACGTCTCCGCCGACAAGGTCGATCTGATATTCCTCTGTCGGCCCAATAATCCCACCGGTGCCTGCATGGCCCGCGAGGACGTGGTGACATTGCTAGAGGCGGCAAGACGCCGTGGGGCTCTGGTGGTGGTGGACGAGGCCTTTGTCGACTTTGCCGACCCTGGAATGTCATTGACGGCGCTGGTGGACCAGGGGCTGCCGCTGATATTGCTGCGCTCATTGACCAAATTTTACGCCCTGGCTGGCCTGCGCCTTGGCTACCTGGTGGCGTCAGCGAGCTGCTGTCGACGCCTGCAGCGTCATCAGCCAGCGTGGAGCGTCAATGGACTCGCCAGTGCCCTGGTGCCGGCCCTTCTGGCGGATACCGACTTTGCCAGCAGGACGCGGGACTGGGTCATGGCCGAGCGTGCCTATCTGCCACTGGCGCTGGGCAGGCTTGGCCTGGTCGCCCTGCCGACCCAAGCCAACTTTGTCCTGTTTCGCCCGCCAGGGGCGCCATCCCGAGCAAAAGGTGAAGGCCTCGTCAGGCACCTGGCGCGTGATGGCGTCTTGGTTCGTCACACCCACACCTTCGCTGGCCTCGACGGTGCCTGGGTGCGTGTGGCATTGCAGCAACGACAGGGCAATCAGCTGCTGATACGGCGGCTGGAAGAGTGGCGCGATTCGCCACAGGCAGAGCGGTGGGGCAGCGGCGCATGATCGTCTTTATCGCGGGAGGCGTTCGCTCCGGCAAGAGTCGTGTCGCTGAACAGGCGGCCCTTGCGCTGCACGCTGACAGCCCCAGTAGCCAACTCTGGTATCTGGCGACGGCTCGCTCCAGTGACCGCGAAATGGCGGCTCGAGTGGCCCGTCACCGGGCCCGCCGTGATGGCCGCTGGCGCACCCTGGAAGCACCGCTGCAGCTGCTCGACCCCTGGCGTACCGTGGCTCCTGGCGATAGCGTCCTGCTGGATTGCCTGACCCTATGGACAAGCCAACGCCTGTTTGCCGACGGCATCGATCCCGGCTCAAGGCGCCAGGCAGCACGGCTTGCTCAGGCGGAGCTGGCGGCCGTACTGGCCGATGCGCGTCAGCGGGATATCCACCTGGTCGTGGTGTCCAACGACCTCAATGAGGAGCTACCTGCCCAGGATGCGCTGGTGCGCTGGTATGTGCGAGAACTGCAGCGGCTACATCGGCTGTTGGCACGTCGGGCCGACCGGGTGATCGAAGTGGTGGCAGGGCAGATGATTGAGTGGCCGGTGGTGGCCGGTAGTGGCCGGTAGTGGCCGGTAGTGGCTGGTAGTGGCCAAGACCAGTGATGCGACAGTGGCTCCCTGATGGCTGGGCCCGTACCTCTGACAGGACAGCGTGCAAGGAAGATGCGGCAGGAGAATCTGGTGAAAGACATGACAACACGCTGTGCGCCGATGCTGGCGGGTCTGGGGCTGGCGATCCAGTTTTTGACCCGGATACCGCTGCCGATCGCGATCGACTGGAATGACGCCAATCGGCGCTGGGCGGCACGTTGCTACCCGCTGGTGGGGCTCGCCATAGGCGGGCTAATGGCGTCGCTGGCGGCTGCCTCCAGTGCCTTGCCGGACCCGCTGAGAGCGCTGTTGCTGCTGACCCTGTGGGTCGGCGCGACCGGCGGGCTGCATCTGGATGGTGTCATGGACCTGGCCGACGCTCTTGGCAGCAACACCTCGCTGGAACGTCGCTGGGAGATCATGAAGGATCCCCAGGTGGGCAGTTTCGGCATCCTGGCACTGGTGTTTCTGCTGGCATGGAAGGGAGCACTGCTGTGGTGCTGGCTGGCGCTGGAGGCACCACTGTGGGGGCTTGTGGTACTGCCCGCCCTGTCCCGGGGGGCGGCGGTAGCGCTTCTGATCAGCGTACCCGCTGCCCGGCCCCAGGGGCTGGCCTATCAGTGGCAACAGGGGCTCTACTGGGGCGACCTCGCGCTTGCCTTGCTGCCCTGCCTGGCCTTGGTGCTGGTGGCTCCGTTGTTCGGGCTGCTGGGCATGGCGCTGGCCATGGGGGCCTTTACCTGGTGCTTTGGTCGCGGGATGATCCAGGCCTTTCGCGGTATCAACGGCGATATGCTGGGCAGCGCCATCGAAGGAGGAGAAGTATGGCTTCTGATAGTTGTCTCGAGCTGGTGGTGGTTCGCCACGGGCTGACGCAATGGAATCTCGACAAGCGGTATCAAGGTCAGCGGGATATTCCGCTGCTGATGCCCGACGCGCTTGGCGATATGGACCGCCTGCGGGATGAACTCGCCGATGAGGTCTTTGACGCGGTGGTGGCCAGCGACCTGACGCGCTGCTGTCAGACGCTCGCCCATATTGCCGAGGGGCGAGGCTGGCCCGCTCCACGGTTGGACCGGCGCCTGCGCGAGAATGACTTTGGTGAATTCGAAGGCCGCCAGTGGGAAGAGCTCAAGGATGATCCGGTGTACCGCGACTGGATCGACAGCGCCGGCGAGCTGGCCCCGCCGGGGGGCGAATCCGCTCAGGATCTGCGCGAGCGATTGGCGCTGGCGCTTGATGCGATCTTTGATGCCGCCGTCGAGGCGGGGCACCGGCGAGTGCTGGTGGTCACCCATGGCGGCGTGATCCGTGAACTGAGACGTGAGTTCGAGGGCGTCCCGTTCTGGCAGGGTGTCGTTGGCCAGGCGGCCGGGCGACGCTGGACACTGACCCGACAGGCAGGGGAGATCACATGCACGTCTTCCTCGGCGGTGCCCACAGTGGCAAGCACCAGCGAGTAGCAGAGCAGTACCCTGGCGCCCGCTGGTGTAAGGCGCATGAGTGGTTGAGCGGCAGCGTCGACGCGCTGGGTTCAGCGGAGTCGCTGGTCGTCTGCGACTGGTTGGACTGGCTGACCTGGGCGTTGCCCAGGGCTTCCGATCAGGAGTTGCAAGGCCAGTGGCGCGACGCCTTCACGCGGCTGCGCTCGGGGCCTGGTCCGCGTATCGCGATCGTGCAGGAGGTCGGGCGTGGCATCGTGCCCGTCGACCCCGAACAGCGTCGGCTGCGTGACCTGATGGGCTGGCTTGGCCAGGATGCCTGCCAACAGGCTGACTCGGTCACGTTGGTGCGCCATGGTCTAATGATGCCGCTGTCCGGTGCCCTTCCTTGATGCTGGGGGCATGCCGCTTGATCTGTGTCGTTGACGCCCGTCACCCGGGTTGCTAGCTTACGTCCACTCTCAGGTGCCCCAACCAACGTGCAGGACGGCCCCGGCGTCAGCCTTCTTACTTCGCAAGGCGCGCGGGTCACGAACGTCAATAGACACGTGGGGTGAAACGGGAAGTCGGTGTGAACCCGGCGCTGCCCCCGCAACGGTGATCGAGTCAAGCGTGCTTCATCATGCCACTGTGCTGCCTCTAGACAGGCCACGGGAAGGCAAGCGCGCCAGAGCCACAAGGGTTCTGCTCGTAAGCCCGGAGACCGGCCTGAAGAGCCATGCCAAGGGGCGGTGGGGTCCCGGTGCACGGCATCTCTTGTTGCTGGCGCGTCTCGGCTGACCTCATGCCTTGACGAGCTGCCGGGTCATCGTCGTCAGCGACCGGCGATGATTCGACGACAGGCGTGCCAGCGCCACGTCAGGTTTCCCTCCCGCTCCTCGGCCTTCAAGGGTTCATGCCGTGCGGGGACGCGCGGCACCAAGGGATACACCGATGTTGTCTTCTTGCTCTTCTGCTGTTCCGTCAGTCCAGTGTCGTCAGGGGTTGACTGCCCGCCATGCTGTCATGGTCGCTGGACTTGCTGCTGCTCCCTGGCTAATGGTGGCGCAGGCCAACGCCCAGTCGTCCACGCCTGCCATGTCAGCGGTCTCTGTCGAATCAGCGCCTGTTGAATCAGCCTCTGTCGACGCTACTTCTGCGGAAGCTGCTACGGGTAAAGCGGCAACCGCCGAGCTCGATCCTGTGGTCGTTTCTGCGACGCTGACGCCGCGCACGGCCAGTCAGTCGCTGTCCTCGGTCAGCGTCATCGATCAGCAGGCCCTCGAGCGGCGAGATCCGGTCAGCATCGTCGATGCGCTGCGTGGCCAGCCCGGAGTCGACATTTCCACCAACGGAAGCTTTGGCAAGCAGGCCAGCGTCTATCTGCGCGGTACCGGTTCCTCTTCCACCGTGATGATGATCGACGGCATTCGCCTGCGTTCGGCCACCAACGGGGGGCCTGGCTGGCAGTATCTCGAGCCGCGCATGTTCGAGCGTATCGAGGTGGTGCGTGGTCCCCGGGGCACGCTTTATGGCGCCGACGCGGTAGGTGGAGTGGTTCAGCTGTTTACCGACAGTCCCGATGAGCAAGGGCCAACGCCCAGCATCGAGGTCGGCGGTGGCTCCTTCAATACGCAGCGGGCCTCGGCCAGCCTGTCGGGCCGTGACGGTGGCACTTCCTATCAGCTCAGCGCCACCCGCCTCGACAGTGACGGCACCGAGATCCGCGATGGCGGCGACGACAAGGGCTATGACAACACCTCGGGCCTGGTCAGTCTGTCGCACACCTTCGATAGCGGTACACGCCTCGGGTTTCTTGGCCTGCGGGCCAGCGGTAACAGTGAATACGAGGGCGGCGATTCGGACTACGTTCAACAGGTGGCCGGAGTCTATGCCGAGGTGCCCATGACCGAGGACTGGTCGTCCAGGCTGACCCTGAGTGAAGCGCGGGACGAACTGGAAGATCACGCAGAGCCGACCGCCTTCGGCCCGGCCACGACGACCATGTTCGACACCGAGACCCGCACGCTGCGATGGGACAACAGTGTGCGCCTGGGCGCCCATGAAGTGGTCGCGGGGGCCGAGTACCTGGAAGACAAGGTCGACAGCACCACGGATTACGAAGAGAC
Organism: Halomonas sp. DP5Y7-2; assembly: GCF_019802025.1. Classification (NCBI taxonomy): domain Bacteria; kingdom Pseudomonadati; phylum Pseudomonadota; class Gammaproteobacteria; order Oceanospirillales; family Halomonadaceae; genus Halomonas; species Halomonas sp. DP5Y7-2. Next base: position 451,910 of record NZ_JAHVHY010000005.1, on the reverse strand, counting down.
CAGTCGCGATAATGTGGCGGTGTTTGCCCAGGCGCTGATGGACTTTCAGCCATTCTCGGTGCAGGCGGGGCTTCGTCACGATGACAATGAGGCCTTCGGTGAAGAAGTCACTGGTCACCTGGCGCTGGGCTACGAACTGGACCCTTCGCACACCCTGCGTGCCAGCTATGGCACCGCCTTCCGCGCGCCCACCTTCAACGAGCTGTACTTTCCCGGTTACGGCAACAGTGATCTGGACCCCGAAGACTCCGAGACCTATGAGCTCGGACTGCGCGGCCAGTACGACCTGTGGTTCTGGGACCTGGCCGTCTACCAGACCAACGTTGATGACCTGATCGCCAGCGAGCAGCGTGGTACCCGCTTTGCCCCCTTTAACGTCAACGAAGCGCGTATCCGCGGGGTCGAGCTGGCCGCCGGTGTCGAGCTCGATCAATGGAGCCTGGCGGCCAGCGCGGCCTATACCGATCCAGAAGACCGAGACACCGGCAAACAGCTGATTCGCCGTGCTTCCCAGACCCTGCGTGTGGACGCCGATCGCCAGCTGGGTGACTGGAACCTGGGAGCGTCCTTTGTCGCCCAGGACCATCGCTACAACGATGTGAACAACGACCAGCGGCTGGCCGGCTACGGCACCCTGGACCTTCGCGCTGGCTGGGCCTTTGCCCCGGACTGGAAGGCCAACCTGACCCTTGAAAACGTGTTCGACCGTGAGTACGCGACGTCCCGTGCGTCTGCCTTCCAGGGTGGCTGGGACTACGAGAACCCGGGCCGTGCCGCCTACCTGAGCGTTGGCTTCAACCTGTGATCATCCGCCGCGCGCTTGTCTCGGCCAGCGCTGGCCTGGTGCTGTCGGCGCTGACCAGTGCCGCCATGGCGTCCTCCTCTCCCGACGGGGACGGCGACATCTGCGTGGTTGATGACACCGAGCGGAAGCTATGCCTGGCGTCGCCTGCCCAGCGCATCGTCGCGCTGTCGCCCAGTGTGACGGAGCTTCTGTTCGCCGCGGGAGCGGGAGAGCGGGTGGTGGGTGTCGTCAGCTTCAGCGACTATCCGGAAGCGGCCCGCGAGCTGCCTCAGGTAGGCAGCTACGACCGCCTTGATCTGGAGGCCCTGCTGGCGCTGGAGCCGGACCTGGTGGTGGCCTGGGCCGGGGGTAATCCCGGCCAGCAGGTGGATCGCCTGGAGGCATTCGGTCTGCCGGTGTTCCGCTCGGACGCCTCGGACTTCGAGCACATCGCCTCGACGCTGGAGCGCTTCGGCCGCCTGGCCGGTACCCAGGACACCGGAGATGCCGCGGCCCGCAAGCTGCGCGACTCGGTGGCGTCGCTCAGCGCGCGCTATAGTGACTCGCTGCCGGTCGAGGTCTTCTATCAGGTATGGGAGAAACCGCTGATGACCGTCAACGGCGAACACTGGATTAGTCGCGCGCTGGCACTCTGCGGCGGCGTCAATCTGTTTGCCAGCGAGGCGCCATTGGTGCCTCGCCTTTCACGGGAGGCGGTGTTGGCGGCGGACCCGGAGGTCATCATTACCGGAGGCATGGGCAAGGCCGATTCCACCTGGCTGGATGCCTGGCGAGCCTGGCCACAGATGACCGCGGTGGCTCAAGACAATCTGTTCTTCATCAATCCGGACCTGGTGCAGCGGGCCACGCCGCGGCTGGTCGAGGGAACACGCAGGCTGTGCGACCACCTGGAGACAGCACGTGAACGGCGCTAGAACGCTCAGCTCCCGCACCTCCCGACGGCGACCGCTGTGGGCTTTGCTGCTGGTGGGTGTGCTGGCTTTGCTGCTGGCCGTATCGGTGGGCAGTGTCGCGCTGTCGCCGCTGGAGTTGTGGCAGACCCTGCTCGGACACGGTAGCCCCCTGCACCACACGCTGGTGTGGGAACTGCGCCTGCCGCGTGCCCTGGCGGCCTTCGGGACTGGCGCGCTGCTGGCGCTGGCGGGTGCCTTGATGCAGGTGTTGTTGAGAAATCCGCTGGCAGACCCCTATGTGCTGGGTCTGTCGGGAGGCGCGTCAGTGGCTGCCCTTGGCGCCATGCTGGCCGGTCTTGGCGCTGCCCTGGTGTCGCTATCCGCCTTTAGCGGTGCCCTGATATCGATTCTGCTGGTGTTTGGCCTGGCCCACGGCAGCGGCAGCTGGTCGCCGGCAAGGCTGCTGTTGACGGGGGTGGTGATGGCGTCCGGCTGGGGCGCCATTATCACCTTCCTGCTGGCGGTCAGCCCAGTAGAGGAACTACCCGGCATGCTGTATTGGCTGATGGGAGACATGGCCTACGCGCGCAGTCCCTGGCCGGTATTGGTGGTGGCCGCGCTGGCTGGAGCCGTGCTGGTACCGCTGGGCAGGACCCTGAACGTGCTGGCGCGTGGTGGCCAGCAGGCGTTGGCGCTGGGTGTTGCCGTGCGACCTCTGGAATGGGGACTGTATCTGGGCGCTAGCCTGGCCACCGCCACGGCGGTGACCACGGCCGGTGCGGTGGGCTTTGTCGGCTTGATGGTGCCCCATATGTTGAGGCTGCGCTTAGGCGCCGACCAGCGGCTGATACTGCCGGCCTCGTTGCTGGCCGGTGGCGCCTTGCTGACGCTGGCAGATACCCTGGCGCGCACCCTGATCGCCCCTCAGCAACTGCCGGTCGGGGTGATCACTGCGCTGGTTGGGGTCCCGAGTTTTCTGTATCTGCTGCATCGAAGCCGCGGCTGAGGAGCGCTGATGACCACCTCGAACTCATCTGCACAGGCCCACAGGTCAGCTCCGCGACATGAGGCAGGGAGGTCTGCGGACAGCGATGTCGGCAAAGGCCTGGCCTGTTCCGACCTGGTCATCGATGTGCCGGGGCGCTCGGGCGGCCAGCCCATGTCGATGGTGTTCGAACCCGGCAGCCGCTGGGGCATCCTCGGGCCCAACGGGGCCGGCAAGAGTACCCTGCTGCATACACTGGCAGGGCTGAAATCGCCGAGAAGTGGCAGCGTGGCGCTGGCCGACAAGGCCCTCCCTCGTTGGCGCCGCCGCTCCTTGGCCCAGCGCCTGGGCGTCGTCTTTCAGGAACGCCACGACGAATTTCCCGCCACGGTGCTGGAGACCGCCTTGATGGGGCGACATCCCTTCCTGCGCGCCTGGCACAACGAGTCCGAAGACGATATCCAACGCGCCTGGCAGGCGCTGGAGCGCCTGGACATCGCTCACTTGGGGGGGCGACTGTTGTCGTCCCTGTCCGGGGGGGAGCGCCAGCGGGTCAGTCTGGCGACAGTGCTGACTCAGGACCCGGATATCTGGTTGGTGGATGAGCCCACCAACCACCTCGACCTGCATCATCAGGTCGGCACCATGTCACTGCTGCACGAGCAGGCAAGCCATGGCGCCGCGGTGGTGATGTGCTTGCATGATCTCAATCTGGCAGCACGCTGGTGTGATCACCTGTTGCTGCTCTATTCCGATGGCAGTGCCTGCTGGGGGCCAAGTGACGCCATGCTGGTGCCAGCCGCCCTGGAGCGGCTGTACCAACAGCCACTCAGCGTTGTTGAAGTCGACGGCGCCTGTGTCTTCGTGCCTCGCGTTGCCTCTGCCCCATGCTCCTTGAAACCGACACAGGGAAGGCCCCATGAGTCTGACGACACCTTCATCACGACACGTTGATCCCGAGCGCCATGCCCGGCGCATGGAAGCCAAGCAGCGCATCATGAACGAGCGCATCGCCCGCGCCGACAAGGAGCAGGGCGTGCTGCTGGTGTTGACCGGGCCTGGCAAGGGCAAGAGTTCCTCCGGCTTCGGCATGCTGGGTCGGGCCCTGGGCCACGGCATGAAGGTGGCGGTGGTGCAATTCATCAAGGGCGCCTTCTCTACCGGCGAAGAGGCCTTCTATCGTCGCCAGCCTGGCGTCACCTTTCACGTCATGGGAGAGGGCTATACCTGGGATACCCAGGACCGACGCCGTGACGTGGCCGCTGCCGAAGCCGCCTGGGACAAGGCCAGGGAATTGCTGGCGGACCCTGATATCGCGCTGGTGCTGCTCGACGAGCTGAATATCGCGCTGCGCCACGGATACCTCGATCTTGACCGGGTACTCGATGACCTGCAGGCAAGGCCACCCATGCAGCATGTGGTGGTCACGGGCAGACATGCACCGCAGCCACTGATTGAACTGGCCGATACCGTGACCGAGATGAAGGTCGTCAAGCACGCATTCAAGGAGCAGGGCATCAAGGCGCAGAAGGGCATCGAATTGTAGGGTGGCCGAACGGCAGTTCCTGGGCGTCGTGGGAAAGCTCGCGGGAGACTGCGTGGGAAAGTGCGCGGGAAAGGAGAGGGAAGGGTGTAATGGCAACGTTGATGATTCAGGGCACCACGTCGGATGCCGGCAAGACCACGGTGGTGGCGGGACTATGTCGCGCGCTGGCCCGTCGTGGCGTCAAGGTGGCTCCCTTCAAGCCTCAGAACATGGCCTTGAACAGCGCCGTGACCGTGGATGGCGGCGAAATCGGTCGCTCGACGGCGCTGCAAGCCCAGGCCGCCGGAGTGGCCGCCCACTCGGACATGAATCCGGTACTGCTGAAGCCTGAGAGCGACAAGGGCGCTCAGGTAATTCTGGCCGGCCAGGTACACGGCAGCATGGCGGCCCTGGACTACCACGCGTACAAGAGCACTGCGCGCCAGACCGTGCTGGACTGCCACCGCCGCCTGTCCGAGCGCTTCGATGTGATTATTGCCGAGGGGGCGGGCAGTCCTGCGGAGATCAATCTGCGCGAGGGAGATATCGCCAACATGGGCTTCGCTGAAGCCGTGGACTGCCCTGTCCTGTTGGTGGGGGATATCGATCGCGGCGGCGTGTTCGCGCAGCTCTGTGGCACCCTGGCGCTGGTCAGCGATACCGAGAATGCGCGTATCAAGGGGTTTGTGATCAATCGCTTTCGCGGTGATATCGGGCTGCTGGAGCCGGGGCTCGACTGGCTGTCCCAGCGTGAAGCACGGCCGGTGCTGGGCGTTTTGCCCTATCTTCAGGGGCTGTGGCTGGACGCCGAGGACAGTCTATCCCTGGAACAGGCACTCGATGAACACGAGAGGGAAGCGCTCAGGGTGGTGGTGCCTGCGCTGCCACGCATCAGCAATCACACGGACCTGGATCCGCTGCGGCTACACCCAGGCATCAAGCTGAGCCTGGTGGGTCCGGACCAACCACCGCCTCCGGCCGATGTCATCCTGTTGCCGGGCAGCAAGAACACCCGCGCCGACCTGGCTTGGCTGCGCCGCCAGGGCTGGGAGGCGCGAATTCGCCGGCATCTTCGTTACGGTGGTCGAGTGCTCGGCATCTGCGGGGGCTTTCAAATGCTGGGGGAGTGGATCGACGACCCCGACGGAGTCGAGGGCGAGCCGGGCGGTGTCGCAGGACTCGGCTGGCTTGCCATGACCACGACCATGCTACCTCGCAAGCAATTGAAACAGGTCAGCGGTCGGATTGAACACGCCGGTGGGCACCGCAGCATCCACGGCTACGAGATTCATCAGGGGGTGAGTCGAGGTCCGGCACTGTCCCGGCCCCTGCTGCGGCTGGAAGGCCGTGACGAGGGCGCCGTCAGCGAGGATGGCCAGGTCATGGGCACCTATCTGCACGGACTGTTCGATGGGCCCGATGCCTGCGAGGCGCTGCTCGCCAGGCTCGGACTTGACCCGCAGGCCCAGCGGCATGTTGACCTCAATGCCCACCGGGAACAGCAGCTCGATCGCCTGGCGGACGCCATCGAACAGCACCTGGACATGGATGCCCTGATGCGACTGCTGCAGTAATGTGGGGCCTGCCCGGATATCAGCGTGATTCGTTCACAAAGGATGTGATGATCTCCACCACCCGGTCGGGTTGCTCACGGTGGGGTACATGGCCGCATTCCTTCAGAATCTGCATCTGGCAGGGACCGGCTGGCAGTTCGGCGTAGCGGCGGGGCTGGGCTTCGGAGCCATACTCATCTTGATCACCGTGCAGAACCAGTACCGGACAGGTGATCTGGGCCAAGCGGTCATCCAGCGTCCAACCTCGGAAATCGGGATCCAGCCAGGTGTCGACCCAGGCGTCCAGCACCCAGCGGGCCTTGGCGCCATGGTACTTTTCGAGTCGTTCCATCTGGCCGGGCCGAGCGAAGGCATCGCGAGCCTCGCCAATGCCGGTAAGAGTGCGTGGTTCCACAAAGGCTTGTGCGGCCATGGTGATCAGCCCATGGCAGTCACGGTAGCGAGCCGCTATCGCCGCCGCCATGGCTCCGCCCACGCTGTGCCCGACAAGGATGAAGCCCTCCAACCCCAGCGCTTGGTGTACCGCGGCGAAGCCTTGATGCGCTTCGTCGGTGACGAAGCTGTGGGGCAACTGCCCAGGATGTGCGCTGGACTGGCCGAAGCCCAGGCGGTCGTAGGCGATGACCTCGCGACCGGTCTTCCGGCATAGCCGTTCGGGAAAGTCCCGCCACAGCGCGATACTACCCAGTGAGTCGTGCATCAGCACGAGTGGCACCCCAGTGGTGTCACCGCCGGGATGCCAACGTGCTACCTCAAGATGCGCTGACTCGGCTGAGGAGGCGAGTGTATCGAGACCCTGGTGCAAGGGGATCGTCATACGTTGGCGGCGGAAGGTCTGGGGGCTAACGGGGGCATCGCTGTTGAGCATGTCGAGGCGCTCGCTGGTGGAAGGCTGGTCCTACCATAGCGAGCATGCCCCAGGTTTGCCAAGCAAGCGCTTGGTTGAGTCGTGCTCTCGTGACGTGATCTCGCGTCGTTCTCTCGTGACGTGATCTCGCGTCTTGCTTTCATGAGTCTCAGGCGACGCTTCCGCCCGTTCAGGTGGCGACAGGAGGACTCAGAAAACGGCCGGGATCATCGGAGATGACGCTGGTCACCCCCCAGTCCCAGTAGCGCTGGAAGGCCAGGGGGTCATTGGCGGTGTAGCAAAGGAGCGCGGTGCCGCTTTCTACCACCTCCCGGGCGCGGGGTTCCTTCAATTTCTTCCAGTCGCAGTGAAGGCTGTAGGCCGTTATCGCCTCGACGTCTTGGCGCCACCCCTTGCCCACCTTGTCGGTAAGCACGCCCAGTGCCAGGTGTTCTGCTGAAGCGATGCTGCGGGCATGATCCAGCGCGGCCGGGCTGAAGGACGAAACCAGGCGCCTGTCGTAGGGCAGGGCTTCCATCAACCGGGGAATCACCGATTCGGCCAGCGCTTCGGGGTCGCGGCCGCGTGTGATCTTGAGCTCCAAGTTGACCGCCATGTCACGGCGATCCAGCAGATTGAGCATGTCGTCGAGTGTCGCCATGCGTTCCCCGCGAAAGCGCTCTGCGTACCAGGCGCCCACATCGTACTCCTGTGCCTGCTCCAGTCTTAGCTTGGCCAGCTTGCCGCGACCGTTCGAGCAGCGACGCATTCCCGGGTCATGCCAGATCACCGGGGTTCCGTCGCCGAGCAACTGCACGTCGAGCTCCACCCAGGTAATACCGGCCTCCCATGCCAGCTGCACGGCACTCAAGGTGTTCTCCGGGGCGTGGGCCGATAGTCCACGGTGGGCCATCTGGCGGGGCAGCGCCAGAGGCGGCAAGCTTCGGTGAGTCATGGGCTCTCCTTGTCTGGCGTGGCGGCAAGACCATCGCAAAAGGCAGCGCCACGCAATGGGCCGATGATCCGCTGACGGCGTTGCCATCCGGCGTCGTCGGCTTGGTGCCAGGTCATCGTGACACATAAAGATGACCGATTGAGGAAGCCACCGGCCATGATCCTCGAACGCGGTCAGGACTCCAGCGAGAGCGTCAAGAATATGCTAGTCTCGCGGCTTTCGATGTAGGCTCCAGCCGTCCAGTCTTGCACGGTTGTGGCGCCCAAGGTATCAGCAATCAGAGGTCAGTGATGAAGGTCGTCAAAATCAACCAGCCCCAGCAACGAGAGGCCTGCCTGGCTCGCCTGTGCGCAGAAGCCTACGGGCACCAGGCGGGCATCGCACCGCTGGTGACCTTCGCTGGCGTGATCGGGGTCTTGTTCAAGCAGGAAGCGGCCCGGCTGATCGCGCTGGTCGACGATCAATCTCGCCCGGTTGCGCTGGCATTGCTGGTCAGTGACGAAGCGGGCACTAGCATGAACGTGGCACAGCTGACCTCGCTGGACCCGGACGCAGATACCGCGGGAGACAAGGGCGATGCGCCCAAGAAGAAAACCCTGAATCCGGCGCTGCGCCTGGTTGCCGAGCTTGCGCTACGCGCACCGCTGAGGGTGGACGTGGTCAGCGACGCACAGAAGGCGGAATTTACCGCTGCGGGGATCCAGCGTTGGTTGCAGGGCCCGGGTGAGCTGCAGATCGGACTGGGACCGAAGCATCCGGCGACCAGTCTGGATAATCTGCCGCGGACCTTGAGTGTGGACGACGCTTCTGTGGTGGCGAACTTCAAGCAGGACAAGGCCTTGTTCGAAGACTACAAGAATCGCTTTGTGCGGGGGCTTGAGAGCTTTCCGCAGACCCTGTAGCCAACGTGTCGGCCCACCCTAAAGCGAACGCTGTAGCGGGCATCATGTCCCGCACCCTCTGACGGGCGGGTCGGCGCTCACCGGGCAAGGTGGTTGTTGATCCGCTCACTGGCACCATGAACGGAGGAAGCCCGGGTCGCGCCGGCAGAGGCTCCAGGGTGGCCCTGGAGCCGGAGGCAGGCCGCTGTCGACGTTATGTCGCAGGCGCTCGGGCTTAGCCTTCGCTCAGGCTGAAGCTGCCCTTCATGATCGAAGAGTGACCGGGGAAGGAGCAGAAGAAGGTCAGGTCCTTGTCGTCCAGCCCTTCGGTGCTGAAGGTGATTTGCGTGGACTCTCCGCCGCCGATGACATCGGTGGCAGCCACAATGCGGTCATCGTCAGGCAGGTAGTTGTTGTCGAGCCCCGCCTGCATCCCCGCGGAGGCAATCTCCTGATAGGCATCGCTAGGTGCCAGCACCCAGTTGTGGCCCATGACATTCTTGGCCATGGTTCCGGAGTGCGTCAGCGTCAGGCTGACGGTCTCGCAACTCGCCGGTACGCTCATCTCGCTCTTGTCGTACTGCATCTGGTCGGTACTGTCGATCGTCAGCTGGCACTCCTCGGCCACCTCCGACTGGGCGGCGTCGTCAGCCCAGGCTCCACCCGCGACCGTCATTAGCGCGGCAGAGCAGGACAGCAGGGCAGCAGCAGAAATCAGGCTCTTCTTCATGTTAGCAATCTCGTCAGTGGGAGACGTCAGTGCGCCTTTCTCAGTGGACTGAACAGGGCCTGGCGGTCGTCGCATGAGGTTAAGGTCCATGAACGGCGATCCATCGCGGTGGTTCTGCCTCTGTGCAGCGCGTTATTCATGTATGCATTATCATGTCGATAATGTATACAGTTTGATGAGTGTCGATAACATCTATTGTCTTGTCAAGGCGAAGTGAGAGCGGCGCTTCGCTTTGCCCACACAACCTGGTGTGGGGTGTACCCTCAAATGCCGCCCGGCAGAGGAAGATGGAAGACATTGGGCTTGACCCCACTCGCGCATAGCGCTTGACTGGGCGTACATCCCGTTAGCAGTGTAAGGAATCTTTTCCATGGCCAAGCGGATTCAGTTCGCTCGTACCGGTGGTTCAGACGTACTGGAACTGGTGGATACGCCCACGTCGGCCCCCGGACCGGGTGAAGTGCGCGTTGCCAACGAGGCGGTCGGCCTCAACTTCATCGATATCTATTTTCGTACCGGACTCTACCCGGCGCCATCGCTACCTTCTGGGCTTGGCACCGAAGGGGCAGGCGTGATCGATGCCGTGGGTGAAGGCGTCGAGCACTTGCAGGTCGGGGATCGCGTGGCCTATGCCCAGGGGCCTCTGGGCGCCTACGCTGAGTTGCATACCCTGCCGGCCGACAAGGTCGTGGCCTTGCCCGAAGGCATCAGCTGCGAGACCGCCGCCGGGGCCATGCTGAAGGGCCTGACCGTGCAGTACCTGCTGCGCCAGACCTATCCGCTGCAGGGCGGCGAAACCATTCTGTTCCATGCCGCCGCCGGTGGCGTGGGTTCCATTGCCTGCCAATGGGCGAAGGCGCTTGGGGTCAAGCTCATCGGTACGGTCAGCTCCGACGAGAAGGCTGAGCTTGCCAAGCGTAACGGCGCCTGGGCCACCATCGACTACACCAAGGAAGACGTGGTGGAGCGTGTGCGTGAGTTGACGGGCGGTGCCATGGTCGACGTGGTCTATGACAGCGTTGGCAAGGACACTTGGGAGACGTCGCTCGACTGTCTGAAACCGCGAGGCTTGATGGTCAGCTTCGGCAACGCCTCGGGGCCGGTGGAAGGCGTCAATATTGGCATCCTCAACCAGAAGGGCGCGCTGTATGTGACGCGTCCCAGCCTCAATGGCTACGCGGATACGCCTGAGCGGCTGCAGGACATGGCGGATGAGCTGTTCGATATGATCGAGAGCGGCCAGGTGAAGATTGATGTGGCCCAGCGTTTCTCGCTGGCAGAGGCGGGCAAGGCCCAGGACGCTTTGGCGTCACGCAAGACAACCGGCTCGACGGTGCTACTGCCCTGAGTATCCCCCGCGCTTGACGGCGATCGTCGGGCGCAGGCAGCGAGCCCGCGTGGCGGGCTCGCTGGTCCAGCACTATAGTGATGCCCCCAACTCTCGGATCATCTTTTCTCGTCGTCTCAGCGCGGCCAGTCCTTCATGGCCGAGTCGGTCTGCCACCTCAGTCAGTAGCCCTTGCGCCAACAGGAAGAAGGCGCCCATGGCGTTGGAAAAGAACAGGCTGTCGTTGGGTACCAGGAAGCGGTGTTCTGCGACCCGTGACAGCGGCGACGATTCGCTGTCTGTTAGCGCAATGATCCGGATACCTGCCTTCGCCGCTACCTTCGCGGTTTCCAGCACGCTGGTGGTGTAGGGAAAGCAACTGACCACGACCAGCACGTCACCCGCGTCCAGTTGAGCAAGGGCATCGGCCACTCCCTGTCGCCCCGCATCGAGCTCGGCTGCGTCGGCACGTAGCATGCCCAATCCATAGGCCATGAACTGCGCAAGCGAAGCAAACTGGCGCTGGCCGTGGATTCTTACCCTGGGTCCTGTGGCCAGCAGCTCGACGACAGCGTCATAGGTGCCCGCTTCCAGCTGGTGCAACAGCGCGGCAAAGTTCGCGCTTTCCTGGCGGCCTAGACGTGCCAGTCGCGCCACGCCCTTGCCCTCGTCCTGGTCCGTCGACAGCTTCGCAGCGAGGTCGCTGTAGAAATGCTCCCCGCCGTCGGCCACCTCGCGACGAAAGACCCCTTGCAGCTCGCCGAACCCGTCGAACCCCAGTCGCTGGGCAAGACGTGTCAGCGTGGAGGGATTCACGTCGAGGCGCTGCGCCAGTTCGCTGATCGATGCCACCGCAGTGGACTGAGGGCTCTCGATCAGTGCCGTCAATACGGCCAGTGAGCGCCGCCCAAGACGCAGCGAGGAATGCCCCTCACGGATGCTCTCGGTGAGACGTTGAAGGTCAGCAAGATGGCGAGGCACCGGCGCGTTAGCAGGGGGAGAGGACGGCATCTTGGCTCCTTGTCTGAAACATTCGGCGATAGAGGCCATGTGAAAACAGCTGCTTATCTTGCCAGCTATCTCAGAAGACGCGTAGAGAAGGCGAGCTTTTGCAAACAATGCATTGAAACAATCTGAAAAGCATTTAATATTTGCATTTGTTGTTGGCGGTAATGATGTCGATGCCGTCCAGCCACTCGACCAGCGCCTGATCCTGAGCTCGTGCTCACCAGCAGATGTCTCGGTCAGATGCCCTGGCCGCCTCGACGCACGTGATCCGCCGTACCTTCTACCTGCCATGGGCCAACCACCCCGGGAGCCAGCATGAGCCGCGTCTTTCATCGCCATCTCACTTCTACCTACCCCACCGCGGTGGCCGGGGATGGTCCCTACCTCATTGATGCCAGTGGCAAGCGTTATCTGGACGCCAGCGGCGGGGCGGCAGTGTCCTGCCTGGGCCACAGCGATACCCAGGTGCAGCAGGCCATCGCTGAACAGGTCTCCAAGATGGCCTACGCTCATTCCAGCTTTTTCACCTCAGAACCGATGGAAGCGCTGGCCGATTTTCTGGTAGAGCGAGCCCCTGAGGGTATCGCCAGCGTGTACTTTGTCTCCGGCGGTTCCGAGGCGGTAGAGGCAGCATTGAAGATGGCGCGTCAGTACTTCCTCGAGATCGGCCAGCCGGAGCGTACCCAGGTCATCGCTCGTCGACAGAGCTACCACGGCAACACCTTGGGAGCCCTGGCCACCGGGGGTAATGCCTGGCGTCGCCAACCGTTCGAACCGCTGCTCAGCGAGACGACACATGTCAGCCCCTGCTATGCCTACCGCGGCAAACAGGCGGGAGAGAGCGACATCGCCTATGGCGAGCGCCTGGCACAAGAGCTCGAGCAGACCATCGCTCAGCTCGGCGCCGAGCGTGTCATGGCGTTCGTGGCAGAGCCTGTCGTCGGGGCTACGCTCGGCGCGGTGACCGCCGTGCCTGGGTACTTCCAGCGAGTCCGCGAGATCTGTGATCGTCACGGCATCCTGTTGATTCTGGATGAGGTGATGTGTGGCATGGGACGCACAGGCTCGCTGTTTGCCTGCGAGCAGGAGGGGATCAGCCCGGATATCGTCACCATTGCCAAGGGATTGGGAGGTGGCTACCAGCCGATTGGTGCGACGCTGGCAAGCCAGCGAATTCGCGACGCCATTGCCGAGGGATCAGGCTTCTTTCAGCATGGGCATACCTACATTGGCCACGCCACGGCATGTGCCGGGGCGCTTGCTGTCCAGCGCAGTATCGAGGACCGTGGACTGCTTGAACGGGTGCGTCACCAGGGCGAAGGCTTGCAGCGCCGTCTGCTGGAGCGCTTTGGCGATCATCCCCAGGTGGGTGATGTGCGTGGCCGTGGCCTGTTCCTTGGCCTGGAGCTGGTCGCTGACCGTGAGACCCAGGCACCGTTCCCGGCAGAGCGTCGACTGAATGCACGGATCAAGTCGGCTGCGATGTCCCAGGGGTTGATGTGCTACCCGGCGGGGGGCACCCTCGACGGTCGGCGCGGTGATCATGTGCTGCTGGCCCCTCCCTATATTGTCGAAGACAGGCACCTGGATGAGATCGTCGACAAGCTTGAGGCCGCCATCGACACAGCGCTGGTCGAATGCCTTGCCGGTGGTGCCTAGGCGTCGGCTGCGCGCTGTGGTGCTCATCCACTGTACCCAAGACCCCATTTGAGGAAACCAAGATGTCCATCCGATCCCGCCTGCCGGAGCTCACCGATGCCAGCATGACCGACGAGCAACGGCGCGTGCTGTCCGACATCCTCAGCGGACCGCGCGGCAACCTGGACGGCCCGTTTCTCGCCTGGGTGCATAGCCCGGAGCTGGCCGACAACGCCCAGCGTCTTGGGGCCTTCTGCCGCTATGGGACACGCCTGCCACTGCGCTTGACGGAGCTTGCCATCCTGGCAACCGCTGCGTGGTGGAAGTCCCAGGCCGAGTGGCAGATTCATGCCCCCATCGCGCTGGAGGCCGGTCTCTCCCCGGCAGTCGTAGAGGCACTGCGCGAGGGCCGGCAGCCGCCCTTCGAGGATCCCCAGGAGGCGCTGGTGCACCGCTTGGCCTACCAGCTCTATGACACCCGCCGAGTGGATGAGTCCACCTACCGTGAGGCGGTGGAGGCGTTTGGCGAAGAGGCTGTAGTGGAGCTGGTAGGAGTGCTGGGGTACTACGCGCTGGTGGCGATGACGCTGAATGTGTTCGAGGTGCGTCGAGGCCAACAGCCCCTGCCTTTTGAGGAACCTGCTACGTAATTCACTGATGTAGGCTACTCTCAATCAGCGTTTCGATGGACACTGATGCAGTGTTTCGTAGTGCTCTGACCATGGAGGAGGCCGACATGGATGACAGTCTTCTGGTGTTTGTGGTGCTTGGGCTGACGCTGGCGGCCTTTGTATGGGGGCGCTGGCGCTTCGACCTGGTGGCTCTGGCATCACTTTTGGCGTCAGTGGTGTTGGGGCTGGTACCGGCTGACGACGCCTTTACCGGCTTCGGCCACCCGGCGGTGATTACCGTGGTGGCGGTGCTGGTGCTTTCCAGGGGCTTCGAGCACGCAGGCGTGGTCGACGTGATCTCCGCCCAGGTACTCAAGGTTGGAGATCGCCTGATCCTGCAGTTGCTGGCGTTGACCGGGCTGGTCACGCTGTTGTCCGGCTTCATGAACAATGTCGGTGCGCTGGCGCTGCTGTTGCCGGTAGCGCTGAGACTCTCCCGGGAACACGATACCTCTCCGTCCATCTTGCTGATGCCCCTGGCGTTCGGGTCACTGCTGGGCGGCCTGACCACGCTGATCGGCACGCCGCCCAACATCATCATCTCCAGCTATCGCGCCTCGCTCTCGGGTGAGCGTTTCGCCATGTTCGACTTCTTGCCCGTGGGCGGAGCCGTGGCCCTGGCCGGAGTTGCCTTCATTGTCCTGCTGGGATGGCGTCTGGTGCCACGGCGCACTGGCCAGGCTAGTCGGGATGCCATGTTCGATACCGCTCACTACCTGGTCGAAGTGCGGGTCGGGGCGGATGCCAAGGCGCTGGGCTGGTCGTTGCACAAGCTCAGGCGCAAGCTGGACGACAACGTGCCGGTGCTGGCGCTGGTACGTGATGGACGGCGCTATGCCGGCCATTCCTTTTATGGGGTACTGCGACAAGACGATATCCTGCTGCTCGAGGCCGGCCCCGACGAACTGAAGGCGCTTGAGGATCAGGCCGGATTGCGCGTTGGCCTGGCGCCGAGCGATGTGCCTACCCCAGAGGGCGACGACCTGCCAGAGGGCGCCGAAAGCGACGACCTGCCAGACGGCGGCGACGACAACCGTGAGACAGCTTCTCTGGCGCAGCGCACGCGACATCTGCTCAGCCAGGACGAGGAGGCCATCGAGCGTCGCCAGACCCTGGACCGGGCGCGGGATGATGTCGGTAGTGACGAGGAAGGGACGCATAGCGGGACTCACTCGGGCAACTCAGCACAGCAAGACGAGGCAGAAGAGGACAGCCGCAAGGAGCGCTCCGAGGACGAGGACCTTCATCTGATCGAGGCCATTGTGCGCAATGACGCCGCGATCAGCGGTCGCACCGCGGCGGAGCTGCGCCTGCACCATCAATACGGGCTACACCTGGTGGCGGTGGCCAGGGATGGTGGAAGGCTGCAGCAGCGGCTCAGGGATATCCGCTTCCGCCCCGGTGATGTGCTGTTGCTGCAGGGCGATCCGGAGGGACTGGGTGAGAGCCTGACGGTACTGGGCTGCCTGCCCTTGGCGGATCGTCGGCTGACGCTGGGGCAGCCGCGTCAGCTGGCTCTGTCCATCGGCATCTTCGTGGCGGCCATCATGGCCATGCTGTTTGATCTGCTGCCGGCGGCGGTGGCGCTGTCCCTGGCCGCCCTGGTGACCCTGGTGGTCGGGGTACTGCCCCTGCGAGAGGGCTACCGGGCCATCGATGGTCCGGTGATCGTCCTGCTGGGGGCGATGATACCGGTGGGGCAGTCGCTGGAAACCAGCGGTGGCGCTCAGTTGATTGCGGACACGCTGTTGGGGTGGGGCAGCCAATGGCCACCCTTGCTGGTGCTCGCAGGGCTGTTCATGGTCAGCACCTTGCTCTCCAACGTCATCAACAATGCCGCAGCGGCGCTGCTGATGGCGCCGATTGCCGCCAGCCTGGCCAACGGATTCGGGCTGTCACTCGACCCCTTCCTGATGATCGTGGCGATCAGCGCCTCCTGCGCCTTCCTCACTCCCATCGGTCATCAGTCGAATACTCTGGTGATGGGCCCAGCGGGATACCACTTCAGCGACTACTGGCGTCTTGGCTTGCCACTGACGCTGGTGGTGATGCTGGTCGCGATACCACTCATCATGCTGGTATGGCCGCTGAAGTAGGGGCCACAGGGAAGAAGCTCTTCACAACGACAACGCCCGGCGAGTGCCGGGCGTTGTGGTGATGCAGTGCCGATGACTCAGGCGGTCGCGTTGTGCTGGTTGACCTTGTCCTTGTCGGTGACAAAGGCATCGAAGGCAAAGTCATCCACGCTGAGCATATCCAGCACCTCGGCCTCACGCTTGCGCATGAAATCGGCGTCGTCTTCGTTGATCAATCCTTCGGCCAGTGCGGCTTCCAGACGCTCTTCCGGATGCAGGGCCTGCACCGGCAACTTGCCTTTGGCATAGGCGCGATTGATCTGGCGATACAGCGCCTCGGCGCGGTCCTGGGTCTCCAGCAGGGCGTTGTAGCGTGCCACCGGGTTGTCCTGCACCTGGTCGTTGCTGTCCCAGGCGCCCTGAAGCAGCTTCTTGCGCAGCGCCGAGCCCGTGGAAACGGACCTGGCAATGGCCCGGGCAAGATCGTCGTGAGGACGGGCCCAGCGCCGCCCCAGCGGCATGACCAGCACCTTCAATGTCTTGCCCAGGGCCTTGTTCGGCAAGTTGTCGAATACCTCGACAAAGGCGGTCTCGGCGCGGTTGAGCAGGAAGCGGCAGGCGTAGTGCATCAGCTCGGCTTCGCCTTCGACCTTGTCGCCCTCATGCCACTGCTTGATCACCATGCTGACCAGATAGAGGTTGGACAGCACGTCACCGAGTCGTGCCGACAGCATTTCTCGCTGCTTGAGTTCGGCTCCCAGGCTTGCCATGGCCGCATCCGCGCACAGGCTGAAGCCAGCGGAAAGACGGCAGACCTCCTTGGCGTAGGGCCCCGCGACGTCATCGAAGGGGTTGGCAGGCTTGCCCAGGCCAAGTCCCATGGAGAAGGCGCGCGCCGCGTTGCCGAAGATCAGGCCGGCATGGCGGAAGAAGGCGCGATCGAAGGCCTTTGCATCGTCTGCATCCTTGGCCGCCAGCTCTTCAAGCACGTAGGGATGGCAACGGATGGCACCCTGTCCAAATACCATCAGGTTGCGGGTCATGATGTTGGCGCCTTCCACCGTGATGGCCACCGGGTTTGCGCTGTAGCCAATGCCAAGATAGTTGCGCGGTCCCAGGGTGACGGCCTTGCCGCCATGAATGTCCATGGCATCGGCGAGAATGTCTCGCTGGAACTCGGTCAGCTGGCTCTTGAGGATGGTGGAGGGCACGGCCGGTGCATGACCGTGGTCGATCGTGTTGGCGGTCTGGTAGACCGCTGCCTGGGCGATGTAGGCCTTGGCAGTGAGGCGTGCCAGGGGCTCCTGGATGCCTTCCATCTCGGCCACCGGCACGTTGAACTGGCGGCGAATGCGGGCAAAGCCGCCAGCCCAGCCAATGGCGTAGCGTCCCGTGCCCGTGGCGCCGGAGGGCAGGGTGATGCAGCGACCCACCGACAGACATTCGATCAACATGCGCCAGCCTTCACCCGCCATGTCCGGGCCACCAATGATGGTATCCAGCGGGACAAACACATCCTTGCCGCGGATCGGGCCATTCATGAAGGGGCTACCGATGGGGTGGTGGCGGCGACCGATGTCCATGCCGTCCGTGTCTCGTGGCACCAGGGCACAGGTGATACCCAGATCTTCCTTGTCGCCCAGCAGGTGGTCCGGGTCGAACATGCGGAAGGCCAGGCCAACCACGGTGGCGATGGGCGCCAGGGTGATCCAGCGCTTGTTGAAGGTCAGGCGCAGGCCAAGCACCTCCTTGCCGTCGACTTCCTTCTTGCACACGATGCCGATATCCGGCAGCGACGTGGCGTCGGAGCCGGCACGGGGGCCGGTCAGGCCGAAACAGGGGATCTCGCGTCCATCGGCCAGGCGCGGCAGGTAGTGATCTTTCTGTTCCTGGGTGCCGTACTTGAGCAGCAGTTCGCCGGGGCCGAGGGAGTTGGGTACGCCCACGGTGGACATCAGCGTCTCATTGACGGCCAGCTTCTGCAGAACCGCAGACTGTGCCTTGGCAGAGAAGCCGAGGCCGCCATACTGCTTGGGAATGATCATGCCGAAGAAGCGTTCCTTCTTCAGGTAGTCCCACAGCTCCGGGGGCAGGTCGGCGCGCTCGCGGGCAATGTCCCAGGCGTTGCACATGCCGGCGGCGACGGTGCACTGATGGTCGATGAAGGCACGTTCCTCGTCGCTGAGGCCATCGTCCTTGAAGTCGAGCAGGCGCTGCCAGTCGGGGCGGCCGGAGAACAGCTCTCCATCCCAGGCCACACTGCCTGCTTCCAGCGCGGTGCGCTCGGTGTCAGAGACCTTGGGCGCGACCTTCTTGAACATGGCGAACAGGCGCGGCGAGAGCCAGTGGCGGCGCAGTGCGGGCAGGCCACAGACGGCGATCACGGCAGCGCTGATCAACAGCAGCACGCCGACGACTTCGGCATCGAGCAGTAGGCCAACGATACCCAGTACCGCAGGCAGAGTGGTCGCGGGGGCAGACCCTGCTTCACGGTGGGCGATGGCGATCAGGCCAACGACCGTGAAGACGAGCAGGAGCAGGCTGAGCATGGAGAGTCTCCTTGGCTGGCGATAGAGGCAGAGTGTTGCCGGTGATTGGAATAAAACGCCTGTTTGAATTCTTGCAGATTAGCCCATCGACTGGCAACCAGCCACTGAAAACGCCTGCTCTTGCACCATGGTCGAATCAAACGTCTCTGAGCTGCACAAAAAAGCCCTGTGATGAACACAGGGCCAGGGGGATGACGTCGACATGCTGCGTGTGGCAGCGGGCTTCGCTAGCCAGTAGGTGTCGAGCCGTCGGTGCCTGCTGCAAGGCGGCGCTCACCCTGGGTCGGGTGGGCGTCCTCGAGCCGGCGCTGCGGGGTGGCCTGGGCAGGGGCTCCGTTGGCCACGTAATAGGGCGCGTCGCTCGGCGGCAGTGTCTGCTGGCCACGAATCTTGTCGGCCATTCGCTCTGCCAGCATGATCGTCGGCGCATTGAGGTTGCCAGTGGGAATCACCGGGAACAGCGAGGCGTCTACCACGCGCAGGCGTTCCACCCCGTGCACGCGACCTGCGCCATCTACCACGCAGTCGTCGCCATCTCCCATCCGGCAGGTGCCGCAGGGGTGGTAGGCGGTCTCGGCGTGCTGGCGCACGAAGGCGTCGAGTTCCTCGTCGGTGTTGACGTCCGGTCCCGGAGAGATCTCACGACCGCGATATTCGTCCATGGCCGGCTGGGCGATGATCTCACGGGTCAGGCGAATGGCGTCGCGGAACTCTTCCCAGTCCTTCTCGGTGGACATGTAGTTGAACAGGATGGACGGCGCCGCCTTGGGATCAAGAGAGGTCAAGCGCACGCGGCCCTCGCTTTCCGAGCGCATGGAGCCGACGTGGGCCTGGAAGCCGTGGGCCTGTACCGCACTCTTGCCGTTATAGCTGATCGCGATGGGCAGGAAGTGGTACTGCAGGTTGGGCCAGGCTTCCTCCTGGCTGGTACGAATGAACCCGGCTGCCTCGAACTGATTGCTGGCGCCGATGCCGGTGCCCTTGAACATCCATTCTGCGCCGATGGCTGGCTGGTTGTACCACTTCAACGCCGGGTAGAGGGAGATCGGCTTCTTGCACTCATACTGGATGTACATCTCCAGATGGTCCTGCAGATGGGCACCGACGTTGTCATTGACCTGAACGACCTCGATACCCAGCTCCTCGAGCAGGTCGGCCGGTCCGATGCCGGAGCGCTGCAGGATCTGCGGCGAGGCGATGGCGCCGGCACACAGCAGCACTTCGCGACGGATGCGCACCTGCTGGTCCTGGCCCTTGCGCTGATAGCGTACCCCGACCGCGCGCTTGCCCTCGAACAGGATCACATCGGTGGTCGCGCGGGTTTCGATGGTCAGGTTGGGACGCTGCTTGGCTTCATCGAGATAGCCCCTGGCGGTGGAGGCGCGACGGCCATTGGGGGTGACGAAACGGTCCATGGGACCGAAGCCTTCCTGCTGGTAGCCGTTGACGTCTTCAGTGGCCGGGTAGCCCGCCTGCTGGCCTGCCTCGATAAAGGCGTGATAAAGCGGATTGTTGCCTTCTTTGGGCGTGGTCACGCTGACCGGGCCATCGCCACCATGATAGTCGTTGGGGCCGATGTCACGGGTCTCGGCCTTGCGGAAGTAGGGAAGGCAGTTGGCATAGTGCCAGTCTTCCAGCCCGGCACGCTGGGCCCAGCCGTCATAGTCCAGGGCATTGCCACGGATGTAGCACATGCCGTTGATCAGCGAGGAACCGCCCAGGCCCTTGCCGCGACCGCACTCCATGCGGCGATTGTCCATGTGCGGCTCAGGATCGGTTTCAAACGCCCAGTTGTAGCGCTTGCCCTGCAGCGGATAGGCCAGCGCGGCGGGCATCTGGGTGCGAAAGTCGAAGCGGTGATCCTTGCCACCTGCTTCGAGCAGCAGCACCTGGACGTCAGGATCTTCTGTCAGGCGAGTCGCTAGAACGTTGCCGGCTGAGCCGGCGCCAATGATGACGTAGTCGTATTCACGATGCTGTGGCATGAAACGCCTCCCGGGAGAATAAGTGAGATGTCGGGGTCAGGCGCGACGCGGTGTCGGATGGCCCGGAGGGCGAGCCATCAAGAGAAAGGGCAGGGGATTCCGCGCAAGCCTGTCACATGGGGTCGGGGTGGGGGCCCCGACCCTGGATGTGGTGAGGTTAGAAAACCGACTCGAAGGGTCCCATCTCGACCTGGACCGACTTGGTCTGGGTGTAGTGGGCCAGTGTCTCGATACCGTTTTCACGACCGACACCCGATTGCTTGTAGCCGCCGACCGGCATTTCGGCCGGCGACTCGCCCCAGGTGTTGATCCAGCAGATGCCGGCTTCAAGGCGGTGGATCATGCGGTGTGCGCGGTTGAGGCTTTCGGTAAAGACACCCGCCGCCAGGCCATAGGTGGTGGCATTGGCACGCTGGAGCACTTCTTCCTCGCTATCAAAGCCGAGCACGGACATGACCGGGCCGAAAATCTCTTCGCGGACGATGCGCATATCGTCGGTGCAGTCGGTGAACACCGTAGGCGCCGCCCAGGCACCCTTGGCCCAGTCACCCTGATCCCAGGTCTCGCCACCGGCCAACACACGAGCGCCTTCCTGCTGGCCCAGGGCGATGTAGGACAGGACCTTCTGCTGATGCTCGAAGCTGACCAGCGGGCCGAAGTTCACGGCCGGATCCATCGGATCGCCTGCCTTGATGCGCGCTACCCGAGTCGCCAGGCGCGCCTCGAAGTCCGCCTTGATGGCGTTATCGACGAAGACCCGCGTGCCGTTGGTGCAGATCTGGCCGCTGGAGTAGAAGTTGGCCATCATGGCGGCGTCGGCCGCCCGGTCCAGGTCCGCATCACGACATACGATCAACGGTGACTTGCCACCCAGCTCCATGGTCACGTCCTTGAGGCTGGAAGCCGCCGAGGCAGACATGACCTTCTTGCCGGTGCCGACCTCGCCAGTGAAGGACACCTTGGCGATGTCAGGATGGCCGGTAATCGCCTGGCCCACCTCAGCCTCGCCATGGACGACGTTGAAGACGCCATCCGGCAGGCCGGCTTCGGTGAACACCTCGGCCAGGATCATGGTGGTCAGCGGGGTGACTTCGCTGGGCTTGAAGACCACTGCGTTGCCGGCGGCGAGGGCAGGGGCTGACTTCCAGCAGGCAATCTGGATCGGGTAGTTCCATGCGCCGATGGAACCGATCACGCCAAGCGGCTCGCGACGGGTGTAGACGAAGCTGTCTTCCCGCAGCGGAATCTGGCTGCCTTCGATGGCGGCGGCCAGGCCGGCGTAGTACTCCAGCACGTCGGCACCGGTGACGATGTCGACCGTGGACGTCTCGCTGAAGGGCTTGCCCGTGTTACGGGTCTCGAGTTCCGCGATCTCATCGTTGCGCTCACGCAGCAGGGCCACGGCGCGGTTGAGAATGCGGCCTCGCTCCATGCCGGACATGGCGCCCCAGACCTTCTGGCCTTGCTGTGCGGCAGCCACGGCGGCATCCACGTCGGCGTCGCTGGCCACCTGGACGTCTGCCAGGTGGCTACCGTCGTAGGGGTTGGTGACGCTGAACGTCTCGTTGGAGGTGGCGTCTGTCAGACGGCCATTGATATAGAGCTTCTGGGTGTCGAGCGTTGCCATGACATCCTCCTATGGTGAGAGCGAGCTAGTAAGGTGATGGGGTGATCGCGGACGGCGCGGTCGAGTGTGCCCTGACGTTGAGGCGCCGCCTCGCACGGTGATGGGGCGTCCCTTGATCCAGGCTAGGCTTTCTGCAGATGGTGGCAGGCGGCCTGATCAAGTGGATGCGCTACGTTCTGGCCGCCTGGTCCAGTAGTCGATGCAGGTACTCACGCGCCAATTCACGCGCCTGGCGGGTGTCCAGCCCCTCGGGCGAGAGGGTGCCGCGAAGCCACAGGCCGTCGATCATGGCGGCCATGCCGTTGGCGGCGCGCTGTGCCTCGTCACGGGGCATCAGACGTTTGAACTGGTAGCAGAGGTTGGCGTAAAGCCGGCGATCGTTGATCTTCTGCAGGCGCTGCAGGTCGGCCTTGTGCATCGAGTTGGCCCAGAAGGCGAGCCAGGTGCCGGCCGCGCGAGCGTTGGTCTGGGATGAGTCAAAGTTGCCATCGATGATGGCTTCCAGATGCGCTCTTGGGCTGTTGTCGGAGAGGGCTTTGCGACGTGCAGCGACCGCGTCGCCCAGGTCGTGCTGAATCTGCCGCATGGTAGCTTCGAGCAGGCCATCCTTGCCGCCAAAATAGTGGCTGATGATGCCAGCAGACACGCCCGCGTGACGTGCGATACGCATCACGGTGGCATCCGCCAGGCCGACCTCATGGATAGCGGCCATGGTGGCTTGTATCAGCTGTTGCCTGCGGATTGGCTCCATTCCTACCTTGGGCATGACAGACCTCTCTACCACTGCCTCACGAGCCTTCAGGTGCTCGAGAGTTGAAACGGTGACTTGCTCCTCGAGGTGTCCCCGAGGTTAGGATGTAGAGAGTATGCCTTTTATTGATTGGACGTTCAATCAAAATCTGGTCGATTCAACGGCACCGTCGTGAACAGGCCACCATACTGCAACCGATAATCCGAATAAGGAGTGCATCATGACGACCCCGACGATTCCCGCTCTGTCCGTGCTGGCGGCTGCCATCGCCGGCCTTGCCGCCCCCCAGGCGATGGCCGCCGATGACAGCTGCCAGCCGGTGCGTTTCGCTGAAGTCGGCTGGACCGACATCACCGCGACCACCGCGCTTACCACCCAGGTGCTGCAGGCCATGGGCTACGAGACGCGCATCGATACGGTATCGGTGCCGATTGCTTATTCAGGCATGAAGAACGGTGACTTCGACGTGTTCCTGGGTAACTGGATGCCTTCCATGGCGTCCATCAGCGACCCTTACGTGGAGCAGGGTGACGTCGACCGCCTGGGTGCCAACCTGGAAGGCGCCAAGTACACCCTGGCGGTGCCTCAGTATGTGCACGACGCGGGCGTCACCTCGGTGGCGGATCTCGCCCAGCACGCCGACAAGTTCGACAGCGAGCTGCATGGCATCGAGGCCGGGAACGACGGCAATGAGTTGATCCAGCAGATGATCGACGACGACGCCTTCGGTCTCGGCGACTGGTCGCTGGTCGACTCCAGTGAAGCAGGCATGCTGGCCGAGTTGCGGGCTAGGGTCCCGGATGAGTCCTGGATGGTCTTCCTGGGGTGGGAGCCTCACCCGATGAATACCAATTTCGATATGGCCTACCTGGAGGGCGCAGACGATTACTTTGGTCCTGACCTGGGGGGCGCCACGGTCTATACCAACACACGTGCCGGCTACAGCGAGAGCTGCCCGAACGTTGGCGCACTGCTCGACAATCTGAGCTTTACCCTGGAGATGGAGAACCAGTTGATGGGATCCATCATGGACGATGGCGTGGCGCCGGAGGAGGCTGCCCAGGATTACCTGAAGGCGAATCCGGCACTTCTGGAGGCATGGCTTGAAGGCGTCAATACCGCCGACGGCGAGCCCGCGCTGCCAGCCGTCAAGGCGTCGCTGGGTATCGACTGACACCTTTTAGAGGTGGCGACAGCCCTTGTGGATCTTCGTCGCCGAAAATTTGGCGGTCAGGCTTGCCAAGTCCTTGGGGGGTGTGCATAATTCACCCCCGTCGACACGGCGATGTTATTGCCTGACGGCCAAAAGGCTACGTAGCTCAGTTGGTTAGAGCACATCACTCATAATGATGGGGTCCCCTGTTCGAGTCAGGGCGTAGCCACCAGGATATAGACAGCGCCCGCTGACTTCGGTCAGCGGGCGCTGTCGTTTCAGCATGTCCGGTTCCAGGGTGCCCGGTGTCAGCCGGTGTCGTCAGAGCGATGTCGCCGTGATGCTGTCGGCGTCAGGCGGGGACGCTATCCAAGGTTGTGAGGCGGATCAGCGAGTTAAGTCGACCTGTCCGGCAATAAACCTTCAGGTGGGCTTGACGATCTCGGCGTGATCCGTATACTACGCCCCGTGCTCAAGGCGATTCCCCGATAGCTCAGTTGGTAGAGCAAATGACTGTTAATCATTGGGTCACAGGTTCGAGTCCTGTTCGGGGAGCCAACCTCCAAGGTTGATCCCGCCTCTTGCACCGACAATTCAAGGTCATTCCCCGATAGCTCAGTTGGTAGAGCAAATGACTGTTAATCATTGGGTCACAGGTTCGAGTCCTGTTCGGGGAGCCATCTTGGCGCAATGTCACGATGCTCTGTACCTTGCAAGAATTGTCGCCCGGCTCAAGGTCGTTACCTGATGCCATTTAGCGCTGCATCATTTAGCAGTGCGCTATTCAGTACAGCACATTGTCGTTCCCCGATAGCTCAGTTGGTAGAGCAAATGACTGTTAATCATTGGGTCACAGGTTCGAGTCCTGTTCGGGGAGCCAGTGCATTCTGCGCTATCTAGCGACACTCCTGAGTTTGCTGCCTTTCTTTTCCTTCCTTGCCTTTCGTTATTGTCCTTGAAATTCTGGGCTTTCCTTGTCGGTTTTCGGTACCTGGCGTTAACGATCGCTGCGCTCGTTTCGTCCATTTTTCGTCTATGTGTTGTGTCCTGCTCGCGTTGCAGGCCTGTGGCGCTACCTCGTCTTGCTCCGCCAAACTGACTGCCTCTATCCTGTTTTGCATACGGTTATTCTGGATACCAGGTTGCTCCCTCTTGCGCTGAAACGCGACAGGGCGCCGGACAACCACTGCGAAAGGGAAGACCCCATGACAACCTCGCAACAGTCGTCGAAAACGCCCACTCTGACCCTGCATATCGGTCATGAAGAGCTGATCATTCGCCAGCGCTATGAGGTGCTCAGCATCGTCAACGACCTCTTGATCGGCACCTGGTTTATCATCGGCAGTATTCTGTTTTTCTACGAGTCGCTTGCCTATATAGGGACCTGGCTGTTTCTGATCGGCAGTATCGAGATGATGATACGCCCGCTCATTCGCCTTGCCCGGCGGGTGCACATCCAGCGCCTGCACCCTGAAGCGCCTGCCGCGGTGGATGCAGGCCATGACTATTGATCCCCCCTTGTATCGCTGCCTTTTTCGCTCGTTGGCAGCGGACCTGGTTGACGGCGGGTCTGATTGGTAGGGCGGGAGGTGTCTTGGCCCAGGGGGTGCGGTGCCCATCAGTAGAAGCAAGATCGCCCTCGCTGCCTGTGGCAGCGAGGGCGATGTCGTTTCTGCGTGGGGGGATGGGGAAGATTCGCCAGTGTGCGACTTGATCCCCTCAGCCCATCGCCGCTGCACGGGTTCTGGCCCGCTTGCGCAGGGCGATGATGATGGTGGTGCTTAGCAGCAATACGGCAATCACGATCAAGCTGGCGCTGATCGGCCGCGAGAAGAAGATGCTGAGATCCCCCTGGGACATGGCCAGCGAGCGCCGCAATTCGCTTTCCGCGATGGGGCCGAGGACCAGGCCGAGAATGATCGACACCAGCGGGAACTTGATCTTCTCGAGAAGAAAGCCGAGGACGCCGAAACCCAGCATCAGCCACACGTCGAACATCGAATTGCGCACCGAGTAGGTGCCGACGATGCAGCACATCAGGATGATCGGGCCGAGTGCCGAGTAGGGGACGTTGAGCAGGCGGGTGAACAGCTTGATGAACGGCTTGGAGAACGCCAGGATCATGAAGTTCACCACGAACAGTCCGGCGAATACCGCATAGATCAGGTCGCTTGAGGTCAGCATGAACATCGGCCCCGGCTGCAGGCCATGCATGATAAAGGCGCCAAGGATGATCGCGGTAGTGCCACTGCCCGGAATGCCCAGCGCAAACAGGGGCACCAGGGCGCCCATGGCGGCGGCGTTGTTGGCAGCCTCCGGTGCGGCGATGCCTTCCGGGGCGCCCTTGCCGAACTTTTCCGGATGCTTGGACCAGCGCACCGTCTCGCTGTAGCTGACCATGGCCGCGGTGCTGGCGCCGATGCCGGGCAGAATGCCGATGATCACCCCGAGAATCGACGAGCGCGACAGGGTCACCCCGATCTTCTTCAGGATGGGGGCGTCGAAGATCTTGATCTTGACCTTGGTCAGCGGCTGTTCTGCATCCCGGGAAAGTGAACGCTTCATCACCTCGGACACCGCAAAAAGCCCGACGATGACGGGAATCAGGCCAACCCCTTCCGCCAGGTTGAGGTTGTTGAAGGTGTAACGACTGGTGCCGGTAAGAGGGTCGATGCCGATGGTAGCGATCAACAGACCGAGGGTAGCCCCGATCAGCCCAAGGATCAGCCTGCCGCCCAGTGAGGCGACCACGGTCAGGCCAAGAATGGCCAGGGCAAAGTACTCGGGCGACGAGAACTTCAGCGCCACCGAGGCCAGCAAGGGGGTGAAGATGATCAGCGCGATGGTGCCGACCAGACCGCCGATGGCAGAACTGAGCACGCCGATACCCAGGGCCTTGCCCGCTTCCCCCTGTTGGGTCATGGGGTAGCCGTCGAAGGCCGTCATCACGGCTTCCGGGGTGCCGGGTGCGCGGTAGAGAATGGCGGTGATCAGCCCCGAGAACACGGTAGAGCCGTAGATGGCCGTCAGCAGCATGAACGCCTGGGTCGGGTCCATGCCATAGGTGACCGGCAGCAGGATGACCACCAGAATCACACCGCTGATGCCTGGCAGGGCGCCACCGATAAAGCCGATGAACACGGCCGAGGTCAGTATCAGAAGGTTCATGGGCTGGAAGACCACACCTAGCCCACTCAGAAAACTCTCCAGCATCGTCAGCTCCTGGGAAGCACGGGTAAAAGATCGTATCGACTGAGGGTCATGGCAACGGTATGCCCAGCAGGGTGGAGAACACGCCCTGTATCAGCACCGCTGCAATGACCACGGTGGCCAGCAGGGCGGCCCAGTGGCGCGCGCCGAGCAGTAGCGTGCAGGCCAGGGTGAACATGACGGTGGCCAGCAGGAATCCGGTGACGGGCATCACCAGCGTGTAGGCCACGGTAGCCCCCATCACCCACCAGTGGCGGTAGGCCGCGATAACGCCTGACGCTGAAGGGGGTGCCGAGGTGTTCAGCTCAGTTGGCGCAACCAGTGGGTCGTCTGCCGTGGCGTTGGGCACGTCAGTCGCTGACTCTGGGTCGCGTTCACGACTGAGGCCTTGCTGCGCTTCCTTCTTCTGGGTCAGTCGCGTGCTCACCAGCAGAGTGGCCGACAGGACGATCAACAGCAGCAGCAAGGACAAGGGCCACAAGCGCGGGCCGATGAAGGTCGAGACGTCCTCGGAGCTGGGGAAATTCAGGGTCGGTACCAGCGTGATGCCGGCAAGGACCAGCAGCAGGACTGCAAAGACGGTGAACTTGGTATGCATGGTGAGGCTCGGTTCACGATGGGGCAGAGCAGACCGCTGTCTCTGGCCCCGGGGTGGGAGCCGGGCATGGCCCGGCCCTCATGGGGGTGGCCGTCACGGCCCTGACGAGCCGTTGCGGCGCACACCCGGTGTACAGATCAGTTGTTTTCCAGCAGGCGCGTGTACAGCTCCAGGTTCTGCTCGAGCTTCTCGCGGTAGGCGTCGCTACCCAGCCAGCCTTCACGGTAGTGCAGGTTGACGCGCTCTTCGTACTCCTGGTACGTCTCGGAGTCGTAGACGCCCTTCAGGGTGGTCTCGAGTTTTTCGACGATGGCGTCAGGCGTGTCGGCGTGGACGAAGATGCCGCGCTCGTTGCCATCGGTCAGGTCCCAGCCGTTTTCCACCGTGGTGGGAATGTCCGGGAAGTTGCCCAGGCGCTCTTCCGCGAAGACCAGGATCGGCATCATCTCGCCGGATTCCATGTAGCTCAGGACCGAGCTGATTTCACCGAAAAGGCCATCGATGTTGCCGCCCATGACGTTGGCCGCCACGCTGCCTTCTTCGTCATAAGGGATGAAATTGATGTCCAGGCCCGTGGCGTCACGGAATGACAGGAAGGCCATGCGGTCCGGGCTTGCTGCGTGGGTGCCGCCGATGATCACTTCGCCGGGATTGGTCTTGGCGTGCTCCATGAAGGCGTCGAAATCGGCGTACTTGTCCGGGTCGACGATCAGGGTCATCACGTCGGACTGCATGCGCGCCACCGGCGTCAGCTGGTCGAGGCCAGTGGGGTTCTGACCGGCCGCCAGCGAGGTCACCAGGGTGGACGAGGCGAAGTCCAGGGTGTGGCCATCGGCGTCACCATTGGCGGTGCGCTGGTGAGCCAGTGCCCCGGATGCGGATGGCAGGTTGATCACCGTGACGCGGGTATCCATGGCCTCTTCGAGCAGCGGCTTGATGGTGCGCGCGAAGTTGTCGGTACCGCCACCGGCGCCGGCGGCAACCAGGAATTGCAGGGGCTTGGACGGAAAGTCCGCGGCGTCATCGGCGGCGAAGACAGCGGGACTGGCAGCAGCAAGGGTCAGGCCAAGGGCGCTGGCAGTTAGGACGAGATGTCGGCTAAGCATGGCGTTCTCCGGAAGGATTGTTGTGGTTAGGCGTGGGCTTTAGCCCGTTGAGTGCCAGTGGATTCGGCCCGACGTCAGGCCGGCGACGAAATGTGTTCGGCAGTCGAGAAGAACATCGCATCCTGCTCACGGCGCAGCGTCAGCAGAGTCGACTCGGGAAGCGTCACATCGGCCAGGGTAATCAGCTGTCCTGCAGCGATATCGCGCTTCAGCGTGGCGCCTGGAAGCAGGTAGAACGGCACGGGCGTCTTGGCGACCAGGGCTGAGGCCGGGTGTACCTCTGGCTGAAGGCCTGCGATGTGTCGGTGGTGGCCCTTCATTTCCAGCGCCTGGCCGCCTTCAAGCGGGGCCGTCGCCCTTGCGACCAGGTCCACTGCCGGGCGGGTCGCCTGACCGCCGCCGGAGGGCAGGCCCTTCAGCACAGCGTCAAGCAGGGAGATGGGGGCTTCGAGGCCAAGCAGGTGGCGCGGCAGATAGACCATGGCGCTCTTCTTGCTGCGACTCAGGATATGACCCTTGCCTTCCAGCACCTGCCAGGCGTGGTCATCTTCACAGCGAACGACGACAAACACGCCACCGGCAAAGCTCAACTCGTCCGGGCGGCGCAGGCAGTTGAACACCTCCAGGCGGCCACTGCCGGCGAGCACGCCACCATTGGCCTCCAGGTCCAGCAGCGTCGGCACTTCGTGAGTGCGTAGCACCAGGGCATGAAAGGCGGGGTCATCGGGCAGTAGACCCGTGGCGTTGGCTACGTTGGTCATCTCGCACAGATCCGGAGCGGAGATCTGCGGAATGGCGTTGAGGTGTTCGCCCCGTGCACGCACCACGCTGCGTTCATCGCCTTCTGGCAGTGTCCACAGGTTGGCCATGTCCGGCGCGTCATAGCGAGTGCCGTTGCACCAGATCGCCTGGTCGTCCTCATCCCAGACAAAGTCGTATTCACTGCTCTTGCCGGCAGCGATGATGTCGAATCCGAGTGTCTGCGCCCAGCTGACCAGGCCAATCAACAGGCTCGGCTGGTCACCGTCCAGTGGTGTGAACAGGCGATTGTGACGATTGCCCAGGCGGGTCAGGTAGGGACCGACCACTGATTCTGTTTCCTTGGTAGCAATACCGACATGCTTACCTGCCTTGAGTGCGCTGGCAGCGTGAGCCGCACCTGCATTTGGTATACCAGTGCTTTCCACCAGGATATCGAAATCCAGGTGCTTGACGATCTCCAGGTCACCGGTCGCCAGATAGTGGCCAGCCTGCCAGGCAGCCGAAGCCTCCTCGGCAGAATGGCATACCGCGATGCGCGAAAGCGGAATTCCCGCCTTTTCAAGGGCTTCCGCTGCTACTGCGGCGTTGATGTCGACCGCGATACGCGCATTCATGCCCGGCATCTGTTGGGCCTGACGGAGGATGCCTCGGCCAAAGTCGCCGGCACCTGCCACGCAGGCTTCGACGGTAGCGGCGGTATCAAAGTGATGTAAGTAGTTCATGTAGTGAGGCATCTCCGTGCTGGCTGGCCCATTTCGCCCCGCTGTTGAGGGGCAGCCATGCTCGCTTCAGGCGGCGGGCTGGGTGGGGCGAGTGGTTCATGGATGCTGTGAAATTTAGTGGTATACCATTTTTAAGGTCAAACATTGGGCACCTAGACCTTGGTAGTAATTCCTGTATCTTTAGGGATAACCGCATGAAAAATATACGATTAAAAGTTCGCGTCAAAACGCGGCCAAGTTTGATTGAGATTTTTTGGTATGCCATTCTTATCGCACCTCAGGATCATGATGGCGACGACGATGGATGAAGCGGCAATGGACCCACGGGAAGGGCTGGTAGAGAAGGTGGCGAACTACCTGCGCGAGCACATCGTGATGGACCATTTTCAGCCCGGGCAACGGCTGCCAGAGCGCAAGCTGGCCGAAGAGCTGGACGTCTCACGTACCCCCATGCGCGAGGCCTTCAAGATCCTCGCGGCCGAGGGCCTGGTCGTCATTTCTCCGCGGCGAGGCGCCGTGGTCGCCGACGTCAGCCCCCAGGACGTGCAGGAAAAGGCCTACGTGCTGAGCGTGCTGGAACAGTCCGCCGCAGAGCTCTGCTGCGCCAATGCCACCGACGATGACATCGCCGAACTGCAGGCTCTGCACTTCGAGATGAAGGCCGCCTTCCTGCGTCGCGACCGGCAGAACTATTTTCGTCTCAATCAGGCGATTCATAACCGCATCGTCGCGCTTTCCGGCAACAACTCCCTGATCGAGATCCACGCCACCCTGAGCCGACAGCTCTATCGCGTGCGTTACCTCTCCAACCTGAAGAACGAAAAGTGGTCGGTGGCCATGGAAGAACACGAAGCCATCATGGCCGCCCTGGAAGCCCGTGACCCCAAGCAGGTGGGTAATGAACTGCGCAACCACTTGGGCAAGACCTGGATGAAGTACGCCAATCCCGCGGCTGAGGAGAAGGGCGAAGCCAATGTGGTGGAAGACGACGCGAACCCTCAAGCCGACAGGGCGTAATAACGCTCTGGCAAGACCCATGGCGTCTGTCTGTATGCGAAAGGGCGGAGCCAATTGCCCCCCCCGGCAAGTTGATGCGCTGAATTCAGAGCGAGGTCTGCAGACGAGGTCGATGCGTACGTATGTCCGGATAAAAGCCAGAGGTGCCACGCCAGGCAAGATGTCAGTCAAAGAGCGCTATGTAATAGAGTAAGTGACTACTTGCTAGCGTTGGGCGCCTCAGTTCAACCGGATTTTATCCTCTCTCATTTCCATCTTCCGCTACGAATACAAAGAAGCGTCTAGCTGCATTATTTCTGAATTTCAACAGCTTGTAAGACCTAAACCAAAAAACTCGTAAATTCTTTCCCATTCCACGCATATTTTGTCTATTCTGCTCTTATTGGCATATACCAGGCCATAAAAGTGCCGTTTAGAGCACGACAAACGATCATGCGTAGGGATAGGAAAGCCGTCTATGGCCAAGGGATGACCAGTAAACGCTAATCTGACGTTACATTCAGCACGACGCTATCTTACTGGCGGCATGCTGCGTACCCGGTTACCCGCACTGACTTCCCCCCTTCTCGTGATCGCACAGCGGCATTCGTCGCGCTGGGTGGACATTTCCCGTGGCCGCTGTGGCGGTAGCGTGGCTGTTTGGTAGTTCGCAGGTGAAGGGAATGTAAGTGCTTCTCTTGGCGAAATATCATGGTGTTTTATCTGTATGCAGTGTTTATGCGTGTGTGAGAAGTAGAGAGCGTCGCCTCGAGAATATTCAAAAAATATCTGCATAGTGAAAGTTTTTTATGCCTAGGAAAAGGCTGTCTTCAAAAAGTAATTGAATTGGAATGGATGGAGCTGGGCTTTTTACAAGTATACTTTGCAGATTTCTATGTTTGTATTAACGAAAGATCTTGTATTAATTGCATTCATATAGAGCTCTTGAGACATTTTATTTGAGAAAGAGCATTCCTATGAGCGTAGGTCCTAGAATAGTAATATGAGAATTTGTAAGTGGTTCCAATTGGACGCAGGAGGAAGTATGAAGGTCATTATAATTGCTATCGTTCTTACTTTTGTGAGCGGCAGTGTTCTGGCTCATGGGGGAGGGTGCCGGAAAAACTCTCCACCTGGACAGTGTTGCCATATGGATAATAGTGTCGGAACGGTTCATTGTCATTAATGGCTATTTGTTAAGCACCATTGATCCAATGGGGGCAGCCGGCAGGGGAACGCCGCACGCCTGTTGTCGAACTTTGCTAGAGGCTAGGTAAGGGTTGAGCGATGTGTATCCATTTCAGCCAGGTGAACAATACACTCGGAGAGACGTGTTCCGAATTATAGGGATTGAAGCCCCAAGAGGAGGGAATTGGTATACGGGATACACGTCTCATGGGGATGACCATTTTGTTTTTTGTGGTATTGGTGCAGCTGGACGGACTGGTCATGATTATGGAAATAGATTCATTGGCGATCAGCTAGTTTGGTTCGGTAAATCTCAATCAAAGTTGCACTTACCTTCCATTCAGGGGTTGCTAAATCCGGCGGGATACGTTTATCTTTTTTTCCGTGAAGATAATCGCGAAGCATTTACATTTGCCGGCTTGGCCCATCCTAAGAGTGTCATGGACTCCTGTCCCGTCGAAATTATTTGGGAGTTTACAGGAACTGAGCTCGCTCGCCCTGAGGTCCTGCCTGAGGAGGTCATAGAGCTAGACAGGGTTAAGGAAGGAGCGAAGAAGTCTATAAGCGTAAATGTGTATGAGCGTGATCCTAGTGCACGTAGAAAGTGCCTCAATCATTGGGGGACCAGGTGTGTGATCTGCAGTTTTGATTTTGAGAATGTTTACGGGGAAATAGGTCGTGGTTTTATTCATGTTCATCATTTAAAACCAATGGCAGAAATTGGTGGAGAATATGAACTCGATCCAGTTTATGACTTGCGCCCTGTTTGCCCCAATTGTCACGCCATGCTTCATCGAAAGCGTCCTGCGTTGTCAATATCACAGTTAAAGGAGCTTATGGAACAGTCTGGATAACCTGGAAAAGGTAATAAAAAATAATATTTAAATATGATGCTATTTTCTCTCTCGTTTCTACAGAATGAGTATCTGCAATAAGATTTTTGTTGGGATGTTGGTTTCTAAAGTTATGTAGTCTTTGGAGTGTTTGTGGATCTTAAGGAAGACATCCGCTTGATTGGTGATATCATAGAGACGGCGCCGTTAGAAATACCGCAAAGGCCTGGTGTCTATGCTTTTTGGTGGCTGGGAGAGAGATCTGTTTTGCTTAGTGCAAATACGGAAATGATTCTAGTCGGCCCCGGTGGAAAAGATGTTGAGATTCAGTTCCGAGATTGGTGGCCCTCCTCATTAGCATTTCCATGTCTCTATGTGGGAAAGACCACAAATCTAAAAAAAAGATTTTCTCAGCATTTGAAACGAGGCTCCAAGGAGAGGTTGCATGAAATTCCCGAAAGTTCAAAGAAGCAGAAGGCAGTTACTACCTCTTGTCAACTTCGATATGGAATCGAACACTTCTTTCCAGATGAAGAGCTCCCTCTCCAATTAATATCGAAGAATGTCGGTTTTAGCTATGATGTCATGGGTGCTGATCAGATAGCCGAGCGCTTTTATCGAGAAGACCTTCTCATCGGAACTTGGAAGCCTTGGTTCAATGTAGACTCGGAACGATGAGGTTTATCTTGAGATCGTTGAATAATCAGCAATACTCTAGGTATTTTTGATGCTTAGCACCTTTGCGGGTAAACAGCTAGCAGACTTGAGTGTTTTAAATATACTCTGTTATAAACTTCACTATCTAGAAGTGATGCATAATGTTACGTTCTAGTGACTGTGTCTCTTTTGCACCTTCACCACCATAACACCAAACTAGGTGGAGCGCCACGGCGTCTCCAAGCCGAGTGCATAAAAGAGGGAATGGATAGCAGATGATCCAGAGCTTGGATTCTTTGGTAATAGTAGAAAATCGATTAGATAAATAGAAGAGTTAGTAAGTATAATGAATAATGTTTGTAAGTATAAGCTACCGATATTGGTTTTGGCACTGGTGTCAATCTCAGGGTGTGCAACACAGATGAGCGAAAGTGCTACTTTCGTGAAAGCCGCAGATGAAAGACGAGTGACTGGTTGTAAGTTTATTGGCGAGGTGCAGGGATCTTCAGGCTGGGGAAATATTGCGGCTTCGAGAGGCATGGATAATGCAAGAAACGAAGCTCAAGAAGAGGCCGCTAAGTTAGGAGCGACACATATTGTATGGATGAATATTTCAGGGGGCTATAGTCCATTCGCAATTGGACGTGCGTACGATTGCTCAGGCAGTGAGTCACCATCCGTCAGGCCCAGCTCCACTCAGCAACAAGGTGATGGCACATTGTCAACTAGTGCTTATGAAGGTTCAGTAACGTCGAGGCTCCAAAAACTAGACATGCTTCGTGAGCAGGACATAGTGTCAGAAGAGGAGTACAACCTACAACGGCGACGAATCCTCGATGATATCTAGCTTTCTCGAAACTTCGGCTGATAGCACGTGTGCTGCCATCCAAAGCATCATTGCGGCGAGCGCTTGAACTTTTACTTATTCTTCGGCGACAGAGCAATATTAGCGTCAAAGACCATTTGGCTCCGGCGTTAAATATCAATTTTCATTACTAGGACCCAACTATTGCGAAGTCGAGTGCGGCGACTATTTCATCTCGCATGTGGTCTAGAGTGCCGATGGGCGTCTTTAAAACGCTGATAGGCAATGATGCGATTTGTGGGATAGGGATCAACAGTTCTTCGCTGTCGAGGGTCACTGTTTGCGTAGGGCGAGTCAGTTTTCCTCCTGCGAGGAAAGGTGCTCGTCCAAGGGGCACTACAATTCGGGTGGCCTGCGCCGATAGGCTATTGCTCTGTATGTCCAGAAGGTAGGGGTACATCCTTTTCGTCGACGCGCTGGGATTAGCGTACACGTCGAACTGGGGCATTAGAATGTCCTGTACTCTTCGGCGAGGCACCCATGCTCAGAGACAGCATCGTTGTAAGCTTTGATAGCGTTGCTGTTCTCCCTCTGCCATTGCTCGGCTTCGCTCTCGGCGAGCTTTGCTTCCAGTGCTTTCTATAGCCTGGCCGATAGGTCGACATTTATATGCCGGGCCCTTTCTTGCAAGTCGCGATTTATATTGTGGTTTGTGGATTTTTGGGAGTCGCCTGATCGTATAGCATTTGCATTTGTGTCGACCTGGCTTTCAACGTCATCACTAGCATGCACAGTCGTTTATCCATTGGCCACGACATTGCCAGGTGCTGCAGGCAAACAAGGCGGGATTAACGTGAGAGTCCTACTCTGGTGTGCAGCGGTGCTGCTGCTCTTGTTGATGCTGTTGAGCGGTGCGGGTTTTTGCAGGGCTCGCTGGAGCTGTTTCCGACCGAGGCGCAGCAGCGTCAGGTTCGATTGGGCTACGGGGTGGCGTTTATTGGCTTTGCCGTGCTCGAACTCTTGGTCGTGATGTTGCTTTGGAGGGAGAGAAGAGAGAGAAGAGAGCGAAGGGCTGTTCGCCGTTAGGTTGTCGATGGCTGGCTTCAGACCGCTAGAACCGAAAAAGCCGGGGCTTGATGCCCCGGCTTTTTCGTTCTGCGTGCAGCTATATCGTTCCGTGGCTGCCTAGCCTTCTACTGCGTACCGCCACCAGCTCAGGCCTGGCTTGGTGAAGTCGAGTAGGCGTGACGAGCGACGATCTGGGATCTGCTGCAGCTCTTTACCCCCTTGTTGAGGGATAGGGGGCCGCTGGCGGTGGCCAGCGGCGTTGGGAGGGCGGTCAACACTTGCTGATGGCTGTTTTCGTATGATCGTGCAACGTCGGGGCGACTGACGTGCCGCCATGTGCTTTTAGCCAGTCGCAGGCAGTGATGATATCTCTAGCCAAGCCCTTGATGACGTTGCGGTTGAGATGGGGGCGCACCACGATGCGCAGACTGGTCACGGTTTCTGCATTCGGTGGCATGGAGTAAGCCGAGAGTACCCATCCACGTTCACGCACCTTGGCGGAGATATCAAACTCATTGAAGGTATCGAAACCATCTTTGAGCGTGAGCGCGACCACCGGAATTCGCTGTGTCTGATTCATGATGTCGAAGTAGCCGCTTTCCACCAGCAAGTTGCGCAGATATTTGGCGTTCTCGACGGTATGCAGCATGATCTCGCGGTAACCGTCGTACCCGAGGCGAATGAAGGTGTAGTACTGGTAGGCGACTTGGGCTGCGCTGCGGGAAAAGTTGAGGGTTGCCGTGGGCATCTCACCGCCAAGGTAATTGACGTAGAACACCAGATCCTCGTTGAAGGTCTCACGGTCACGGAAGATCACCCAACCCAATCCCGGAGGCACCAGCCCAAACTTATGGCCTGATGCATTGATGGACTTGACCCGTGGCAGTCGAAAGTCCCATGGGTAGTCGGGGTAGAGGAAGGGATTGACGAAACCACCAGACGCACCATCGATATGCATGGGCACGTTGTGGCCAGTGCGTCGCTCGTAGTCGTCCAGCCAGTCATGAATCGCTTCGATATCGTCATCTTCACCCGTGAAGGTCTGTCCAGCGATGGCGACGACGGCGATGGTATTCTCGTCTACCAGTGCATCAAGGTGTTCGGTGGTCAGTCGATAATTGCCGGGCTTGAGTGGCGCAATCCTTGGTTCGACATCGAAGTAGCGCAGGAATTTCTTCCACACGATCTGCACGTTGCCCCCGGTCACCAGGTTGGGCCGCGACGTCTCCTTGCCAGCGGCCTCGCGGGCCTGGCGCCAGTTCCACTTGTGAGCCAGTCCTGCCAGCATGCAGGCTTCAGAGGAGCCCACCGTCGCCGCTCCATACGGGGTGGCCTCCTTCGGCCCGTTCCACAGGTCATGCAGCCAACGGACCATTCGCTGCTCTATAGCGAACAGCTGTGGGTACATGTCATGGTCAATAAAGTTCTTCAGAAAGTGCTGTTCAAGCACCTTGAGAGCTTCGGGTTCGGTAAAGGTGGTGACGAAGGAGGAAAGGTTCATGACGGGGTGGGCGTCGGTCCAGGCCTCCGAGTTGACAATGGCCTCCGCCGCTGAGGCCGAGATGCTGCTTCTGGGGAAGTGATGCTCGGGTATGTCTTCGTTGTACTCGTTGACGAACAGGTCAAAGGGAGAGGAATGCTTCATGGTGATACTCCTATGCGGGTGATGGAACACGTCATCAATTGCCTCGGGCTGGCCTGTCCTCCATCTGACGAAGTGCCTTCCTTCCCCGTGCCAGGTGGCTGTGGGTCCTTTTCGCCGCGGCTCCCTTTGGATGTTGTTATGGCGAGCCTTCAGCAAGGCTACGCGTCGTGTATTCCTCCGATAGGCGACTATTGCTCTAAATCGCATCCTCCCGATCGCCAGATGGCGTGTGATATCGCTTCATGGTGGGCGCAGCGCAGCGCGCCGCACTACACCGCGCAGGGGCGCGTTCACCAGGCCGTAGTGGGGTGAGGTAGGTGGAATGAGGTCAGAGCTCACGTGGACAGGACGGAAGGATGAACCAATACCAGAAAGCCTTTCTAGAGCGATATCTGGCAACACTGCCGGTCACATCTTCAACTGCTGGCCGTGCCTTCAGTGCTGGTTATTACTGTGATAACCAGCAGGAGGCGAACCTGTGTGCCAGCCTGATCCTCGCCGGTAAGAAACGTGCCACGAGTAGCTTGTACGAGGGGTATGTGCGTGCTGGCCTGAGTCTGCCAAAAAAGGGCGACCTGCATGTGGTTACCGATTGGCAAGGCTGTCCTGTGTGCGTGGTAGAGGTTACCTCCGTTAACCGATGTCGCTTCATCGATGTCACGGAAGCGTTTGCGGAACAGGAGGGGGAGGGGGACGGCTCTCTAGCATGGTGGAGGGAGGCTCATTGGGACTTCTTTACCAGAGAGTGCTACTCCCTAGGCGTGCAACCATCGGAGGAAATGGCCCTTGTATTGGAGTGTTTCGAGGTGGTCTATCCAAGAAGAGAGTCGATGAATCACGACAAGGGTTAAGGGCTCGACAGCGAGTGCCATAGATCTTTCGGAAGTTCATTGATGGGGAAGGGGCAGTGTTGTGGGGGCCAGAAACCAAAAAAGCCGGGGCGTGATGCCCCGGCTTTTTCGTTCTGCGTGCAGCTATGTGGCTGTATCGCGACTTAGCCTTTTACCGCGTACTGCCAGCTCGGGCCGAGTTCGGCGAAGTCGAGCAGGATTTCCGCTGACTCTTCGACCTCGGCGCGGTCGACGGGCTGTTCCTCTTCGGCGTCTTCCTCGGCGGCCAGGTCGGCATCGTCACCGCTTTCGCGGGCATCGCCCCATTCCTCGAGGATATCGAGGCCGAGGGCTTCACGGCGCTCGTTCTCGAGCGACAGCATCTCGGCGTCCTGGGCGTCGGCTTCACGCTGACGCTGCTCCCGGTTGAGGCTGACGCTGGTGTGCTGCTCGCGCAGGCGGCTCGCCAGTTCTGCCCGCTGCTCCAGGTAATGGAAGTTGGGGTGGTCGTCGGCCCGCTGCTGGTGGCGTGTGCGCAGTTCCTTCAGGTACTGGCGCGGGGTGCCATAGCTGCGGTACTGCACGTCACGTACCGTGTCCCAGGGCAGGGCGTTGTCCAGCGCGCTCTCACCGATAATCTCTGGGTCGAGCAGGCTGGGGTACATGATGTCCGGCTTGACGCCGCGGTTCTGGGTACTCTCCCCAGAGATCCGGTAGAACTTGGCGCGGGTCAGCTTGATCTGGCCGTAGCTCAGGTCATTGAGGGTCTGCACGGTGCCCTTGCCGAAGGTGTTGGAACCCACGATCAGGCCACGGCCGTAATCCTGGATGGCACCTGCGAAGATTTCCGAGGCAGAGGCAGACAGGCGGTTGACCAGAACCACCAGCGGACCGTCGTAGAGGGTGCCGCTGTCGGTGTCGCCGTACAGGCTGATGCGCCCACGGGCATCACGAACCTGCACGGTAGGGCCGCGATCGATGAACAGGCCGATCATCGAGTTGGCTTCCTGCAGGGCACCACCACCGTTGTTGCGCAGGTCGAGGACGATGCCCTCGACGCCTTCGGCCTTGAGCTTCTCGACCTCGGCGGCGACGTCGCGGGTGGTGGAGCGGTAGTTCTCTTCTCCCGCCTGCCAGGCGTCGAAGTCCACGTAGAAGGCGGGCACCTCGATGACACCGACCTTGTGCACGCCGTCTTCGCGCTGAACCTCGATGACTTCGCTGGAAGCCGCCTGATCCTCGAGCTTGACGGTGTCGCGAGTGATGTCGACCACGGTGGAGCGGGTCATGTCGACGGCTTCACCGGGCACCACCTCGAGGCGCACCTCGGAGCCTTTGGGACCGCGAATCAGCTCGACCACGTCATCCAGGCGCATGCCGACCACGTTGACGATGTCCTCGCCTTCCTGGCCAACGCCAATGATGCGGTCGGCAGGCTTGAGTGCGCCATCCTTCTCGGCGGGGCCGCCCGGCACCAGGCTGGCCACCTTGACGTATTCGCCGTCGGCCTGAAGCAGTGCGCCGATGCCTTCCAGTGACAGTCGCATCTGAATGTCGAAGGATTCACCCTGGCGCGGCGACAGGTATTCCGTGTGGGGGTCCACGGTGCCGGTAGCGGCGGCCATGATCAGTCCGAACACATCCTCTGAGTTGGTCTGCTCAAGACGGTGCTTCTGGGTCTCGTAGCGCTCGCGCAGGGTATCGATGACCTTGTCGTCGTCCTGTCCACTGATCGACAGCGTCAGGGCGGCGTTGGCCAGGCGCTTGCGCCACAGCTCGTCCAGGCTCTCCTGAGAGGCGGCCCAGGAGGCGTCTTCGCGATCCAGCTCCAGTCGACCCTGCCCATCGAAGGACATGTCGAGGTCATCGATCTCGTCCAGCATCCAGTCAAGGCGTGCTTCGGCGCGCTCGTGATAGCGCTGGTAGAGGTCGTAGGCCCTGGCCAGGGAGCCATCAAGCAAGGCTTCATCCATGCCGGTGCGTAGATCACCGAAGTCATCTACGTCGTCTTGAAGGAAGTAGGCGCGTTGTCCATCCAACACGTCGAGGTAGCGCTGGAAGGCGCGGTTGGACCATTGGTCGTCCAGCTTCACATCCGCGTAGTGGCCGTA
Organism: Halomonas sp. DP5Y7-2; assembly: GCF_019802025.1. NCBI lineage: Bacteria > Pseudomonadati > Pseudomonadota > Gammaproteobacteria > Oceanospirillales > Halomonadaceae > Halomonas > Halomonas sp. DP5Y7-2. Next base: position 411,400 of record NZ_JAHVHY010000005.1, on the reverse strand, counting down.
ACGCAGCGATTCGGCCACCTCCATGGCCGCCTGACGCTGGTCGTCGCCGGGCGTGGGAGTGGCCAGCGCCGTTGGGGCCGCGATCAGCAGGGAAAGCGCCAGGGCGCGACCCGCAGACTCAATCAGGCTCATCAATGAAGCACTCCAGGATTCGTGTACACTCGTCGGTCTAACACCGACTCGGTCGGCGGGTCCCTTGGACCGGATTCGCATTGTAGCAGCTTGCTGTCAATCCTTGTCCTTTACCGTGTTAACAGAGTAAAGGACAAACCTTGAACCATTACTATCATGCATCAGAGGACGCCCATGTCACAGGAGTGCTTGCCAAAGGATGATACCGAATGCGCCAAAAGGCTCAGTCGGTTGCTCGACTTTCTTCGCCGTTCACCCAGCCCTTGGCATGCCACTGCGAACATGGCTCAGCGGCTCGAAGATGCGGGCTACCGCCATCTGTTGGAGACCGACAGCTGGGAATTGGTTCCCGGCGACCGCTTCTATGTGACTCGCAATGACTCCTCCATCATTGCGGTGAACCTGCCCAGCACGCAACCTCTGTCATCGCTGCGTATGGTCGGTGCACATACCGACAGCCCCAATCTACGACTCAAGACCCATGCTGCCCAGCGTTCGGCGGGGTGGCTGCAGCTGGGCGTTCAGGTCTATGGCGGCGCGCTGCTGTCGCCCTGGTTTGACCGGGATCTGGGCCTGGCAGGCCGCATCCACGTCAGACTGCCGGATGGCCAGGTGAAGGGTGTGCTGATCAACGTCGAGCAGGCGATTGCGATCATTCCCAGCCTGGCGATTCATCTGGACCGTGAAGCCAACGACGGGCGTGCGATGAATGCCCAGACCCAGATGGCCCCGGTCGTCATGCAGGCCGATGAGGACGCGACCCTGGAGAGCCTGCTGCAGGCATGGCTGGAGCAGCAGCACGGACTCGGCGATGCCAAGGTGCTGGACTTCGAACTGGGCTTCTACGACCTGCAGCCGCCGTCACTGGTAGGGTTGCGCCAGGAGCTGATCGCCAGTGCCCGGCTGGACAACCTGCTGTCCTGCTTCATGGGGCTTGAGGCCATGCTGGATGCCGATGGCGACCAGGGCATGGTGCTGGTGGCCAATGACCACGAGGAAGTCGGTAGTGCCAGCGCTTGCGGTGCCCAGGGCCCGTTCCTGGCGGACGTGCTGAAGCGCGTGAATGGGCAGGTCGGTGAGGGAACGGAAGAAGGCTACATTCGCCTGATTCAGTCGTCGCGCATGATCTCCTGTGACAATGCCCACGCCCTGCATCCGAACTTCAAGGACAAGCATGACGCGCAGCACGGTCCAAGTCTCAATGGCGGGCCAGTGATCAAGACCAATGCCAATCAGCGCTATGCCACCAACAGTGCCACGGCCGCCATGTTCCGTGATCTGTGCGAGCAGGCGGACGTGCCGGTGCAGACCTTTATCACCCGGGCCGACATGGGCTGCGGCAGCACCATCGGGCCGATTACCGCGACTGAGCTTGGGGTGCCTACGCTGGATGTTGGCGTTCCGCAGTGGGCCATGCACTCGATCCGCGAGACCGCAGGCAGCCAGGATGTCGAGCATCTGACTCGCGTACTGACAGCGTTTTTCAACCAGCCGACACTGGTCTGACCCCCGAGGAACCCAGCGAGATAGGGGCGCTGGGCGGGCATGTGATATCCAGCATCAGACATCCCGCATCAGCGCCCTGCAGGATGCAGAGAGACGGCACGCCCTAGACAGTCGCGTCGTCATCCTTGTTTCCAGGCCTACCGGCCCCTGAAGCTTGGGGGAAAGGTCAGGGCCCCTCGGCCTATCTCGCCACAACGAAAAAGCCCGTCGATCAGGGATCGACGGGCTTTTTCTGTATCTGGTGGCTACGCCCTGACTCGAACAGGGGACCCCATCATTATGAGTGATGTGCTCTAACCAACTGAGCTACGTAGCCTTTCAATGGCGCTGCATTCTACTTGTCTGACCTGGAATGTCAAGCTGGAAGGCGGCGGTGTGGCCGATTAGCGGCGCTGGCAAGTTGCTTGCCGCCCTGTGCTGATGTGCCGGCTGGGCCGAGAACCTGGCGCACAGCGACCGGTCGCTGGGTTACCGCCGGCAACGTGAAAATACTGCTAGCTGTCTGAAAAATATAACGAAAACGTCGTTGGCACATGTATTGCTTTTCTCTTGTGGACCGTGAGCGTCGGCGCTAACCATAAAGCCGTCCTGATCCCGCGCGATGGATACGCCATCGCCAGCAGGGCGCCAAACGCCGATTGAAGATCGATTGACGACCACGACAGGGGAGTCGTTGATGATGGAACCCATCGAGACCTTTTACGACGTGATGCGCCGACAGGGAGTCACGCGTCGCTCGTTCCTCAAGTTTTGCTCTCTGACCGCAGCAGCGCTGGGCCTGGGGCCTGCCTATACGGCCAAGATTGCCCATGCCATGGAAACCAAGCCCCGCACACCGGTGGTGTGGGTCCATGGCCTGGAATGCACATGTTGCTCAGAGTCCTTTATCCGGTCGGCTCACCCATTGGTGAAGGACGTGGTGCTGTCCATGATCTCGCTGGACTACGACGACACCTTGATGGCCGCAGCGGGGCATCAGGCTGAGGCGGCGCTTGCCGACACCATCGAACGCTACAAGGGCAACTACATCCTGGCGGTGGAGGGTAATCCACCGCTCAACGAAGACGGCATGTTCTGCATCGTGGGAGGCCGGCCGTTCGTGGATCAGCTGCGGGAGGCGGCGGCCCATGCCAAGGCGGTCATCTCGTGGGGCTCCTGCGCCAGTCACGGGTGTGTTCAGGCCGCCAGGCCCAATCCCACCCGGGCCACTCCAGTGCATAAGGTCATCACCGACAAGCCGATCATCAAGGTGCCGGGCTGTCCCCCCATCGCTGAGGTCATGACCGGCGTCATCACCTACATGCTGACCTTCGATCGCCTGCCCGAGCTGGATCGTACCGGGCGTCCGAAGATGTTCTATTCCCAGCGAATCCATGACAAATGCTATCGGCGCCCGCACTTTGATGCTGGCCAATTTGTCGAGGCCTTCGATGACGAGGGGGCGAGGCGCGGCTATTGCCTTTACAAGGTCGGCTGCAAGGGTCCGACCACCTACAACGCCTGTTCCACCGTGCGCTGGAATGAAGGCGTGAGTTTCCCCATCCAGGCGGGGCACGGCTGTATTGGCTGCTCGGAGGATGGCTTTTGGGATAAAGGATCCTGGTACGCCCGCCTGCAGGACGTTCACCAATTCGGTATCGAAGCCAATGCCGATCAGATCGGTGGTGCCGTGGCGACCGGTGTGGGCAGTGCGGTCGCCATTCATGCCGCGGTCACCGCATTGAAACGGGCGCAGGTCAAGCGCCAGTCATCCGTCAGCAAGGAGGAGGTCTGATGACACAGACGCGCACACCCAACGGGTTCGACCTGGATAGAAGCGGCCGCCGCATCGTGGTGGATCCCGTTACGCGCATCGAGGGGCACATGCGCTGCGAGGTCAATGTGGATGACAACAATATCATTCGCAATGCGGTCTCCACGGGCACCATGTGGCGCGGGCTTGAGGTCATTCTGAAAGGTCGTGATCCCCGGGATGCCTGGGCCTTTGTCGAGCGCATCTGCGGCGTCTGCACAGGCTGTCATGCGCTGGCATCGGTGAGAGCGGTGGAAAATGCCCTGGATATACGCATCCCGCGTAATGCTCACCTGATTCGGGAAATGATGGCAAAGGTGCTGCAGTGGCACGATCACGTGGTCCACTTCTATCACCTGCATGCGCTCGACTGGGTCAATCCCGTCAATGCGCTGCGCGCCGATCCCAGAGCCACATCTCGTCTGCAGCAACTGACCGGCCCCAACCATCCGCTGTCATCCCCTGGCTACTTTCGGGATGTGCAGAATCGTCTGAAGACCTTTATCGAGTCTGGCCAGCTGGGTCTGTTCAAGAACGGCTACTGGGACAACCCGGCGTACAAGCTGTCACCGGAGGCGGATCTCATGGCCACCGCCCACTATCTGGAGGCACTCGATCTGCAGAAGGAGATCGTCAAGGTCCATACGGTGTTCGGCGGCAAGAACCCGCATCCCAACTACATGGTGGGAGGGGTGCCTTGCGCCATCAATATCGACGGTGACCTGGCTGCCGGGGCCCCACTCAATATGGAGCGACTCAATTTCGTGCGGGCTCGTATGGAAGAGGCCTTTGCGTTCTCCCAGAACGTCTACCTGCCGGATGTGATCGCCATTGCCAGCTTCTACAAGGACTGGCTCCATGGCGGCGGTCTCGCCGGCAGCAATGTGATGGATTACGGCGACTACTCCAAGGTCAACTACGACAAGTCCACCGATCAATTGAAGGGCGGTACCATCGTCGGTGGTAACTGGGACGAAGTGCACGAGGTCGACCCCACCGATCCAGAGCAGATCCAGGAGTTCGTGGCCCATTCATGGTATCGCTACGCCGACGAGTCAAAGGGGCTTCACCCGTGGGACGGCGAGACGGAACACCACTACGAGCTGGGCCAGGCAACCGTAGGCACCCGTACCCACATCCGGGAATTGGATGAGTCGGCCAAGTACTCCTGGATAAAGTCGCCGCGCTGGCGCGGGCACGCCATGGAGGTGGGGCCACTGGCCCGCTATATCCTCAATTACGCCCAGGGCAACGAGTTTGTCATCGACCAGGTCGACAGCTCCCTGGCGGCCTTCAATCAGCTCGCCGGCACCCGCCTTACGCCACGCCAGGCACTGCCTTCGACGATAGGGCGCACCCTGGCGCGGGCGCTTGAGGCGCATTACTGCGCCTCCATGATGCTCGATGACTGGCACGAACTGGTGGCCAATATTCGAGCAGGTGACCTCGCCACGGCCAACATCGAGAAGTGGGATCCGGCCTCCTGGCCCAGTGAAGCCCGTGGGGTGGGTATCGTGGCGGCTCCCAGGGGCATGAACGGCCACTGGATTCGCATCAAGGACGGCAAGATCGAGAACTATCAGTGCATCGTGCCCACCACCTGGAACGGCAGCCCCAGGGATGCCGAAGGCAATATCGGAGCCTTCGAGGCCTCGTTGCTGGGGACCCCGATGGAAAGGCCGGACGAACCGGTGGAAATCCTGCGCACCCTGCACTCCTTTGATCCTTGCCTGGCGTGCTCCACCCATGTGATGAGCGAGGACGGAGAAGAGCTGTCCCGCGTAACCGTGCGATAGCGGGGGAGGAATCATGTCTCAGCAATCCAAGACGCCGGATGTTGCGCAGACGTCTGCGGCTTCTGTTGATCCAGAAGTGTCGGGCCAGCCGGGCGCATCACGCGAAGGGGGCGCCGGTACTGAGGCCGGCGTGCTACCTGATTCCGTCAGGCAGACCTCGGTCTACGTGTACGAAGCCCCATTACGGCTATGGCACTGGACCAATGCCTTGGCGATTCTCGTGCTGATCGTCACCGGCTACTTCATCGGCAAGCCGCTGCCGACCGTATCTGGTGAGGCCAGCGATCACTTCGTGATGGGCTACATCCGTTTCGCGCATTTCACCGCGGGATACGTACTGACCATTGGCTTCTTGTTCCGCTTCTACTGGTCATTGGTGGGTAACCATCATGCCAAGCAGCTGTTCAGACTGCCGCTGCATCGAGGCGAATGGTGGCGTGAAGTCTGGTTCGAGCTGCGCTGGTACCTTTTCCTTGAAAAGCGTCCGCGCAAGTACGTTGGGCACAATCCCCTGGCGCAGCTGGCAATGTTCCTTTTTATCACCCTGGGAACATTGTTCATGATCGTCACGGGGATGGCGCTGTACGCTGAGGGGGCTCTCAGGGGGAGCTGGCAGGACAGCCTGTTTGGTTGGGTTATTCCGTTGGTAGGGCAGAGCCTGGATGTTCACACCCTGCACCGGCTTGGCATGTGGGTCATGGTGGTGTTTATCATCATTCACGTATACGTCGCGATACGCGAAGACATTATGTCGAGACAGAGCATTGTCTCGACGATGATCTCGGGGGAACGTACCTTCAAGGACGATGAACCCTTCTGATGCACTGATTCATGAGGTCCCGAAGATTTAGAGGGTTCAAAAGCTTCGGAAGATCCAGAAGGGCTAGAAGCGGAGGCCTTGTCGTAAACACGCTAGCGGGCTATTTACCAACCCGCTAGCAATTCTTGTCAGTTGATAACGCCTCTAGATGTCAGGAAAAGGTGCCAGCTTTTCCGTCCCATGCAGAAATAAGTGGCCGTTGATATATCTCGCATTCGCCTGTTTAGAAACCCCTGTCTCGGTTGATATATCTCGCATTAGCCTGTTTAGAAACCCCTGTCTTGAAAGCCTCTGTCTTGATATCTCTCTCGATAGCCCCTGTCGCGAAAGCTTCTCTCTCGTTAACGAGCGACTGGGTAACTCCTGGCTTATCTTGATACACCTTATCGAGACGCATCTCACCTATGTGTGCCGTGCCAGCGATGAAGTCGCCTGTTAGTGTAAGAAAATGGACAGGGTGCTTACCCCTTTTCCTTTAAATTGTGCTGGATCAATAGAGACATTTTTTCTTGATTACAGCCCGAGCTATTCTGCGACACTGAATTCTTGTTTGGCGAAGCGCTAGTGTTCGCTCAGTAATTCACTGTTTTTACATGCCTATATGTCGATGCCGAGCACCTTTATGTTGTCTGCTGTTTACCGGTATCAGCGGCTGATATGACGAGAACCAAGCGCCTTTGAAGGTGGGAGCCGAATGCCTTTAGCCATGGATAACAATGACAGCCAAGCATCGTCGATATTGGTGTTGGGAATCGGCAATGTGCTCTGGGCCGATGAGGGGTTTGGCGTTCGGGCGGTTGAAGCCCTCCATCGACGTTTTGATGTGCCCCCTCAGGTAACGGTGCTGGATGGAGGCACCCAGGGTCTTTATCTGCTGCCCTACATCCAGGCATGCAGCGAGCTGCTGGTCATTGATGCCATCGACTACGGGCTTCCTCCCGCGACGATCCATGTCGTGCGTGACGATGAGGTTCCGAGCTTTATGGGAGCCAAGAAGATGTCACTGCATCAGACGGGCTTTCAGGAGGTGCTGGCGGCGGCGCAGTTGCTGGGGTGGCAACCTCGACATCTCACGCTGATCGGCGTGCAGCCGCAGGTCATTGATGACTACGGCGGATCGCTGTGCCCTGAGGTAGCCGCCCGTATCGATGAGGTGATCCAGCTGGCCGTGGAAGAGCTTGGCGCCTGGAAGGTGACGCTGCGTCCTCGTGAGGCGATCGCGGATCAGGTCGGCCTGGCCGCACCAGCCCTGGCACTGGATCACTACGAAGGACAGCGCCCGTCGTCGCGGGACGCTTGTCGCCTTGGTGACGCGCGATTTCTTGGCCGGTCCAGCCATACCGAGACCCTGACCGATACCGAGACCGAGACCGACCCGAGTCGCGTGGCGGAGCGACAACATCATCAGCCCTCTGCGTCCCGCTCTCCGATTCAAGGGCCCACTTGTCTGGACAGTTCTGGCTGCCCCAGTGAGGGAGGTGCGCCATGAGGATGGGGCTGGCCACAACCGCCGATAGGCTGCCACCGCACGATAGGTGGCCGCCATGTGTGTAGGCATCCCGATGCAGGTGGTGGACGTATCCGGTTCGCTCGCCCTGTGCTGCCGAGAAGCGGGAAGCGCGGCTGAACAGGTGGATATCGCGCTGATCGGTGACGTGGAGATAGGCGATTGGCTGCTGGTGTTTCTGGGGGCGGCTCGGCGTGTGCTCGACCCGGAGGAAGCGCAGCTGATACGCAGTGCCTTGGACGCCGTGGCGCTAGTCGCCAAGGGAGGCGCCATGGAAGCAGGCTACTTCGCGGACCTGGAGGCAGAAGCCCCCAGGCTACCGCCGCACCTCGAGGCAGCCCGTAGGGCCGGAAGGACCAGCGGCTGAGACGAGCTGGAGCGTTGCGGCCGCTCGGGGAAAAACTCGGGGAAAAGCTCGGGGAAGAAGTCGGGATGCGGGAGGACACTGGCGTGAGAAAAGGTGCGAGAAAGGATGTGAGAAAAGGTGCGAGAAAGGATGTGAGAAAAGATGCGAGAGTCGTTGGGAGAGAGCGATGACCGGACCCTTGGGGCGCTTGATCAATGAACTGGGCTATCCCTGCCTGGCGGGAGCTGAATTGCAGGCGTTCATCTCACAGGAGGGGTTGCACGTACTGTTGTTGAGTGGCGATCCAGAGACCAATCTCGAAACCCAGGACGTGGCTGCCATTCTCCCGGAGCTGGTGAGTGCCTTTGCCGGCAAGTTTATCCCCGCGGTTGTCCAGCGACAGGACGAGGACCTGATAAGAGGGCGCTTCCAGGTCTGGCCAGTGCCTTCTCTGGTTTTCGTTGAGCAAGGTCAGTTAAAGGGCGTGGTGTCACGGGTTCGTGACTGGCAGGACTATCTCGAAGAGGTCGGCGCTATCGTCGAGGGAACATCGCCGCACGCCCAGTTGATCGCCAGGCAGTCATAAGTCGTTGGGGTGATTGGCGGGCCTATAAAAGGAATGGACATGGCGCTGAACCACTTTTCTCCCTCCTTGGGTGGGGTAGGGCCCGGCAGTCAAGAAGGTGCCGAACTCGACTATCTTCCCATGCCGTCGGACATGCGCACCTTTCATGCCTCGTTGCCTGAAGTGGAAGACCCCGAACGTATTCGCCCGGCTCTTACGGCGTTGAAGGCCTTGGCCGCCGCCGCGTCTCGGTGGACGCCGGAAGGCGGCAATCTGGTGGTTGAGCTTCCACCGCTGGACGACGAAAACCGTCGGGTGGTGGCCGATACACTCGGGGAAGGAGAGGTCTCGGTGCGTGCGACGGGTGAGCCATCCTGCGACGTACAGGAGTCCATCTTCGCCGGGCTTTGGCGAGTGACCACGGTAGGTAGTGGCGAGGCTGACGAGCGAATCGAGATCGGCAGGGTGCCCAGCGCCGCGCTGAAGACGCCACCCAAGCGAATTTTCTGCCCGCCGGAACCGGCGGCAGGGGTCGTCAATGGCCCCTTTATCGTCACGGAGCTGGTCGAGCGCTGTCACGCTCACCGTCCCGGCGATGAGCCTTATGCCATCAATCTGTCGCTACTGCCCCATACCCCGGAGGACCTTCATTATCTTGAGCTGGCGCTGGGCCAGGGCGAGGTATCGATTCTGTCCCGGGGCTACGGCAATTGCCGTATCGACAGCACGGCGCTGGAGCATGTCTGGCGGGTACGTTATTTCAATTCCCAGGATGCGCTGATTCTCGACGTCATCGAAGTGTCCGACATCCCTGAGGTGGCCTGCGCGGCGCCTGAGGACATCGCCGACTCTGTGGTCCGGCTTGAACAGACGCTGGAGGCCATGGCGTGATCCATTCCCAGTTTGAAGGGTCCTTCCTTGGCGACGCGGCGCGTCTGGACGATAGCGCCCGTCTTGAATGCAAGATTTGCTGGTACTGCTATGACCCGGCATTGGGTGACAGCAGCAGGCAAATAGCGCCAGGCACGCCATTTTCTCGTCTTCCAGCGGATTGGCGCTGCCCCAGCTGCGATGGCGATAGGCAACAGTTTATGGTGCTGAGTGACGATAACCCGCCCGCCACCACAGCCATCATCGAGCCGAGCCTGGGTGAGCCGCCGTCCGCGGACGCTCGCGCTCAACCTGAGGACGCTCACCGGGGGACTAGCGTGTCGGGTGTGACACCCTTGGGTCCGGCAGAACCTGCGTCTGCAACGTCAATCGAGGCGTCCTTCCCTCAGGGCTCCAGCAGCACCCGTCACGGGGCCGCTAACAGGGCCAATAGTCCGGCCAGTAACGGGGCTAATAGTCAGGTCATCAGTCAGGCCAGCAGCCAGGTCCGTTCGCTGGTCGAGGCCTTCCGTGAGACCCAGGCATCGCGCATGAAAGATATGCCCTTCTGTCATCCAGGGCTTAGCGTCGCGTCGGTGGGCTTTCGGGAGTGGCAGTCCACGACATCGGAATGCCAGGGGCAGTTGGGCGTGTTGATCGCCCCCTGGCTGATGAATCTGGTGCTTATCCCTGCGACCGATGAAGTGACCGACCTGCGTTCAGGAGACAAGCGGATAGTGGCCTTTCCCTCGGGGGAGTATGAATTCATCTACAACCTGAGCGCGCCCGTAGGCGGTTTTTTTGCCTGCGCCCTGTTCTCGGACATGAGCGAGTTCACGAGCCAGGAATATGCGGTAGACGTTGCCCATGCGGTCATGGATGCCCTGTTCGATGCGACCCATCGCGCTGAGACGGATCGTCACGCGGATATCGCCGCCAGACAGCACAGCGCCCAGGATGACGAGGCCCCATCCACGGACGACTCCTCACCAGCGGGCCAGCAAGATCCTGATATTCACCAACCGCATCCGAGCGCTTCGCAGCGTCCGCGCTCACGTCGTGACGTGGTGACCATCGGCCTGTCTGGAAAGGCAGCATCCTGATGATGCCTGCTCTGGTCATCGACCATGACCCTCACCGGCCTGAAGGCGCCAACTCGCCTGTCTTTCGCGTTCGGCAGCGCGGCCGTCTGCCCACTCACTGGCTAAAGGACCGTCGTCCTGCCGAGGCTCTGGCCATGGTGGGATGTCTGTACAACCTCTGCGCCGCCGCCCAGACCGCCGCCGCAGCGTCTGCCATGGGGCTGGCGGTGCCAGCCGCCCAGCACACCGACATTCAGTGTGAAGTGCTGCGAGAGCACGCGCTGGTGATGTTGCGCGACTGGCCTGGGGCCATGGGGCATCCGGCGGCGGGCAACGAGCTGCAGGGGCTGGCCAGCATGGGGCTGGCTGACCTTGAGGAGTTTGAGCACCGGCTATTGGCCCAGCGGGCGAACCGGGTGCTCGCCGATCTCTCGGCGTGGTGGAGCGCCTCACCCAGCCTGCCTGCGCAGGTACTACGGCAGACGGCTGACTGGCCGCCCGGGGCTGGACGCATGGAGGCGGTCAATGACCCCAGCTTCGTGCGACGCGTTGCTTCTGACCCGGCCTTGGCGCCGCTCATCGCCCGGCATGGCTGGAGCCTGCATGTTCGGATGCTGGCGCGCGTCGTCGAGGTGGCGCGCCTGATCGAGGGTTTGCGTGGTGTCAGAGATGACCCAGCTGGCGGCGATGGTACGTCCCGCAGAAGCACATGCTCAGCGTCGCCAGCGCAGCGTGCCTGGTTCGGTCGATCCCGTCCCGGCGACGGCTGGGCAGAGGCCGCTCGTGGCCGGTTGTGGCATCAGGTCGATTGCCGCGATGGCCGGGTCATGGCGTACCGTATCCATACTCCTACCGATGCCATGCTCGATACACCCCTCGCAGATGACCACGACAATGATGACGGCGGGTGCCAGCCGGGATTTCTGGCGCGACTGCTCAGCTCTGCCTACGGCTCAGGCGACAGCGGCGCCCGGCAACGTGTGGCCATCGCCCTCAGCTGCGCGGACCCTTGTCTGCCGGTGGTGTGGCAGACGACGGATATGACCTGGCCTGCATCGCAGCAAGCGGGAGGAGGCGTCAACGCAGCCGGAGAGTGGGGTGGCCAGCATGCATGAGTTGAGCCTGTGCCAGGGGATCGTGGAGCTGATTGAAGAGCACGCCCGCAGCGATCCATTCACCCAGGTCACCCGAGTCTGCCTGGAGGTTGGCGCCCTGGCGTGTGTCGAGCCCGACGCGCTGCGGTTTGGGTTCGACCTGAGCGCTCGAGGAACCCTCGTCGAGGGCGCCAGGCTTGAGATCGTCGAGGTGGCTGCTGTCGCCTGGTGCTTTGGCTGCAACCAGACCGTGACGCTCAAGCAGCGGGGCGATCATTGTCCGTGCTGCGCCAGCTCGCGCCTGAGAGTCACCGGCGGAGAAGAACTTCGCATCAAGGAATTGGAGGTAATCTGATGTGTACCGTATGCGGATGCGCCGGGACCGGCGTGCAGAACCGTCCCGGTGAGGACGACCACACCCATCATGACCACGCGCATGACCATAGGCACGATCACCACGCTCATCATCACGCTCATCCATATGGACATGGCCACGGACATCATCCCGGACATAGCCACGACCATGGTCACGATCATAGCCACGATCATCACCACGATCATCACCACGATCATGGCCATAGCCATGACCTTAGCCATAGCCAGGCAGGTTCAGCGGATGAACAAGGTCCCCGGAATGCCATGGACAGCGTCATCGCCGGTGCCGAGGCGCATCTGGACTGTGGTTCGGGTCCCGCTGGCGTCGAGGTGGCGGGATTATCGCAGCGCCGGCTGATCGAGATCGAGACAGACGTGCTATCGCGCAACAACCGGATCGCCGACAGCGTACGCCAGCAGCTGGAAGCGAAAGGCGTGCTGTCGTTGAACCTGGTGTCCAGTCCAGGCTCCGGCAAGACCACGCTGCTGGTTGAGACGATTCGGCGGCTGGGGCCCGATGGGCTGGCGGTCATTGAAGGCGACCAGCAGACGGCCAACGATGCTCAGCGCATTCGTGAGACGGGAGTCCCGGCGCTTCAGGTCAATACCGGAAAGGGCTGCCATCTGGATGCATCGATGATCGAGCGAGCGCTTCCCAGGGTAATGCCGGCGGAGCTTGGGCTGCTGTTCATCGAGAACGTTGGCAACCTGGTGTGCCCTTCAGGGTTCGACCTTGGTGAAGATGCCAAGGTGGTCATCCTGTCGCTGACAGAGGGAGAGGACAAGCCGCTGAAGTATCCCCACATGTTCGCCGCAGCCTCCCTCATGCTGTTGAGCAAGATGGATCTGGCGCCCCATGTGGATGTCGATATAGAGGCCTGTGAAGCCTACGCCCGCCAGATCAACCCGGATATCGAGATCATCCGGCTGTCGGCCCGCAGTGGCGAGGGCATGGATCGCTGGCTTCAGTGGATCGCCCAGCGGCGAGAAATGCTGCGGCAGCGCGCGCTGGAGGCGGCACGCCAACGCCTCGAGAAGCTGGAGCAAGGCGAGGCGCCAGGCCTCAAGGTCCTGTGACGTGTCTTCCCTGACGGAGCGCTCGGCGCTGGGGGCGGGCCTGGTAGAAGCGGATGCGCTTCCCGGTGTGCTGGTGTTGGGCCAGTCGCTGTACGAGTCTCTGCTCAGCGGGCTGTCATCGCCTGCGCCGGAGTGTCTGGTCGCACAGGATTGGCCAGGGGCCCGGGAGCAGCTGACGCGGCAATGGGTTGGGGTGCTGGTCGTCGATACCCGGGTGCCGTTGTCGCCGGGCTGGGTCCAGGAGCTGACCCAGCGCTGGCCCGACGTGCGTGGTCTTCTCGTGCTGGATAAGGCGTCTGAGGGGGAGTCCGAGCATGCGGCAGCGATGGTCAGGGGAGGCGACAGCGACGTGGCGCTGCCCGAGGCGTTTCAGCGTCTCTTTCGTCAGCATCTGCCGTGGACGCTGGTACGCGCCGTTGAGCATGCTCAGCAGCACTACTGGCTCGAGCGAGAAACACGCCGGCTACGCGCCGAACAGGCGCTGTCACAGCCGGTCGTACAGGCGCGTCTGGCCGCGCATCGACAGCAGCTGCAACAGTCCCGCGGGTTTGAACGAATCATCCGTTTGCCGGGGTCGCCCCTTGATGGCCTCTGTCATCTGGCTGCTCGGATAGCCGGCTTCGACGTCCCGGTATTGGTGACAGGAGAAAGTGGCACCGGCAAGGAGCTGATGGCGAGGGCCATACATTCAGCCAGCCTGCGCTCCGAGATGCCCTTTCTCGCGTTGGATTGCGGCGCGGTGTCAGACGAGTTGCTGGAAAGCGAGCTGTTTGGGCATTGCAAGGGGGCCTTTACCGGCGCCAGTGCCCACCGTATCGGTATGTTGGAACGGGCGCAGCAGGGCACGCTGCTGCTCGACGAGATTGGGGATGCTTCGCCAGCCTTCCAGCTGAGATTGCTGCGCTTCCTGCAGGAGGGCGAGATACGTCCGGTGGGTACCAACACTGTGCGTCAGCTGGATGTGCGGGTGATTGCCGCCACCCACCGTGATCTGGCGGCAGAGGTGGCGGCGGGCCGCTTTCGGGAAGACTTGTACCATCGTTTGAACGTTGCCACGGTGGCCCTGCCGGCACTGCGTGAACGGCCTGAGGATATTCCTTCGCTGGCAGAAGCGCTGTTGATGCAGCTGGCCAGCCGTCACGGTGTACGTGTCTCGGGGTTTGGTCCTGGCGTACTTGACTGCCTATCGGCCCAACCCTGGAGCGGTAACGTGCGCGAGCTGGAAAATCAGATTACGCGCATGCTGATGATGACGACCGGCGCGACTATCGGTCTGGAGCTGCTGCCCGAAGCACTGCGAACACCACCCCATGCCGGCATGTTCCGTGAAGAGCAGTACCGTGAAGAGCATCGTGAAGAGTACCGTAAAGAGCCGGACCGTGAAGAGCGGGGTCGTGAAGGATGGGGTTGTGAAGAAAGGTACAAGGAGCCGGTCAGGAGGGAAGCCGGAGGTGCCGCCAGAGGTGAAGTCGGGAGTGAAATCAGAAGTGACGCCAGAAGTGACATCAGAGCAGAGCAAACAGACGGGGGGCTAGGCGCAGTCCCAGGAGAACACTGCGTTCGTGATAGCCATCGACAGAGTCACCCCGCCTCGACGACCGCTCCCGCGGCGACCCTGCGGGAGCAGATCGAACTGTTGGAGACGCGCTGCCTGCTCGATGCGTTGACCCGGCATGCCGGTAACAAGACACGTGCCGCCGAGGAGCTTGGGCTTTCGCGCATTGGACTGCGTGCCAAGCTCAAGCGCTATGGAATCGACTATGGGATTGAGGGGGGCGACGCGGCGGGACCCAGTGACGCCACCTAAGGCCGCGCTGCATACATCATCAAGCGCTTGCGGTTCAACAAATCCTGGGAAGCTGCTCACCCACCAGCATGTCGACGATTCGCTGGCCTCCAAATAAGGTGCGCAGGGTAACCCGTCCGGGTTTGCCGGAGTAGGCGTGGCCGATCACGCTGGCGTCCCGGCCCAGGGGATGGCGCTTGAGCGCGGCCAGGGCGGCATCGGCACGATCCGCCGGTACCACGGCCACCAGCTTGCCTTCGTTGGCCAGATAGAGAGGGTCCAGGCCCAGGATCTCACACATGCCCCTGACCTCTCGGCGCAGCGGCAAGGACGCATCCTGAAGTTCGATGGACAGTTGCGAGGCCTCGGCCATCTCGTTGAGCACCGTGGCGACCCCACCGCGGGTGGCATCGCGCAGGCAGCGTGTGTTCGGCACCGCCTCGAGCAGTGCTTCCACCAGGCCATTGAGAGCGGCGCAGTCGCTCTCTAGAGCCGTCTCCAGCGAGAGATCTCCACGGGCGGCCAGGATCGCTGCACCGTGATCGCCCAGCCAGCCGTTGACGATGACCACGTCTGTCGCCTGAATCTGCTCGATGCTCAGGTGGCGCTCGGCAGGGATCACCCCCACACCGGTGGTGGTGATGAAGATACCGTCACAGGCACCGCGCTCCACCACCTTGGTATCGCCGGTCACGATGGCGACCCCGGCACGGTCTGCCGCTTCCTTCATGGATCGGGCAATACGTCTCAGGTCCTCGACCGGCAGTCCTTCTTCCAGAATCACCGAGCAGGACAGATAGCGCGGAAGGGCGCCACCCACCGCCAGATCATTGACGGTGCCGCAGACCGCCAGGCTGCCGATGTCCCCACCCGGAAAGAACAGCGGTTTCACCACGAAGCCATCACTGGTCATGGCCAGCCGATCCCCGGCACGGCAGAGGGGTTCCAGCGCCAGTCGAGCCTGATCCTCGAGGGTATCCTCAGGGGCGCCGAAGGCCCTGATGAAGACATCATCTATCAGGTCCTTCATGGCCTTGCCGCCACCCCCATGGGCCTGGGTGATGGAGACTGCATTGACGGTGGCCAGAGTACGCTTGTGGCTCATGGCGAGACCTCTTCATGCTGCTCTGCGCGGGGGCCGCCATATTGGAAGTAAGCGGCGCAGGCGCCTTCACTCGAGACCATAAGGGCGCCGCAGGGGGACTCCGGGGAGCACTGGCTACCGAACAATTCACACTGCCAGGGCTTGAGATTGCCGGTCAGTACCTCGCCACAGCGCAGCGCCTCGGGGTCGGCCACCTGCTGGTTCGGGAGCGAGAACTTGCGCTCGGCATCGTAGGCGGCATATGCCTGCCTGATCTGCATGCCGGAGTCCTCGATGGGCCCCAGGCCCCGCCACTCGCAGGACTGGCGGGATTCGTACACTTCGTGGACAGCCTGCAGTGCAGCGGGATTACCGTCTCGGGAAACCAGCCGCTGGTACTGGTTTTCGACCTCGGCGCGGCCGTCGTGCAGCTGGCGCACCACCATCAGCAGAGATTGCAGCATGTCCAGAGGCTCGAAGCCGGAGATGACCACCGGGCAACGGTAATGTTCAGCGATGAAGCGGTAGGGCTCGGTGCCGATGATCATTGACACATGGCCCGGCCCGAGAAAACCGTCCAAGCGATGATCGGGATTCTCGAGAATGGCCTTCAGCGTGGGAATGATGGTGATGTGGTTGCAGAACACCGAGAAGTTGGTGATGCGCTGGCGCTGCGCCTGGGTGATGGTCAGAGCCGTGGAGGGGATCGTGGTCTCGAAGCCCAGGCCGAAGAACACCACTTCCCGTTCTGGATGGCGGATAGCGAGATCCAGTGCATCCATGGGCGAGTAGACGATGCGCACGTCGGCGCCTTCGGCCTTGGCCTGAAGCAGGCTCTTGCGAGAGCCCGGGACCCTGATGGCATCACCAAAGGTCGCCAGGATGACCTCGGGGCGTTCAGCGATCGCCAGGCAGTCATCGACGCGTCCCATGGGCAGCACGCAGACCGGACAGCCCGGGCCGTGGATCAGCTCCAGCTGCTTGGGCAGCATCGCCTCCAGTCCATAGTGAAAGATCGCGTGGGTGTGACCTCCGCAGACCTCCATGATGCGAAGGGGGGCAGGGCGATCACGACAGATCTTCTCGACCAGCGTGGTGATGTGCTCCAGGGTCTGGCGGGCTCGTGTGTGGTCGCGGAATTCATCGATAAACTTCATTGCCGCTTCTCCTGGCTGTCGATCAAGGCATCGAGTTCGTGGGTATCACCGAGCATGTCCAGCATCGCCAGGGTACGTTCAGCGGCGGCAGCGTCGATCCGGTTCAGGGCAAACCCGACGTGTACCAGCACCCAGTCTCCCACGCAGGATTCGGGCGGATGGGCATCATCGATGATGCAGGCGATGTTGATCTGGCGGCGGACGCCACTGACGTCCACGGTGGCCAGACGGTTGTCGATATCATCGATCGTGATGATCTGCCCCGGGATTCCCAGGCACATGGGTACTCTCCTGTGCGTCGTCGTCATGGCCGTCGGGCACTAGACAAGGGTGTAATGGCGAGCGTGGTGGGTGCTGGCGGCGAGCACGTGCTGCGGCAATCAGCGCCTGGCCAAGGGCAATGCCCCCGTCATTGGCCGGTACCTGGCGGTGACTCAGCACCTTGAAGCCCAGCGCACCAAGGCGCTGCTCGACCAGCGCAAGCAAGCTACGGTTGTGGAAGCAGCCACCACTCAGGGCCACGGTGTCAAAAGGGTGGTCTTGCGAGAGTGTCGAGGTGACACGAGCCAAGGCGGTGGCCAGGCCCAGATGAAAGCGCGCTGCGCAGAGGGCCGGGTCGCAGCCCCTGGCCAGATCATCAAATAGCGCCGGCCACAGGGGGGCCGGGTCCAGCAGCATGACGCCAGTGTCAGAAACGGTCATGTCGAAGGGATAGCCTGGGTCGGTGCTGAGGTCGTGCACGGACATGCGGGCCAGTGTCCTGGCAGCCAGTGTTTCCAGCGCCATGGCGGCTTCGCCTTCGTGATGCTGGTGCTCGAAGCTCAGCTCGAGTGCCGCCGCGACGGCGTCGAACAGCCTGCCGCAGGATGACGCCTTGGGGCTGTTGAGGCCTGCCTTTAGCATGGCAACCATGGCTGGCAAGGGCATGCCGCCAAGCCGCTTGACCACCTCCAGTTGGGGATAGCCTCCTAGCAAGGCGTCAATGCCAGGGCCGGCGAACCACTGGGCGACAAGATTGCGCCAGGGTTCTCGGGCGGCGGCTGCGCCTCCGGGCATCGGCACCGCCTTCAATGCTGCCACGCGCTGACACTGTTGGTAGTCCGCCAGCAGGCACTCTCCACCCCATAGCTCACCATTCAGGCCAAGGCCGAGGCCATCCAGGGCGATACCCAGTACCGGCGGTGCAGACAGTGGTCGGCCATGTTCGCCCAGGCAGGCGGCAATATGGGCATGGTGGTGGCCGACTTGGGTTATCGTCAGCCCCTCGCGAGCGGCCAGCGCTGTGGCCAGGTGGCTCGTGTGATAGTCCGGATGACGATCGCAGGCTAGCCAACCAGGACGATGATCGTAGAGCTTCAGAAAATCCTGCAGATGATGCTCGAAGTCATCCAGGGTGGCGGGATCGTCCAGGTCACCCTGATGGGGCGACAGAATGGCGCGTTCTCGATCGATCAGGCAGAACGTGGCTTTCTGTTCTGGACCCAGGGCGAGGCCAGGGCCAATATCCTCGAACCCCGGCGGCAATGGCAGCGACGTTGGCGCGAAGCCCCGAGCCCGCCGCAGGACGCGCAAGGCCCCCGCGGCGTCCTGAACCAGGCTGTCATCAACGCGCCTGGCGATACCGCGATCATGGCTCAGGGCGTGGCTGGCCATAGCCCCCAGTGCATCGCTGAGACGAGCATCATCGATCAGCTGCGGCTCGCCCGAGGCATTGCCACTGGTCAGTACCAGCGGTACGTCGATATGTCGAAACAGCAACAGGTGCAGGGGCGTGGACGGCAGCATCACCCCCAGCCGGTCGAGGCCTGGAGCCAGGTTCGGGGCGATGTCGGGAGCCGGATTCGGGGCGATGTCGGGAGCCGGATTCGGGGCGATATCTAGAACTAGGTTCGGGGCGATATCTAAAGCCAGGTTGGGGGCCTGGCTAGGCCTTTTGGGAGACATGGGCGTGCGTCGCTCCAGCAGGACGATCGGCGCCGCCGGGCTCTCTAGCGCCTCGGCCTCCCGCGGGCTGACGTGGCAGTAGCGGGAGACCATCGCGAGATCCGCCATTATCAATGCCAGGGGCCGCGTCGGTCGACGCTTCAATTGACGCAGTCGTGCGACCACATCCTCTCGAGAGGCATCACAGGCGAGCTGATAGCCGCCGAGTCCCTTGATGGCCACGATATGACCCGCGCAGATCAGCTCTGCCGCGGCCATGATCGGATCGGCATCAGGGCTGCTTTCAGGGCTGCCATAAAAGTTAGCAGCGTGGTTCTCCGGGTCGGTGGCGGGCACACCATGGTCGCGATCAAGGCTCACCAGCGAGACCCGTGGACCGCAGTCGGGGCAGGCGATGGGCTGTGCGTGGAAGCGCCGATCGGCAGGGGAACGGTACTCCTGGCAGCAGCTGGCGCAAAGCGGGAAGGCCGCCATGGTCGTGGCGGCACGGTCGTAGGGCATGGCCCGGATAATCGACAGTCGCGGGCCGCAGTGGGTGCAATTGGTCAATGCATAGCCCGAGCGGCGCTGCATCGGATCGAGAATCTCGGCTTTGCACGCGGCGCAGACAGCGGCATCTGCCGCAATATCGGTGCGAGTTAGTCCGGGCCGACTGTCGATGATGGTGAAATCGGTGATCGATTCCACTGGGGGCAACTCGGACGATGCGATGCCTGTGATGGTCGCCAGCGGTGGCGGCTCACTGTCGAGCTGTGTCAGCAGCGTCGCCAACTGCGCCGGGGACCCCTGAGCGCGAATCACGACCCCCTGGCCATCATTGCGGACATTCCCCGTCACGCCAATAGCGGTGGCGAGCTGCCATACCCAAGGGCGAAACCCGACGCCCTGAACGCAGCCCTGCACCCTGATCTCAAGCGCTGACATCATAAGGTCGGGGGAAGCGGGAAGGGGAGTGGTGGTCACTGGCGTACGCCTTCGGGCAGCAGGCAAATGTTCCGCACGACTATTCCACAGTCTTTTCCAGGCTGCGGTGAGCTGCGTCACGGTCTGTGTTCACCTTACTCCTCTTGTCCCGCCTTTCTCGGCGGAACCTATGCAGTGCTGAGCCCTGACGACAGACCCCATGTCACGCTGACTGCGTTGACGTCTTGGCGACGTCTCAAGCCGTCATCGCTTGGCATTCCTTAAATACTGTATAAAATGACAGTATTCTGTTCAGCATGACTCGCATCACTTTCAAGGAGGGGGCGCCATGACAGCAGCACACCCCGTCGACATCACTCAACTAATGCAACGGGGAACGTTATGGCGCGCGGGCCGTGATCCTGCGCGGGACTGGGAGACCTCTCAGGCGGATGCTCTGGTCGTGCCAAGCGGATTCGCGACACTGGATGAGGTGATGGGTGGTGGCTGGCCCCGTGGAGACCTGATGGAGTGGCTGCTTGACCATCCCGGTATCGGTGAAATCCGCCTGCTGGCGCCACTGATGACCCGCAGCCAGCGGATTGTCTTGCTGGATCCCCCTTGGATACCTCATGCCCTGGCACTGCAGGCGGCGGGCATCGGTATCACCAAGATCCATGTCATTCAGACAGGCACCACCAAAGAACGTCTGTGGGCCATGGAACAGGTGGTGAAAAGTGGCTGTTGTGACTTGGTGCTTGGCTGGTTTGGCGCCCTCCAGGGCAGCTGGTTGCGTCGCCTGCAACTGGCGATGGCGGGGGGCACCGGGGTCGGCGTATTGCTGCGCCCTGCATCGCTTGGCCAGCAAGGGTCTGCTGCACCCTGGCGTTTGCGCCTGGGGGGCAGCGCTAATGGTCGGCTTGAGGTGGAGGCCTTCAAGCGCAAGGGTGCCATACCGGCAAAAACGATCACGTTGGATCTGCCGACCTCGTCCCTGTCACCGGTGAACAGGGGGGCGCCATGAAGGGGTTATGGCTGTGCCTGCATGGTCCTCGCTTTGAGCTTGACGTGGTGGCTCTTGGCGAAACGCAGCCCAAGGCGCTGGTATCGGCCAATGGAGAGCGTGTCCAGCAGGTATGCAGCAAGGCCCAGCGTCAAGGAGTGCGGCCCGGCATGACCGTGAGCACGGCGCTCAGCCTGGAGCCTGAGCTGCAATTGTTCACGGCGGACACGGCCGCATGTCGACAGCGGCTGGAAGGGCTCGCCCTGTGGGTGGGGCGTTTTAGCGCGCGTGTCAGTTTCGAGCCTAGCCTCGCTGGCGAGCCTGCCCGGGGCGTGGTGCTGGAAATTGGCTCGATGCTCCATTACTTCGGCGGTCTCGCCGCGCTGTGGTCCAGGCTGGAGAGCGAGCTGGCCGGTCTGGAGCTCGAACTCGTCTGCGCCACGGGGCATACGCCCTTGGCGGCGGTGCTGCTGGCTCGTGCGGGGGGCGTCCGCCCACACGTTGAGGACAGCGCTGTTCGGGGTACTGGTGTTCGGGGCACTGATGTTCGGAGCACTGGTGTTCGGAGCACTGGTATTCGGGGCAATGGTACTCAGAGCCTTGGAGCCGATGTTGATGGCCATCATCGGCGGCTGGGGCAGCTGTCGTTGTCCCAGCTGGCGCTGCCGCGTGCCCAATTGGCGCGTTTGCAAGGGCTAGGCTTCCAGCGTGTTCGCGATCTGCTGGCTCTGCCGACGGCATCTCTGGCTTCGCGACTTGGTCCCGATCTGACCCAATGGCTCAAGCGGCTGACCGGTGCTGTGCCTGACCTGCTGCCCGTCTTTGAGCCGCCACCGCGGCTGGAGCGTGAGCTCGAGTTGAACCATGACATCGAATTGGCGCCTGCGCTGCTGTTCCCCTTGAAGCGACTGCTGATGGAAATGGAGGGCTTTCTGCATGTGCGCTGTGCCAAGGCGCTGTCGCTGCAGCTGACGCTGTATCAGCGGGATGCAGAGCAGCACATCTCGGTGGGACATGCCGGAGGAGAGCAGTCTGCCTATGCCTGGCTCGAGCTATGTCGGTTGCGGCTGGAGCGCTGTGAGCTCAATGCGCCAGTGCGCCGTCTGCGAATAGAGGTCAGTGAACTCACGCAGCAGGAGCAGCCCGCTCAGGACCTGTTCGATACGGCGCCCCCCAGAGAAACGGCCGATGCTCTGTTCAGCCGCCTGCGAACCCGGCTTGGTCAGAACAGTGTCATGCAGCCTCGCTGGCGCGAGGATCATCGCCCTGAGCGAGCCTCGACGCTTGAGCGGTGCACCCGCGCAGCGGCGCAGGTGTTGCCCCAGGGCCCGCGTCCTGCCTGGCTGCTGCCCACCCCGCTGGCCATGTCGTCGGCAGCGCTGTCACAGCTTGAGTGGCTTGCCGGACCCGAGCGCCTGGCCAGTGGCTGGTGGGACGCCGCCCCGGCCCGGCGGGATTACTACGTCGTGAGATTTGGCGATGCCCGCTGTGGCTGGATCTTCCGTGACCACACCGGGCAATGGTGGCTGCATGGCTGGTTCGGTTGAACACTGCGAGCCCTCATCGGAACACGCTGCCCCACGGATAGCGCCTGCAGCCCATACAGCCTCTGGGGCGCCGCCGCTGGCCTATGCGGAGCTCTATTGCCTGACGAACTTCACCTTTCTCAAGGGGGCCTCTCACCCCCACGAGCTGGTGGAGAAGGCGGCCTGCCTGGGCTATTGCGCGCTGGCTATCACCGATGAATGTTCCGTGTCCGGCGTGGTGCGCGCCTGGGAGGCCGCCCGCGATCTGGATATGACTCTGCTAGTCGGCGCGGAATTTCGTTTTGAGGATCAGGCGGTGGTGGTGCTGGCCGAGAATCGCCAGGGCTATGCGCAACTTTGCCGGATGATCACCCTGGCCCGACGGCGGGCCCCCAAGGGCCATTATCGGTTGGACTGGGAGGAGCTCTCAGGGCTTGAGGATTGCCTGCTGCTGTATGACCCAGCGGGCAGTGACGATCGCTGCGCCTATCGCATGGCCTGGCTGAAGCAGCATTATCCAGGGCGTAGCTGGGTCATGCTGCTGCGCCACTTTGATGCCGGTGAAGAGGTGCGTCACCACCACACCGTCACCATGGCGAAACGTCTTGGGCTGCCCGTGGTCGCTGCCGGTGGGGTGCTGATGCATCAGGCTGCGCGCAAGCGTCTGCAGGACGTGCTGACGGCGCTGCGTCATGGCACCAGCGTGCAGCAGGCGGGCTACCTGCTCGAGCCTAATGCAGAGCGCTGTCTGCGTTCGCTGCCACGCCTGGCCGAGTGCTTTAGCCGTGACATGCTCGATGAGAGCGTGCGCATTGCCGAGCGCTGCCAGTTCGATCTTGGCCAGCTGCGCTATGAATACCCCGAGGAGCTGGTGCCCGAGGGCCATACCCCCATGAGTTGGTTGGTCCACAAGGTGGAGCAGGGACAGGCCAAGCGCTTTCCGGATGGAACGCCTGTCGAGATTGCCGCGCAGATTCAGCACGAGCTGTCGCTGATCGAGCGGATGCAGTATGCCCCCTTCTTCCTGACCATCGAGGATATCGTGGCCTTTGCCCGCGGACAGGGCATCCTGTGTCAGGGCAGGGGATCCGCCGCCAACTCGGTGGTGTGCTATTGCCTGTTCATTACCGAGGTGGATCCACGCCAGGTGCAGCTGCTGTTCGAGCGCTTCATTTCCGAAGAGCGTGACGAGCCGCCGGATATTGATGTCGATTTCGAGCATGAGCGGCGTGAGGAAGTGATCCAGTACATCTATCGTCGCTATGGGCGGGAGCGAGCCGGGCTGGCCGCCACGGTGATCAGCTATCGTCCTCGCAGCGCTCTGAAGGACGTGGGTAGGGCGCTGGGGCTGCAGCCCAGCTACCTGAGCTGGCTTGCCAGCCGACTGGATCGACGTGACGGCGAACAGGCGTGGTTGGCCGGGTTGCGCATGGAGCTCGCTCAGTCCGTCGCGGTGACGGCGTCGTCTTCCCCAGGGGCCGGATCGATCGAGCTGGGCAGCGAGGATGGCGCGCGCAGCCTTCGTCAGCACCTGGTAGAGCTGGTCGAGCAACTGCTGGGCTTTCCACGCCATCTGTCACAGCATGTGGGTGGATTTGTCATTTCTAGGGGTCCGCTGCATGAATTGGTCCCGGTGGAAAATGCCGCCATGCAGGAGCGCACGCTGATTCAGTGGAACAAGGACGATCTGGAGAGCCTGGGCTTGCTGAAGGTCGACGTGCTGGCGCTGGGCATGTTGACCGCGATACGCAAGACCCTTGGCCTACTGGGCCAGCCATCAAAACAAAGCCAGGAACTTAAACAGAGCCAGCAACAGGCCCGGCGGGAAAACTGCGACTCGCCATCTGACCATGGCGGTGACCGGGTCATTACCCCCATCGAGGCGCTCGCGGCGATTCCTCGGGAAGATCCAGAGGTCTATCGCATGCTGTCCCGTGGAGACAGCATCGGTGTCTTCCAGGTCGAGAGTCGTGCCCAGATGAACATGTTGCCCAGGCTAAAGCCCCAGAATTACTACGACCTGGTGATCGAGATTGCCATCGTCAGGCCGGGGCCCATCCAGGGCGACATGGTCCACCCATATCTGCGCCGCCGGGACGGGTTGGAACAGGTCGAGTACCCCAGCGCGGATGTCAGAAAGGTGCTAGAGCGAACCCTGGGAGTCCCCATCTTCCAGGAGCAGGTCATCAAGCTCGCCATGGCGGCGGCGGGCTATAGCGGTGGCGAGGCTGACCAGCTCAGGCGCGCCATGGCGGCCTGGCGGCGGGCGGGTACCATCGCCGAGCACCAGCACAAGCTGACCGCCGGCCTGCGCGAGCGTGGTTACACCGACGAATTCGCGGCGGCCATCTGTCGCCAGATAGAAGGCTTCGGTCAGTACGGTTTCCCCGAGTCCCACGCGGCCAGCTTCGCCCATCTGGTCTATGTGTCCGCCTGGCTCAAGTGCCATCACCCCGCGGCCTTCTGCTGTGGACTGCTCAATAGTCAGCCCATGGGCTTCTATTCTCCGTCTCAACTGTTGCAGGACGCTCAGCGCCATGGGGTTCAGGTGAGGCCGGTAGACCTGCTGCGAAGCCGCTGGGAGTCGACGCTGGAGGTCGATGATGAGGCTCTCCCTGAGGCAGCGGACGCGCCAGTGCATCCCGCAGGGCCAGCGGTGCGGTTGGGGTTGCATCTGGTGAAGGGGCTCAGCAGGGAGGCAGTGCTGGCGCTTCTGGAGGAGCGTGACCGATCCCCCTTTACCCGTCTTGCCGATGTGCGCCGGCGTGTATCGATCCGCTCACAGGACTGGGAGGCGCTGGCCTCTGCGGGTGCCCTGGCTGGTCTGTCGGGACACCGCTATCAGGCCCGCTGGGATCTGCTGGCGCCTCAGCCAGGCCTGGCCCTGGGGGACACCGAGCTGCTCGATGACGACAGCACGGCGTTGATGCCGCCCCTTGAGCAAGATGACCTTGAGGCGGACTATCGCCACCTCGGGCTCAGTCTTGGGCGCCATCCCATGGCGCTGCTGCGTGAGTCCACGGCGGGGCAGCGGCAGGGGCTCGATGGCTGTCTGACCGCCCAGCAGCTGTTGACCGTGGATCACGGCTGCCTGGTTCAGGTGGCAGGGCTCGTGACCACGCGGCAGCGGCCCGGTACGGCCTCAGGTGTCACCTTTGTGACCCTCGAGGACGACAGCGGCAATATCAATGTGGTGGTGTGGCGAGACACCGCCAAGGCTCAACGTCAGGCGTTACTCAATGCGCAGATACTGAGAGTGACCGGCCACCTGGAGCGAGAGGGGAGTGTGGTGCATGTGATCGCTGGCCGCCTGGAGGATATCGGCGCCTGGTGGAAGGCGCTGAGCGTGACGTCGCGGGATTTTCGTTAGTCGCTGTTTCGCTCTGGCGCTACCAAAAACGGCACCGAGGCGTACCTCGGTGCCGTTCTGGTCATCGTGCTGGCCGGGCCTGCATTTCGACACCAGCGAGTGGTGGCGGGCCCCGCTCAGCTCAGCCCCAAGCGTGTCGCGCCTGGATCAGACGTTAAAGCGGAAGTGCACCACGTCACCATCTTTCAGCACGTAGTCCTTGCCTTCCAGGCGCCACTTGCCGGCGTCCTTCGCACCCTGCTCACCTTTGAGGCTGACAAAGTCTTCGTAGGCCACGACTTCGGCGCGGATGAAGCCTTTCTGAAAATCGGTATGAATGACGCCAGCGCCTTCCGGGGCCGTCGCGCCGACCTTGACGGTCCAGGCACGCACTTCCTTCACACCCGCCGTGAAGTAGGTCTGCAGACCCAGCAGCGCGTAGCCAGCGCGAATCACGCGATCGAGGCCGGGCTCTTCCATGCCCATCTCGGCCAGGAACATCTCACGTTCCTCGTCGTCGAGTTCGGCGATCTCTGCCTCGAGCTGGTTGCACACAGGCACCACTACCGCGC
The DNA here is from genome assembly GCF_019802025.1 of Halomonas sp. DP5Y7-2. Taxonomy (NCBI): domain Bacteria; kingdom Pseudomonadati; phylum Pseudomonadota; class Gammaproteobacteria; order Oceanospirillales; family Halomonadaceae; genus Halomonas; species Halomonas sp. DP5Y7-2. Next base: position 385,114 of record NZ_JAHVHY010000005.1, on the reverse strand, counting down.
CTTCCGCCTCGGCAATCCCCTTCACCACGTCGAGGTAAGGATTGTTCTCGAAACCATCCTCGTTGACGTTGGCGATGTACATGGTGGGCTTGAGCGTCAGGAAACCAAAGCTCTTGATCTGCTTCTTCTCGTCGTCAGAGAGATCGAAGCTGCGCAGCGGCTGGCCTTCTGCCAGGTGAGGCTGGATGCGGTCGAGCACCGCCTTGGTGGCGATGGCGTCCTTGTCGCCGCCCTTGACCACGCGAACCAGGCGCTGGATGGCCTTTTCCACGGTATCCAGGTCGGCCAGGGCCAGTTCCAGGTTGATGGTCTCGATATCCGCCGCCGGATCGACCTGGTTGGCCACGTGGATGACGTTGTCGTTGTCGAAGCAGCGCACCACGTGGGCGATGGCCTGGGTCTCACGGATATTGGCGAGGAACTGGTTGCCGAGGCCTTCACCCTTGGACGCGCCGGCGACCAGGCCGGCGATATCCACGAATTCCATGGTGGTCGGTACGACCTTCTCCGGCTTGACGATCTCCGCCAGCTTATCGAGACGCGGATCCGGCATCGGCACGATGCCGACATTGGGCTCGATGGTGCAGAACGGGAAGTTCTCGGCGTCGATGCCGGACTTGGTCAGGGCGTTGAAGAGGGTGGACTTGCCGACATTGGGCAGGCCAACGATGCCGCAGTTGAATCCCATGGGTGATTCCTGAAATAAGGTGAAGGAAGTCGAGTCATCGCAGAAAGCGCATCAGTGTATGACGTCGAGTGGCAGAGTGACAGCCTGTCTCGACCCGCTGAGCGCTGCCGCAGGAGTCTGTCGTCAGGCCGAATGGCTGTGCAGGCGATTCATCGCCTTGGCCCAGTCGCCCGCCAGGGCCTGGGGCAGTGTCGCCAGGCACTCGATCAGCGCGCCGTCGATCGCCTCTCGCTCGCTCTTGCCGGGACGGCCAAGCACGTAGTTGGTGACCAGATTGGCACTGCCCGGATGGCCGATGCCGATGCGCGCACGATGGAACGACTTGTCATTGCCCAGTGCGCTGATGATGTCGCGCAGGCCGTTGTGTCCACCGTGGCCGCCGCCCTGCTTGTAGCGGGCGCTGCCAGGGGGCAGGTCGAGTTCATCATGGGCGACGAGCATCTCGTCAGGGGCCAGCTTGAAGAAATTGGCGAGGGCGGCCACGGCGGCGCCGGAGCGATTCATGTAGGTCGTCGGTACCAGCAGGTGCAGGTCTTGTCCTTCCACAAGGGCCTTGGCATAAAGCCCAAGAAACTTCTTTTCCGGGCGTAGCTCGGCAGACGCCTGGCGGGCCACTTCCTCTACCAGCCATGCGCCAGCGTTGTGGCGGGTCGCCTCATACTGGGCGCCGGGATTGGCCAGGCCAATCAGTGCCTTGATCCGTGTCATGCTCATGTCTCCGGCCGCGGTGCGGGCAAGCGCTTTGCTCAGGGCCTCGGCGGCGCGACGCTGGGCAAAGCGATCGATGAAAACGAAAAGGGCCACCGCAGTGGCCCTTGAATCAAGCGGACAGGGATTACTCCTTGTCGCCTTCTTCGCCTTCGTTCTTCGCTTCCTCGGCAGCGTCGGCGCTGGCATCAGCGGCGGCAGCTTCGTCCTCGGCAGCTTCTTCGTCGGACTGCATGGCCTTGGCCTTGGTCACGTTGACGATGGCCTGGTCATGATCTTCGCCGTAGGTCAGCTCGACGATGGTGACGCCAGCCGGCGCCTTGAGGTCGGACAGGTGCAGAGTGCTGCCCAGCTCCAGGCCGGAGATGTCGACTTCGAGGTAATCAGGCAGATCTTTCGGCAGGCAGCTGATTTCAACGTCGTTGGCCAGCTGGTGCAGTTCACCGTCCTGCTCCTTGAGCGCCTTGGACTCGTCCTGACCGACCACGTGCAGCGGTACGCGCATGGTGATCTCGTGAGTCGCATCGACACGCAGGAAGTCAGCGTGGGTCACCAGCGGCTTGTACGGGTGACGCTGGAGGTCACGCACGACAACCTGCTGGGCCTTGCCATCTACCTCAAGGGTGATGACAGAGGAGAAGAAGGCTTCTTCTTCCAAGGCCTTGTAGAAGGCGGTCTTGTCCACAGCGATGGGCTGCGGCGTCTTCTCGCCACCGTAGATGATGGCAGGCACTTGCTGGTTCGCACGACGCAGGCGGCGGCTCGCACCTTTCCCCAGGTCGTTACGAACGTTGGCGGTAAGTTTGTAGTCAGACATGGATTTGCCTCTTGGCTAAAAGTAAGGAAGCCACCGAGCCCGCGACCAGACCTCGATGGTTCCAGGTGCCCCGGAGACCGGGGCGCGTTACCCGCGCAATGTGCTGGCCTTTCGCAGGCTCAGTGGAACATCGCGCTGACGGATTCTTCATTGCTGACACGGCGAATCGCTTCCGCGATCAGGCCGGCCACGCTCAGCTGGCGAATACGCCCGCTGCGACGAGCGGTTTCGGACAGCGGGATGGTGTCTGCCACCACGACCTCGTCCAGAACCGACTCGGAAATGTTGTCCACCGCAGGGCCAGACAGGATCGGGTGGGTGGCATAGGCCACCACACGGCGCGCGCCGTGATCCTTGAGGGCCTCACCGGCCTTGCACAGGGTGCCAGCGGTGTCGATCATGTCGTCCACGACCACACAGGTGCGGTCCTGAATATCACCGATGATATGCATCACCTGGGCCTGGTTGGCCTGGGGACGACGCTTGTCGATGATCGCCAGATCAGCGTTCAGCTGCTTGGCGATGGCACGTGCGCGGACAACGCCGCCAACGTCGGGGGAGACCACTACCAGATCGTCGTAGTTCTGGCGCTCGATGTCGTCGAGCAGGATCGGTGAACCGTAGACGTTGTCGACCGGAACATCGAAGAAGCCCTGGATCTGATCGGCGTGCAGGTCCATGGTCATCACCCGGTCAACGCCCGCCTTGACCATCATGTCGGCGACGATCTTGGCCGAGATCGGTACACGGGCAGAGCGCACGCGGCGATCCTGGCGGGCGTAGCCGAAGTAGGGCACCACTGCCGTGATACGGGTAGCGGAGGCCCGGCGCAGGGCGTCAACCATCAGGATCAGTTCCATCAGGTTGTCGTTGGTCGGTGCACAGGTGGACTGCAGGACAAAGACATCCTTGCCGCGCACGTTCTCGTTGATCTCGACCGCGACCTCTCCGTCGCTGAACTGACCGACCGTGGCATTGCCAAGCCGGCTGTCCAGGCTCTCGGCGACCTTACGGGCGAGTTCGGGGTTGGCATTCCCGGCGAAAACCATCAATTTTGACACGCGCAGCCACCTTTGCTGTGTTGGGTCTTCAGTGTGAGTCTGGGGGAGTGAGTCCAGGACTCAGAAGGAAGTTGGCTGGGGTAGGAGGATTCGAACCTCCGCATGCCGATACCAAAAACCGGTGCCTTACCGCTTGGCGATACCCCAGCAATAACGTCCTGCCTCAATCATCGGGCAGGGCGTCGAGGAGAGGCGATCGATTCAGGCCCTTGGCCTTGAAGGCGTGCCAGTCCGGTTGCTGCTGCTCTATTGCTCCAAGCAGCGCCACCGCGTCGGCTTCCGACGTCAGACGGGCAAAAACACATGCCCCGGTACCCGTCAACATCGACGGCGCCCGGGTGTTCAGCCAGTCCAAGGCACGAGCCACGTCAGGATAGCGCTGCCTGACAGTGTCTTCGCAATCGTTGCGCCAGCTCGACGCTCCCCCCTTGAGTGCGCGCGCCATGGTAATGGCGGGGGTGTTCCGTGTCAATTCTGGCGCAGTGAAGACCGCGGGGGTCGATACGCTGATACCGGGGTGCACGACCACAAACCAGGGGGTATCGAGGTCCACCGGGATCAGGCGCTCACCAATGCCCTCGGCCCAGGCGGCGTGGGCGTTGACGAAGACCGGAACGTCGGCACCGAGGCTGAGCCCAAGCTCAGCCAGCTGCGGGCGAGGGATGCCCAGACCCCATAGATGGTTGAGTCCTGCCAGCACGCTGGCAGCATCGCTGCTCCCGCCGCCCAGGCCACCCCCCATGGGCAGCCGCTTGGTTACCGAGAGCGTAGCGCCGAGGTGGCAGCCGCTGGACTGTTGCAGGTGCCTGGCGGCGCGCCACACCAGGTTGTCCTGGGGAGCAACACCGTCGAGAGCGCTGTCCAGCACCAGCTGGCCATCCTCGCGCAGCTCGATGGTAATGTCGTCGCCATGGTCGAGGAACTGGAACAGCGTCTGCAGCTCGTGATAGCCGTCGGCTCGACGGCCGACGATATGCAGCATGCGGTTTAGCTTCGCCGGGGCGGGCAAGGTCAGCCGCGCTGCGGCGGTGGGTGGCTGGGGCATGGCCATGTTGCCTTTACTGGTCGTGCCGTCGAGCAGCCGCGGCTGCTCGAATGACTGCTGGAATGACTGCCCGCATGACTGCCCTGGTGACAGGCCGAGCGATGGCGTGAGTGATGGTTTGCGTCATGGCGTAAGTAAAGTGCGCGTCATTCCTCGAGGGGTTGCCACTGATTGACCACCAGGGTGGCGCGCAGGTCGTCGTAGGTCATGACCAGCCGGCGCGGCAGCCAGGTACCAGACACATCTTCCCAACCACGATAGTCAATCTCCCAGCCGTCCTGTTCCAGGGTGGCCGGAAAGCCGAGCTCATCTTCTGTCATGCGGTGGTCGCTGTTGTCGGCGGGCAGTCCTCTTACCCAGTCGGTCAGACTGGACACCGGCAGTGACCAGCCCAGGCGCTGTTCCATCAGGGCTTCGGGGCTGTCGGCCTCGAAGCGCCCTTCGCTGGTCGTCAACGAGACGCGGCCGTCACGGCCTTCCAGGGTGCTGCGACCGGCGCCCATCGGTCCCGTCACCAGCAGGCGGTAGTGGTAGGGCGTCTGGCGCCAGTCCAGGTTGGCGCTGGTGGAGTCTTCAGGGGTGCGCAGTCCCACCTTGCCGGTCAGGTTCCAGGCGGTAAAGGCTTCCACCTGGGACAGCTGCGCTTCCCAGTCGCCGGATTCGCGCTCGGTGCGCGGCTCGGTCACGCTCTGGGAGGTGGCGCAGCCAGCCAATAAAGAAAGGCTAAGGGCGATAGCGGGAAGTCGTAGAGAAGGCATCATCGCGGGGTCCTTGCGGGTCATCGGGAGACACACTATGAGAATAAAGGTAGAGCGTTGCGGGGGAGGGCGGTCACCTACCCGGCAGACGCCTGGTACTGTCAGGGGGCAATTTCAGGCCGTCGATCCAGCAGGTCGACAATCAGCGGGCGCTCCTCGAAGCGTTCCTGCGCCTGCTTGAGCAGGTCGCGGGCGCGTTCGCGCTCGCCAAGATCCCACAGCACCTCAATCAGGTGGGCCGCCACTTCCTGGTCTGGAATCTGACGCCAGGCCTGTTCAATCCAGGGTAGCGCGACCTCAGGCTTGCCTTCGCGATAGGCGATCCAGCCCAGGCTGTCGAGAATCGCCGGATTGTCCGGCGACAGGTCGTAGGCGCGCTGAATCAGTCGCCTTGCCTCGGCGAAGTCATCAGGGTCGCCTGCATCTGCCAGGGTATAGCCAAGGGCATTGAGGGCGACCGCATTGTCCGGCTGCTGTTCGACCAGAGTGCGTAGATCCTGTTCCGAGGTGTCCATGTCTCCCTCGGTCCAGGCGCGCATGGCGCGGAAGTAGCGCAGGTCACCGTCTTCCGGTGTGCGGGTCAGTTCGCGATTGAGCAATGTCTCTGCCTGGGCATTCATGCCCTGCTGGTCGAGCAGCTGGACTTCGGTGACCACCAGGCCGGTGTAGGCCTCATCGTGGCGCAGGCGTTCGACCCGCAGGAACGCGCGCGCATCCAGCAGTCGATCGGCCTCGATCAGCATGCTGGCCGCCCGCTGACGGGACAGCAGGAAGTCGGGCCCAGGGGGGACACGCCGGTAGTACAGCAGGGCGTTATCGACGTCGCCTTCCTGCTCGGCGATGCTGCCGAGTAATAAATAGAGGGCGCTGGGCGCCTGAGGGTCATCGACCAGCGGCAGCAGCAGACGTCGGGCCGGCGCGCGATGGCCTTCTTCCAGGTAGAGCTGGGCCAGGCCGACCCGCAGCAGCGGGTTATCGCCGCGGGTATCCAGCAGCGTGTCGGTGTTCCCCTCGGCCGAGGTCAGGTTGCCCAGACGGATATCGGCTCGCGCCATAAGAAGAAGGAAGCGAGGATCTTCCGGTGACTGGTCAAGGCCGCGGCGCGCGGTGCTGCGAGCCTGCTGGTAGCGGCCTGCATCCAGAGCGATGCGTGATTCCGCCAGCAGTCCCTGGGTGCTGTTACGACTGCTGGCCTCGAGTGCGGCAATTCGCCGCTGTGCCGCGTCGTGGTTGCCCGCGGCGGAATCGGTCAGGGCCAAGGCCAGCTGCAGGTCGTCCCGTTGGCGCGCGTCGCGCTGACCGGTGGTCAACGCCTCGTTCAATTCTGCCGCCAGCGCCTGAGGATCGGCGCCGCTGGACAGGGCGGTGTCGACGAAGCGAGTAATGTCGTCTTCCCCGGGGGCGATCAGCCGCTGCTGCAGCGCTTCTGTCCAGTTGCCGCGGCTGCCCGCCAGGTTGCCGAGAATCTGAGCCGCCACCGGGGCTTCTGGAGAGACCGACTGCCACTGGCGCGCTGCGCGTTCGATCAAGGCGGTATCGTCGGTAAAGCGTGCCGCCAGGGTGGCGCGCTCGACCAGGGCCGGCGAGCGATAGCGTTCGGCGGCGGCCAGATAGCCTTCGGTGGCTCGACGATAGTCGCCGCGCTGGCCAGCCATCTCCGCGATCAACAGGGTCGACAGGCCTTCGGCGTCGAGCCCCCGGGTGATCGGGGGAGCGCCCGCCATCGGGTCGTCGGATGCCATGTCATAGGCGCTGCCGCTGGGGCTATAGGAGACGCTTTGGCAGCCGGCAAGCCACGCTGTCAGCGACAGGGCAAGCAGGGTGCGGACTGGCATTCCTTGGCGCGCGTTCGAAGGCATTGAGGCATCATCTTTTCCATCAGGAATCCCAGCATAACGGCTTGGCGTCTCTTGGCAAAGGTCAATACCTTAAGGCGGCGACAAGGGAGCGAGCTCGCCACACCCTATGGTAGGATAGGGCGCCTTGCAGGAGTGGTTCACTGGACCACCCCAGACACCCGCTGATGAAGACGTCGAACGCATGACCCTGCTCGCCCTTGGCATCAATCATCGAACCGCCGCCATCGAGGTGCGCGAAAAGGTGGCTTTTGGCCCCTCGCAGCTGACGCTGGCGCTCAACGAGCTGCGCGCGCTGCCTGGTGTGCACGAAGCGGCGGTGCTGTCGACCTGTAACCGTACCGAGCTGTACTGCGTCACCGATGCTCGCGGCGAGTCCGACGTACTTGATTGGCTCAGCCGGTTTCACGCTCTACCCCGAGAAGAGCTGTTGCACTGCGCCTACCATTATCTGGATGGGGATGCCGCCCGACACCTGATGCGTGTGGCGGTAGGTCTCGATTCCATGGTGCTGGGTGAGCCTCAGATTCTGGGGCAGATCAAGGACGCCTATCAGGCGGCGCGCGAGGCGCAGGGGCTGGGGGGAGAGCTCGAGCGACTGTTTCAACATACCTTTGCCGTCGCCAAGCAGGTGCGTACCGAGACGGCCATCGGTGAGAACCCGGTGTCGGTGGCGTATGCCGCCGTCAGTCTGGCCAGTCGCATTTTCGATGATTTCGGTCGCGCCCGAGCGCTGCTGATCGGGGCGGGCGAGACCACCGAGCTGGTGGCCCGCCATCTGCATGAGGCGGGGGTGCAGCAGTTGACCGTGGCCAATCGCACCCGCGAGCGCGCCAGCGTGCTGGCCGGTGCCCTGGGTGGCACCGCCATCAGCCTCGATGAAATTCCCGAGGCGCTGGAACATGCCGACATCGTGATCTCTTCCACGGCGGCGCCGCTGCCGATACTGGGCAAGGGGATGGTGGAGCGGGCGCTGAAGCGTCGCCGTCATCGCCCCGTGTTCATGGTGGACATCGCGGTGCCGAGGGACATTGAGCCCGAGGTGGGGGACCTGTCCGATATCTTCCTTTATACCGTCGATGACCTGCAGGAGGTCATCGAGGAAAATCGCCGCCACCGGCAGGTGGCCGCGGATCAGGCAGAATCGCTGATCGAGCATGGCGTTACCCACTGGCACAAGGAGCGCCGCGTTCGTGGCGCCGGTGAAGTGATTCGTGACGTGCGTGCCAAGGGCGAGGCGCTGCGCGATGAGGCCCAGGCTCAGGCCCTGGAGCGGCTGGCCAAGGGGGAAGACCCTGAGGCCGTGGTTCGGCGGCTGGCCCACCAGTTGACCAATCGCCTGTTGCACCAGCCGACCCTGGCGCTGCGAGGCGCGGCTGCCGACGAGCGCCAGGAGCTGATGGATGCTGCTGTGGAGCTGCTGCTGGGCGAGTCCCATTCGCCGGGCTGATGCGCTCAGCACGGCCTGCGGCTGTCGGGTGTGCTGCTCCCTCTTACATGATTTCAAGGAATAACCGATGAAAGCTTCCCTGCGTGAGCGCCTCGATGCCTTCGTCGACCGCTTCGAGGAACTCTCTGCCCTGCTGGCAGAGCCCGATGTGATCAGCGACCAGGCTCGCTTTCGTGACTACTCTCGTGAATACGCTGAGCTTGAGCCTCTGGTCGAGGCCTGGCAGCGCTATCGCAGCATCGAAGAGGATGTGGCCACTGCCGAGCAGATGGCCGAAGACGCCGACGCCGATATGCGTGAGCTGGCTCAGCTGGAGCGCGAAGAAGGGCTTGAGCGACTCGAGGCGCTCGAGGTCGAGCTGAAGCAGCTGCTGGTGCCCAAGGACCCTGATGATGGACGTAACGTCTTTCTCGAGGTGCGTGCCGGCACCGGCGGTGACGAAGCGGCGCTGTTTGCCGGTGACCTGTTTCGCATGTACTCCCGCTACGCCGAAAACCAGGGGTGGAAGGTCGAAGTGGTCAGCGCCAGCCACGGTGAGCAGGGCGGTTACAAGGAAATCATTTCGCGGGTCAAGGGTGAGGGGGTCTATGCACGGCTCAAGTTTGAGTCCGGGGCCCATCGCGTTCAGCGAGTTCCCGCCACCGAATCCCAGGGGCGTATCCATACCTCGGCGTGCACCGTCGCGGTGATGCCGGAGGCGGACGAGGTCTCCGATATCGATATCAACCCTGCCGATCTTCGCGTCGACACCTTTCGTTCCAGCGGTGCGGGTGGTCAGCACGTCAACACCACCGACTCCGCCATCCGTATCACCCACCTGCCCACCGGCGTGGTCGTGGAGTGTCAGGAAGAGCGCAGTCAGCACAAGAATCGCGCCAAGGCTATGTCACTGCTGGCCGCCCGGCTCAAGCAATCCGCCCAGGACAGTCAGCGGCAGGAGCAGGCCGATGCCCGCCGTTCGCTGGTCGGGTCGGGGGATCGCAGTGAGCGCATTCGCACCTATAACTTCCCCCAGGGGCGGGTGACCGACCACCGCATCAACCTGACGCTCTACAAGCTCGGTGAGGTGGTGTCAGGTGAAGGGCTGGATGAGGTGATCCAGCCGCTGATCCATGAGTATCAGGCGGAACAGCTGGCAGCGCTGCAGCAGGAGCATTGATGCGCATCGACCTGTTGCTGGGCCGCGCGGGCGCGAGGCTAGCCTCCGCTGGCAGCCCCACTGCGCGGCTGGATGCGGAAGTGCTGGCGATGAAGGTGCTTGGGGTCGATCGCACCTGGCTCTACACCTGGGGCGACCGCCCCATGGAACCGCTGGCAAGGGCGCGCTTCGAGGCTCTGGTCGCTGCCCGCGCCCAGGGCACCCCGGTGGCCTACCTGACCGGCGAGCGAGAGTTCTGGGGACTGACGCTGGAGACGGCGCCCAGCACGCTGATCCCCCGTCCCGATACCGAAACCCTGGTCACGGCGGCGCTGGAAAAGGCGCAGGCTGACGTCGGCCGTTTTCTCGACCTGGGCACCGGTACCGGGGCTATCGCCCTGGCGGTTGCCAGCGAGCGCCCGGCCTGGCATGTCACCGCGGTAGACCTGTCTGTGGATGCCGTGGCGCTGGCGCGGCGCAATGCGCGTCGTCATGGACTGCAGGTCCGCGTTCAGCAGAGCGACTGGTTTACGGCTGTCGCGGGTGAGCGCTTTGATCTGATTGCCTCCAATCCTCCCTATATTGATCCGGATGATCCTCATCTGGACCTGGGAGACGTGCGCTATGAACCGGCTTCGGCGCTGGTGGCCGCCGACCGAGGATTAGCGGACCTCTTCACCATTGCCGACCAGGCGCGAGAGCACCTCACGGTTGGAGGCTGGTTGATGATGGAGCACGGCTTCGACCAGGCGACGGCGGTGCGCGACCAGTTGATCGCACTGGGCTATGCCAATGCCAGCAGTCTTCGGGATCTGGCGGGACACTCGCGAGTGACGCTTGGGCAGTGGTTGCCGTAGCTCTCCGCCCTGCTTGGACCCAGCGGCAGGACAGGCGCGAATGACGGCGGTTTCCACGGGGATAGTGGTGCGCTGAAGCGGCCGCTGCGTTGAACCTCGGGGTGGAGTCCGTCAGAGGGCTGTGATACTGATAATCAGAAAAATACGTTGCCACCGCGCGGCGGGGCGCGAGAGATTGTTGTGAAATGCCTCTTTGTCAGGTCTTTTTTGGTCGATCTTTCCAGCTCACTGTCCCTGCCGCTAGATCATCAGGACCACAATGAAAATCAAGAACCGTTCCCTTGATCGTATTGATCTCAAGATCCTTCGCTGCCTTCAGGACAATGCCCGTGTGTCGTATGTGGACCTCGCCGCTCAGGTAGGGCTGTCCACCACGCCCTGCCTGGAGCGGGTCAAGCGCCTGGAGCGCTCCGGCGTTATCCGCGGCTACAAGGCCATTCTCAATCCGCGCATGCTCAAGGCCAACCTGCTGGTCTTTGTGGAGATTAGTCTGGAGACGCAGTCTCCCGCCGTCTTCGATGAGTTTCGCCGGGCGGTCTCAAAGTTGCCCCAGATCCAGGAGTGCCACCTGGTCTCCGGTCAGTTCGACTACATTCTCAAGTGCCGGATTCCGGAAATGTCGGCGTATCGCCAGCTGCTGGGGGATGTGGTCCTGACGCTGCCCGGAGTCAAGGAATCCAAGAGCTACGTGGTCATGGAGGAGGTGAAGGAAGACTTCGCCCTGCATGTGCCGGACATCGCAGAATTCGAGGACAAGTGACCGCGCCATGAATGATCAGCAACTGCTGCGTTACAGCCGCCAGATCATGCTGCCTCAGGTCGATATCGAAGGGCAGGAGCGCCTGCTCGGCAGCCATGCCTTGGTCGTCGGGGCGGGAGGGCTGGGGTCTCCGGTGGCGCTGTACCTGGCCGCGGCCGGGGTCGGCGAGCTGACCATCGCCGATGCCGATAGTGTCGAGCTGTCCAATCTGCAGCGCCAGATCGCCCATCGTCAGGCAGACCTGGGACGCAACAAGGCGAGCTCTGCCGCAGAGGCTGCCACGGCGCTCAACGAGGGCTGTCAGGTGCATATCGTCGAGCAGCATCTCGATACCGCCGCCCTCGCTGCCCTGGCCAGCAAGGTCGACGTCATCGTGGACTGCACCGATCGTTTCAGCAGTCGCTATGCGGTCAATGCCGCCAGCGTGGCGGCCGGCGTCCCGCTGGTGTCCGGGGCGGCGATTCGGTTCTCTGGCCAGCTGGCGGTATTTGATCCGCGCCAGGAGCAGAGTCCCTGCTACGCCTGCCTCTACCCCCAGGACGACCAGCAGGATGAGGCACTATCCTGCGCCGAGAGTGGCGTGATTTCCCCCCTGGTAGGGGTGATCGGCTGTTTTCAGGCCCTTGAGGCGGTCAAGCTGCTGGCGGGAGCGGGGCAGTCGCACCAGGGACTTGCTACCTTTGATGGCCTGTCCGGTGAGTGGCGTCATTACCGGCTGAGCCGCGACCCTCACTGTCCTGAGTGCCGCCAGCGTCCCACCGAGTCTCAGCCGCAAGAGCAGACGCCGTGAGCCGACAGCGGCCAGTCACGGATTTTGATATCCGCCTGCTGCGGGTGTTCAAGGCAGTGGCCGAGTGCGGCGGCTTTTCCGCTGCCGAGAGCGAGCTTGGCATCAGTCGGTCGGCCATCAGTCTGCACATGGGGGATCTGGAAAAGCGTCTTGGGCTCAAACTCTGTCGCCGGGGGCGAGGCGGCTTTGCGCTGACCGAGGAGGGGCGCGAGGTTCTGGAAGGGGCTCGACGTCTGCTGTCGGGGCTCGAAGCCTTTCGCACCGAGGTGAATGCGCTGCATCACAGCCTTCGTGGTGAGCTGAATATCGGCATTACGGACACGCTGGTCAGCTCGCCTGAGATGCGCATCACCCATGCCCTGGCCAGCCTCAAGGCCCAGGGCCCCGATGTGCGCATCAATATGCATATGGATCCCCCGGGAGAGATTGCCAGGGGAGTGCTGGATGGCCGCCTGCATGTGGGGGTGGTTCCGGCGGTCAATCTTCCCACCAGTCTCGACAGTCATGCGCTCTACAGCGAGCGTTCCGGGCTCTACTGCGGTCGAGGGCACCCCTTGTTCGACGCAAAAGACGTGGCACTGGACGCACTCACCGACTGGGACGCGGTGGTGCCTTCCTACCCACTCCCGGATGACGGTCGCGAGCGCCATCAGGGGCTCAAGGCCAGTGCCACCGCATCCGATCGCGAGGGTGCGGCCTTTCTGATCCTCACCGGGGCCTACCTGGGATACTTGCCAGATCACCATGCCCAGATCTGGGTGGCCCAGGGGCGGCTGCGTGAGCTTTGCCCGGCGCAGGCCGCGTACGAGACGCCGTTCGTCGCCATCACTCGCCGTGATCGGCGTCCGCATCGCGTGCTGGAAGTCTTTCTGGAGGCGTTGGGACACGAAGCCCAATCAGCGCGAGAGCCCTGATGATGGCGTGCGTTGTGTGCTCGCGTATTTCTGCTAGTCTGCTTCGTCGCTCATCGTTGATGACGGCGATGTGAGCGTATTGGGCCTGGACCAGGTGTCGAGTTTTTTTACCTTGATGGTGCTAAGTTCTGCCAGCTGCATAACAGTATGACCGACGCGTTAACGATGTCTTTTGGTCGTCCGGGACGATATGAAGCCAGAAGCGCAAAGTCTAGGTGTCGTAGCTGGAGACATGTTCGTCAAGGCCATCAGGATGGCCATGCGTTAGGAATTACTGACCTTAGGGTTAGTAGGTTTGTGTTATTGGATACTTGACGCCAGGTGGCGAAAAAATGGCACACTGTCGTCATCACCTTGCTAAAAAGGTGTGAGATTCGATAACAACAAGCGTTTACGCAACCAACACGGATTCTCCCATGACAGATTCTTCCTCGTCCGCGGCGGCCTCCTGGTACCGTGACTCCATCAAGGTGGAGCTGGCGCCGACACCGGCACTAGAAGGCCAGGTGCATGCGGACGTCTGTGTGGTCGGTGGGGGTATTACCGGCTGCTCGACAGCACTTCATCTGGCCGAGCGTGGCTACAAGGTGGTGGTCCTGGACGCTCAGGAGGTCGGCTACGGCGCCTCTGGTCGCAGTGGCGGGCAAATCCTGCCGGGGCTTGGCACCGACATGAGTACCGTGGAGCAAGCCCTTGGGCTATCGGCTGCACGGGATATCTGGGAGATGAGTCGCGAGGCGGTTCGTCTGACCGCTGACCTCATTAAGCAGCATGACATTCCTTGCGAGCTTGCCTGGGGTTACCTGCATGCAGCGGTGAAACCGCGCCACGTTCGCGAGCTGCGCGAGCACCAGGACACCATGGCACGGAAGTACGATTACCGTGCGCTTGAATGGCGCGAGGGTGCCGCACTCAAGGAGCATGTGGTGACCGACGCCTATCCGGCCGCCCTGTGGGAGTCGGAAGCGGGCCATCTCCATCCCCTCAACTACACCTTGGGTCTCGCCCGTGCAGCGCAGCAGGCCGGGGCCGTCTTCCACGGTTTCAGTCCGGTCTCGTCGATCGAGCAGGGCACCCCAGCGCGGGTGCTCACGCCACAGGGGCAGGTCACCGCCGACAGCGTGGTGGTCGCGACCAATGCCTACGGCGACGCATTGCTGCCCCGCCTGAGCGGGCGGGTCATGCGCTGCGCCAACTACATGATTGCCACCGCGCCCATGAGTGAAGAGCAGGCCGCGTTGGTGCTGCCCCGTAACGATGCGCTGTCCGATGCCAACTTTGTGCTGGATTACTATCGGCTGTCGGCGGACCGTCGCCTGATCTATGGCGGCGAGGTCAGCTACGATGGGCGCCCTCCACGTGGGCTCGAGGCGCGCATTGATGGCAAGATTCGGCGTCTGTTTCCCGTGCTCAACGATGTTCAGATCGACTACCGTTGGGGTGGCGACGTCGCCATCACCTTCAACCGGGCGCCGGACTTCGGGCGTGTAGCGGCCAACGTCTACTACGCGCAAGGATACTCTGGACATGGCATGGCCATGGCCGGCCTCGCTGGCAAGCTGATGGCGGAAACGATTGCCGGCCAGAGCGAGCGCTTCGATGTCTTTGCTGCCATGCCCCATCGCCGCTTCCCTGGCGGTCGTCTTTTGAGGACGCCGCTGTTGTTGCTCGCCACACATTTCTACAAGCTTCGCGATCGGCTGTAGCAACGCACGGTCACGCTTCAACGACCGCAGCGTTTCACTGATGTGCCGACCATGACGAGGATCCCCCCTATGACCGAGATACCTTCCGCTCAGCGTGCGACCCAGCATGCCGGTGATTCCAGCGCTACGCCCGCGGACTCCGGCGAGGCTGAGCATGTTGCACAACCGCACGGTTCGTCACAGCACGAGCTGTCAGAGCATGGTCCTTCAGAGCACGACCGGCCCGCAGACGGCGGACCAGAGCGCAGCGCCTCGTCGATCCATATGCAGGGACTGCACAAGCGCTTCGGCAACAGCACCGTGGCCCTTGATGGCGTTGATCTCACTATTCAGGCGGGAGAGTTCTTTACCCTGCTGGGGCCGTCTGGCTGTGGCAAGACAACCCTGCTGCGGATCCTCGCGGGCCTGGAAGAAGCCGATGATGGACGTCTGACCATCGGTCAGCGTGATGTCACCGACGTGCCGCCCCACCAGCGCAGCGTCAATACGGTGTTCCAGTCCTATGCCCTGTTTCCGCACCTTTCCGTGCGCGAGAACCTGGCCTTTGGCCTCAAGATGCGGGGTGTCGATCGTCAGCAGCGGGAAGAGCGGGTGGCGCGTATTGCGCAGTTTATCCAGCTGGGGGATCTCATCGACCGGCGTATCGATCAGCTGTCGGGCGGCCAGCGTCAGCGCATTGCCCTGGCTCGAGCGCTGGTGTGCGAGCCGGATGTACTGCTGTTGGATGAGCCTCTGTCGGCGCTTGATGCGGGCTTGCGCAGCCAGCTGCAGGTGGAATTACTGAGGGTCCAGAAGCGGCTGGGCATGACCTTTGTGTTCGTGACCCACGATCAGGACGAGGCAATGGTCATGTCCGATCGTATCGCCGTGCTCAACGGAGGCACGATCCAGCAGGTGGGGCCTCCACGTGATGTCTACGAACGGCCCGTCAATGCGTTTGTGGCGCGCTTTATGGGACATGACAACCTCTATCCCATCAGCCGCCGGCAGGGGGATCGGGTGACCACCGAGCTGGGCGAACTGGTGCTCGAACCGGGCACGGCGGGCAGCGATGAGCTGCTGTTGATTCGCCCTGAAACCCTGGACGTGCTGCCGGGAACGCAGCAGGGCGCCAATCACCTGCATGGCAGGGTGGTGGAACGCCTGTATCGGGGCAGTCACGCCGAGTTTCGCCTGGCGGTCGGCGCGGCCACGATCCAGGCCACGATCAACAACCGTGGACACCGGCTGCCCGAGGTGGATGACGAGGTGACCCTGGTGGTGGCCGCTGAAGATCTTGTGACCGTTGCTGCATAGGGGACCGAGCATGAACGATACTGCTGTGCTCGGCCGTAGCCGAGCCATGGTGACCGAGACTAGGCATCTGCTGTTTACCGTCAGTCCCGGTGCTGCATGGATCATCCTTTTTCTGGTGCTGCCCAGTGCCTATCTGATGGGCGTGGCCTTCATGACCAACGGGCCCTATGGACTGCCCGAGATGCCATTGTCGCTGGAGTCCTTTCGCCAGCTGGCGGGATTCGGCTTTCTGGGCTGGAGCCCGGGCAACCTCTATACGCTGTTGAGGTCGCTGTGGCAGACCGTGGTGGCGACAGGGTTGGTGGTCGTCGTGGCCTATCCGATCGCCTACTACATCACCACCTGTCGAGCTCGCTGGCGGCCGATCATGCTGCTGCTGGTGGTCGTGCCGTCCTGGACCAATCAGGTCATCCGCACCTTTGGCTGGATGAATCTGCTGGCACCGGGGACGCCGCTGTCGGCTGCCGCCGAAACGTTGGGACTGATTGCCCCGAACATGGGCCTGTATCCGTCGAACTTCGCCGTCACCCTGGGCCTGGTCTACAACTTCCTGCCGTTTATGGTGCTGCCGCTGTACGCCGCCTTTGAAAAACTGGATACGGCGCAGGTCGAGGCGGCCCAGGATCTCTACGCCACGCCCATCAAGGCCTTCTGGCACGCGGTGTTTCCGCAGACCTTGCCGGGACTGCTGGCGGGCGTGGTGCTGGTGGCCATCCCGGCCTTTGGCATGTATGTGATCCCTGAGCTGCTGGGCGGTGGCAAGGCGTTGATGCTGGGCAACCTGGTCGCCAACCAGTTCTCGGGTGGCTCCAACTGGCCGCTCGGCGCCGCCGGCGCCATCTTGATGCTGCTGGCAACCTTTGCTGGGCTTTATGCCATGCGGCGTATTGGCAAACGCCTGGGCGGTGGAGAGGAGGTGGTGATATGAGAAAGCGCACCCTCAAGCGTGGACTGACGGGCTTCTGGTGGTTGACCCTGGTCTTCCTGTACCTGCCGCTGGCTGTGGTGGTGATGTTTTCCTTCAACGCCGCCAATAGCGCCGCCAGCATGACCGGCTTCTCCCTGCGCTGGTATCACCAGCTGTTTGCCAATGACCAGATCATGAGTGCCTTCGGCAATACCCTGGTGCTGGCGCTGGCATCGTCACTGATCGCCCTGGCGATCGGCTGTCTGATCGGGTACGGCATGTATCGCCACCGGCATCGCAAGCTGGGCTGGTTGATCGTGCTGATCTATCTGCCGATCGTGTTGCCGGATATCGTCTTCGGCATCTCCGAGATGGCCTTTTTCGTCAAGCTCCACGAGTTGACCGGCTGGTTCAAGCCTGGACTCGGGACGATGATCATCGCTCACGTGACCTTTCAGATTCCGTTTGTGGCGCTGATTGTCTACTCCCGTTTCGTGGGGCTCGACCCCACCCTGTTTGAGGCAGCCAAGGACTTGTACGCGACCCCGATCAAGCGGGTGGTGCACTTCATGCTGCCGACCATCAAACCGGCGTTGATATCTGCCTTCTTCCTTTCCTTTACCCTGTCGGTGGATGATTTCGTCATCAGCTTCTTCACCTCGGGACCGGAAAGCGCCACCTTGCCGATCTATATCTGGGGGGCCATCAAGAAGGGGGTCTCACCAGAGATCAACGCCATTGCCACCTTGATGATCGCTGCCGTGGCGCTGGCTGCTGTCGCCAGCCTTGCCATCAATCGGCGCAAGGCGTGAAGGACCGATAACCGATACCTGTTCCATGACCCAGGGCACCAGGGAGACCCACACCATGCTCTATCGCAACCGCATCGCCGCCGGCATCACCTTGGCCAGCGTCCTGTTCACGGGAGCCGCTCAGGCCGAAGAGGGCAAGCTGTACCTGTTCAATTGGACCGAGTACATGGACCCCGAGATCATCGAGGCGTTTGAGGAGAGGTACGACGTTGAGGTCGTGACCAACTACTTCAACTCGAACCCTGAAATGATCGCCAAGCTCAATGCTGGCGGCACGTCCCAGTACGACATTGTGGTGCCGTCGAACTACTACATTCCGCGGATGATCGAGACGGGCCTGGTGCAGAAGCTTGACCGTGCACTGATCCCGAATTTCGATAACCTGATGGACCAGTTCAAGGACCCCAGCTTCGACCCGGGTGCTGAGTACTCGGCGGCGTATCAGTGGGGCACCACCGGTATCGTGTATAACACCGAGACCTTCCCTGAGGCGCCGAAGAGCTGGTCATTGCTGTTTGATCCGGAGGTCAATGGCGACTATCCGTTCTCGATGATCCAGGACGGCCAGGTGGCCACCGGCAGCGCCTGCGCCTATCTGGTAGGCAACTTCCAGTGCAGCAGTCTGGATGATTTGAAGCAGGCCGCGAGACTGCTGATCGAAACCAAGAACCGCGATAACTTCTCCGGTTTTACCGATGGCACGCCGACGCTGCAGCAGCTGGCGCGGGGCGTTACCCACGTCGGCATGTCCTTCAATGGCGACTATCTGTACTTCAAGGATGAAGACCCGGAAACCTTCGAGCATCTTGCCTTCATCATTCCCGACGAGGGCGCCGAGATGTGGGTGGACTCCATGGTCATTCCCGTGGATGCCCCCAACCCGGAACTCGCGCACAAGTTCATCGACTTCATTCTGGACGCCGAAATTGGCGCTCAGCTGTCCAATTACAACTATTACGCAAGCCCCAACGAGGCCGCGCGGCCTTACCTCGATGAGGTGCTGACGCAGCCGCCGACCCAGCCGACCGAAGACGATATGGAACGCCTTCGCTTCACCCCCAGCCTGTCAGGCCAACAGCTGCAGACCTTCCAGCAGCTGTGGTCCGAGGTAAAGGCTCGGTGATGCCACTGCCGCGAGGCGTTCAGCGCCTCGCGGCGTCGGCCCGGCCACGGGCCCCGGGACGGGGCTCGGCCACCGAGTGAGACACTTACGCAACGGAACACTCTCATGAGTAACCGCCAGGAAAGCCCAGCGCTTAGCGACTGGTTCAAACAATATGGTATTACCGAGGTCGAGTGCCTGGTCACCGATCTCACCGGCATCCTCAAGGGCAAGATCATGCCCGCGGGCAAGTACCTGAACGGTGGTCGGCCGCGCTTGCCGGACTCGATCTTCATTCAGACCGTGACCGGTGGCTACCCGGACGACGAGGATATCCGCTTCTGGAATCCTGCCGAGCGGGACATGGAGCTGGTCCCTGACCCCAATGCGGTGTTTCTGGTCCCCTGGGCTGACGATCCCACCGCCCAGATCATTCACGACTGTCACTATCTTACCGGTGAGCCGGTGGAGCTGGCGCCTCGCTACGTTCTCAAGCGCGTGCTGGAGCTCTATCAAGCGCGAGGCTGGACGCCCGTCGTGGCCCCGGAGGTCGAGTTCTTCCTGGTCAAGACCAATACCGACTCGGACTACCCCCTCGAGCCCCCGGTAGGGCGCACCGGTCGACAGGAGAGCAGTCGACAGAGCTTCTCCATCGATGCGGTCAACGAGTTCGATCCTCTGTTTGAGGAAATGTACGACTACTGCGAGGCGATGGATCTGGATCTGGATACCCTGATCCATGAGGAAGGCGCCGGGCAGATGGAGGTCAACTTCCAGCACGGTGATCCGCTGGTGCTGGCGGATCAGGTCGTGATGTTCAAGCGCGTACTGCGTGAGACGGCGCTGCGTCATGGCATGTATGGCACCTTCATGGCCAAGCCGATGGCCAACGAGCCCGGCAGCTCCATGCATATCCATCAGAGCCTGGTCGACCCCGCAACGGGTCGAAACCTGTTTGCCGGTGACGACGGTCAGCCCAGTCGCCTGTTTCACCATTTCATCGGTGGGCTGCAGCGTTATCTGCCCGCCGCCATGCCGCTGCTGGCGCCCAACGTCAATTCCTACCGGCGTCTGCTGCGCACCGAGACCTCTGGTTCGGCGCCCATCAACGTCGAGTGGGGCATGGATAATCGCACGGTAGGCCTGCGTGTCCCTGTGTCAGGGCCGGAGGCGACCCGGGTCGAGAACCGGTTGGCGGGAGCCGACGCCAACCCCTACCTGGTGATGGCGGCCTCTCTGGCCTGCGGCTACCTGGGGATGCTGGGCCAGGTAGAACCGCGTCCGCCCATGGTCGGGTCTGCCTGGTCGGGCGGTAACAAGCTGCCCGACGACATCGGCCCCGCGCTGGACCTGCTGCATGGCTGTGAGGCCCTGGCGGGTATTCTGGGGGAGCGATTCACCAACAGCTATCTGGCGGTCAAGCGTGCCGAGCACCGAGAGTACTTCCAGGTGATCTCCTCCTGGGAGCGTGAGCATCTACTGCTTCGGGTGTAAGTAGATGATGGCGTGTCGGCGTTGACATCGAGCCAGGCGATTGCCTGGCTCGATGCATATAGGAAGCTTTGAGTGGTGATTATTTGATGTCGCCGGGGTTGGTTTTGACGCTTTTAACCGCGTAGAATGCGATCATATGTTGAATAAAATAACCATGTGAGAGGTTTTTATGGCCAGGTCAGCTTCTACGTCCTCTGCGGCGGCATCAGCCAACAGCGTTCATCACGCGGCCTCCTGGTATGCCGCTTCGGCCAATGAGAGTCCCCAGCGTCCGGCGTTGGCAGATGACGTGAGTTGTGATGTCTGTGTGGTAGGTGCCGGATTCACCGGTATCTCCGCCGCCCTGCATCTGGCCGAGAAGGGGCTGAAGGTCATCGTACTCGAAGCCGCACGTGTCGGTTATGGTGCCTCTGGTCGCAATGGTGGTCAGATCGTCAACAGCTATAGCCGTGACATGGATGTCATCGAGGACAAGTACGGGGCTGATACGGCTCGGGCATTGGGAGACATGGCCTTTGAAGGCAATCGCATCATTCGTGAGCGTATTGCCCAGTACGGCATCGATTGCGACCTGCGTGAGGGCAACCTGTTTGCGGCCTGCAACGACAAGCAGCTCAAGGGGCTGCGTGAACACAAGGCCTTGTGGGAGCGTTACGGCCACCATCAGCTGGAGTTGCTGGAAGGCGATAGCTATCGCCGTGAAGTCGGCAGCGACCGCTACAGCGGGGCGCTGGTCGATCATTCCGGCGGTCACCTGCATCCTTTGAATCTGGTGCTGGGGCAAGCGGCGGCGCTTGAGTCTTTGGGTGGCGTGATCTACGAGCAGAGCCCGGTGGAAGCTCTGGTGCATGGTCAGCCGGTACAGCTCAAGACCCGCCATGGGCGAGTCCACGCTGACAGGGTAGTGATGGCGGGCAACGCCTACATGAGCGGCGTCATGCCCGAGCTCGAGGCCAAGTCCATGCCCTGCGGTACTCAGATCATCACCACCGAGCCGTTGAGCGATGACCTGGCCCGCTCGCTGCTGCCGAACAACATGGCGGTGGAAGACTGCAACTACCTGCTGGACTATTTCCGGCTGACCCGCGACAACCGATTGATCTACGGTGGCGGCGTCAACTATGGCGGCGAGGACCCCGCTGACATCGAGGCTGTGATTCGTCCGAAAATGGAAAAGACCTTTCCGCAGCTCAAGTCAACCAAGGTGGACTTTGCCTGGAGCGGGACCTTCCTGATGACGTTGAACCGACTGCCGCAGTTCGGTGTCATCAATGACAATGTCTACTACGCCCAGGGCTATTCAGGACACGGGGTTACCTGCACCCATCTGGCGGGCCGGCTGATCAGTGAGGTGATGACCGGTCGCGATGAGCGCTTTGATGCCTTCGCCGGTCTCCCTCATTTGCCGTTTCCCGGTGGACGCATGCTGCGCGTGCCACTGTCCGCTATCGGCGCCTGGTACTACGAGACCCGGGACAAGCTGGGACTATAGGGCTTGTACGAAAAGTGCCTGCGCTTGGTGATACGGCGTTAAAAATCGCCTTAAAATGCTCATTTACACCTCGTAAACTGCGCTTTCTCACCGATTTTTGCCTTGTCTAACCTTCGCTCGTCGACTTTTCGGACAAAGCCTAGGTCGGCGTCCTCTAGGGCTGTCGTCTCGGCGTCGCCAATGGGGGCCACCCTTGTCGCGTCGGGACGACAGTACGACAAAAACCTTGCAAGTTGACCGAGAAGGCTTCGAACGCTGTTCGATAATGGCTAGGATGGTGTCATCAACCTACGCCAAGACGCCCATCACGGGGGACAAGTGCCCGTGAAGGAGCAAGGAGAACAGCATGAGCAAGTCGATCATTGTCGGTTCCACCCTAGCGGTCTTCGGTCTCGGTGGCTTGGCCTTTGGTGCCTGGCAGGTCCAGCAGGCGCCCCAGGGGCCTCAATTCGCCAACATTACCGCGGTGACGCCGGTCACCGAGACCGTCAGCACACCGCGCCAGGTCTGCGAAAATGTGCAGGTGTCGCGTCAGGCACCCACCCGTGACCCTCACAGTATCCTGGGCAGTGCCGCGGGTGCCGTCGTAGGCGGCCTGGTCGGTAACCAGATTGGTGGCGGTAGCGGGCGCAAGATCGCCACGGTGGCCGGCGCCATCGGCGGAGGCTTTGCTGGCCGAGAGGTTCAGCGGCACATCGAGTCCGGGCAGACGGTGACCACTACCGAGCAGCGCTGCCACACGGTCAACGATACCAGCGAGAAGACGTTGGGCTATGACGTGGCCTGGGAGTATGACGGTGTACGCCAGGTTGCTCGCCTGGAGAGCGCGCCGGATGGTGACCGGGTGTTGCTGGAACAGGGGCAGCCCCAGTGGGAGGTGGTGACGCAATCCACCGACCGCTCGTGAGGATGGCCGCCAAGGGATGATAAGATCCCTGCATCTCCAAAAGACGCCGGAGCCCGTCAGTGGCTTCCGGCGTCTTTTTTCTTTTCATGGGCTGATGCTTAGGGGCCGATATTCATGGGCCGATGTTCAGGTGCAAAGGGTAGGTTCGCAGTCAACGGCGTGACGGAGGGCGCTCACTCCGACTTGCGGCTGTCCACTTCCTTGCCCAGCGCATCAATAGGGCGACTCGAGGGGAAGGTGTACGAGGCATAGCGCACGGCCAGCACCGCCAATGCCAGCAGGAAGATGCCCCCGCACAGATAGAGCAGGCTGATATCCGGCTTGGGATGGTGGGAAATGTCCCCTATCAGGTAGCGGGTCAGGGCAGTAATGGCGACGTAGAGCAGAAAGCGAATCGGCAGGTGGTTGGTCTTGAAGTAGATGCCGACCATGGCGCCTAGCTCAAGGTAGATAAACAGCAGCAGGATGTCGTCTACGCTTGCGTGCCCAGAGCTGATCATGGCGATGAACGTCCCCACCGAGGCCCAGGCGATCATTCCACCAATCACGAACAGCCCCAGGTAGTGGAAACCTTCCACAAGCAGGTTGCCAACGTCATCGGCGTGGTGGTGCATCTTGTCGCGGCTGCTGCGGGCCCATTTCACATTCCATTCCTCATTGGCGGGGTCTGATCTCACGCTATCCCGATGGCTAAGCGCTGACAAGTCGCTACCCCTTTGGTTCAGGCTGAAGTCTTGATCCAGACGCGCAGTTCTCGCCGCTGCCTACTTGCATACTCCTGTCTGGTGAGTGTGACGAGGAGACGGCAGATGGTGACGACCTTACCGCAGGCACTATTTCGACATTTCCTGGGGACTTCCCCTGACTGGTACAAGCTCTCGCTTCTCGCCTGCCTGGTGATCAACCCGCTCGTGTTCTTCTTGCTGGGTGGCTTCGTGGCTGGCTGGCTATTGCTGGCGGAATTCATCTTTACCCTGACCATGGCGCTCAAGTGCTATCCGCTGCAGCCTGGTGGGCTGCTGGCCCTGGAGGCCGTCGGCATGGGCATGACCGATGCGCACCACGTGATGGATGAGGTCTCGGCCAATCTCGATGTAGTGCTGCTGTTGGTCTTCATGGTCGCGGGTATCACCTTCATGAAGCCGCTGCTGCTGAAGCTATTCACCCGGCTTCTGGTCGGTATTCCCTCCAAGCGTGTACTGTCGCTGTGCTTTTGCCTGACGACGGCGGCGTTGTCGGCGTTTCTCGATGCGCTGACCGTCATGGCGGTGGTCATCAGCGTATCCGTTGGTTTCTATGCCATCTATCATCGCGTCGCATCGGCCCGCGGCCAGCACGACAGTCACGATCACGCTGACGATACACGGCTGTCCGATATCAGCCGCACTGAGCTGCAGGAGTACCGTCGATTCTTGCGTTCCCTGCTGCTGCACGCCTCCATGGGTACCGCCCTGGGTGGCGTCATGACCATGGTGGGGGAGCCCCAGAACCTGATCATTGCGGACCAGGCGGGCTGGGGCTTCGGCGAGTTCTTCTTGAGACTGGCGCCGGTCACCATCCCGGTGTTGGCGGCTGGGCTGGGTACCTGCCTGTTGGTGGAGAGTCGTCATCTGTGTGGCTATGGTCAGCGACTGCCTGATTCGGTTCGGCAGATCCTGATCGCACATGACCGGCAAGACAGGGCCGAGCGAAGTGTGAGTGAACGCGCCCGGCTATGGGTCCAGCTGGGGGTGCTCACCTGGTTGATGGTGGCGCTGGCACAGCATCAGGCGTCGGTGGGCTTGATCGGGCTGGCCGTGATCGTACTGGCAAGCTCGCTGTTGGGTATTACCGAGGAGCATGCCCTGGGGCATGCCTTTGAAGAGGCGCTGCCGTTCACTGCCCTGCTGGTGGTGTTTTTTACCATTGTCGCGGTGATCGTCGAGCAGCACCTGTTTGCGCCGGTCATCGACATGGTACTCGCCCACACCGGGGGAGAGCAGTTGGGATGGGTCTATCTCAGCAACGGACTGCTGTCGATGGTGTCGGATAACGTGTTCGTTGGCACGGTCTACATCAGCGAGATTCGGGCCGCGTTCCAGCAGGCACTGATCAGCGCTGAACAGTTTGATCTGCTGTCGGTCGCCGTCGCCACAGGCACCAACCTACCCTCGGTGGCCATGCCCAACGGGCAGGCCGCATTCCTCTTCCTGCTCACGTCCACGGTGGCGCCGCTGGTGCGCCTATCGTACCGACGGATGGTGTGGATGGCCGCCCCCTATACCCTGGCGCTTAGTCTCGGCGGATTTTTGTGCGTCCGCTACGGACTTGAGCCCGCCAGTCAGGCCATGCAGACCCTGGGGTGGTTGTAGAAGGCAGTTGCAGGCGGCTCCAGGGGGGACTCAGGACCCTGGAGCGATATCTCTCTATCCTGATGACTGCTGAGTACCCTGCCACGTACAGCACTGATGTCTCGTCATGACGTGTTAAAGCGTGACTCCCTGATGGGTACAGAAAGAGCCAGGACCGGTCGCATCAGGGGGTGATGACATGGGGCAGGTACCTTGACGTATCCTGGGTGATAGCCGTGTCGTCTTCCCGAATGGAGAGCCCAGCAGGCTGGTCATCGATCAGCCAGGAGCCCACCAGAACATGGTTGTCTCCAAAGCGGGGAAGAGGGCAATACTGCTGGTAGATAAAGCCCTCATCGTCATAGGGCCCCTCGGTCTGGTCCAGCACTTGACCGTCGACGTAGATCTGAATGTTGGCTCCTTCTCTGGAAAAGAGAGGTTTGCGGGCAAACCTTCCCAGCGCCTTGGCGTTGCTGTCGCCCTCGAAGTAGGCGGGCAACAGATTGGGATGGCCAGGAAAGAGTTTCCATAACATCGGCAGCAGGGCCTTGTTCGAGAGAATGGCCTTCCAGGGAGGCTCCAGCCACTGGGTCCTGCCCTGGGGAAGATGAGCGCCATAGTCTTCTCGCAACATGAATTCCCAGGGATACAACTTGAACATCCAGCGAATGCACTGACTCTTGCTGTCAGTGAAGTCTCCCTCTTCACCAAGACCGATATCGTCGACGTAGACAAATTGAGTACGAATACCGGCCTCTTCGGCACAATCCTGCAAATACTGAACCGTGCCTCGGTCTTCCTTGCTGTCCCGGCAGCAGCTCACATGAAGCGCCTCCCCAGGGCGCTCGGAAGAGAGTTCCCGGAACCGGTTGACGAGTTTCTCCTGAACGGAGTTGAACTGATCGACCTGGCGAGAGAGGTGTCCATTGATGACCTGGTCTTCGAGCCATAGCCACTGCCAAAAGCCTGTCTCGTATAGGCTGGTGGGGGTGTCGGCGTTGTTCTCATACAGTTTGGCCGGGTTGATGCCGTCGTAGCAGAGATCCAACCTGGAGTAGAGGCTCTTGTCCCGTTGCGTCCATGATGCTCTGATCCAGTCCCTGGCGTATGTGGGAATCCTGAATACATCGAGCCAGCGTTCGCTGTCGATGACTCGGTCAACTGCTTCCAAACACATCTGGTGAAGCTCCTCGGTAGGAGCTTCGATATCAGACTCGATCTGGTCAAGGCTGAACTGGTAGTAGGCTGTCTCGTCCCAGTAGGAAGCACCATCGATGGTGTGAAATTCGAAGCCGAACTCCCGTGCGCGCGCCCGCCAACGTGGGCGCTCCTCTATGCTGACCCGGAACATGCTTGATCTCTTCATTCGTGGTGATGTTCGAGGACGGTGGCGCCAGCAGCGCGAAGCCTTGGCCGACACCTATACCCCATACATAAGCTCTACCAGGGCTAGCTGCCAAAGCTCCAGCTAGAACTAGAGCTTGAGCGTGATTTGGCGACAACGGACGAGCCAAAGCCGCCGCGTGATATAGTGCGCGTCACGGCAGGCTTGGAAGAGAACACCGACTTGGGAGTGCTGAAGCGCCCGCCGCTAGGCCGTCCCAGGTCGCTACCATCGACGGTGGTGTAGCGTCCGTAGAGGGGTGACGTTGTCGAGTGGGAGACCAGCACCGCGGTAGAAGGATGGTAGTAACTGTTGTAGTGGTCATCGTCGTCAGGGTCCTGCAAAAGAAAGCCACCCACCCTGGGCATGTAGTAAGGGGGGGTAGAATCCGATGCTATACACTGATTGACGCCAAATTCGGCAGTGCAGTCGGCCATCTGACGATACCGAGGACCACTGCGACTGACTTCATCCAGTGCGTCCTCATACGCTGACGAGCATTGGGCTGCATGAGCGGGATTGTGCTTGATGCAGCTTGCAACATCCTGATAGAAGGCGGATTCACGAGAACCGCTACAGCCGCTCATGGTGATAGAGATTGCTGCTGCAAGCGTAAGCTTTGGCGGGAGGGTGGCGCCTGTCTTCCTCATGCGCTCAAGATTAATACGTAGTGATCGCTTCATGTCGCTGGTCTCCTAGTAGGTCATGCAGGCTGCATTGACGATGCCGACCGATATGGACACGCCGCAGAGCACGATGCCAGCAGAAACCTCGTTTTCGATGATTCGCTGAACGATCTTGGGCATAAACAGGACGCGAAGAAGCGTAAAGGCGATCACCTGAGCAACGAGCGCAATAATTGCCCAGCAGAGAAAATCCACCAGTGAAATGGAATTGGCTGCAGCACCACCCAGGGCAATGGCAAAGCCAATAATGGCGCCGACAAGGCCAAGAGCGGCAGCCGCGTTTTTATTATCCTTCACGAGCTTCCATTCATCGTGAGGAGTGATGTAGGTATAGGCATACTTGAAGCCGACCAGAAAGATAAGTGATGCGGAAAAGTACAAGGCGAACTGAAGGATTGCCGTCAAACTGTTCATGTTACGTCCTGTTAGTTGATCTGTAAGTGGGCAGCGGTAAGGTCAAAGCCCGTTGCAATGACGAAGCATCGCGATAGCTGTCCATCCACTACCTTTTCCTCGGCTATTTTCAAGAGGTATTCCTGGCGTCCTGCCGTGGCCTCTCGTTCGTACATCATGGCAAACTGGTCTGTGCGGGTGGTGCTGCCGCTCTTGTGATAGGTCTCCTCTGTCATGGCGACGGGGGGACTAATGCCGCTTGTACCTGCCCAGGAGGGGTCAAAACGGTACCCGTCAAGCTCTGCTTCAGTGCGGCTGATGTTATGGTCGAGTAGCTGGTTCCACTCATCGTCGTTAGCAATAGCCATCGTCTGATAGAAATACCAAAGCCTGAGTGCCGCACTATGACTGTTGGTGTTGGCGCTTAGGTCTCCCAGCACTTCGAGAAAACCATCGTCGTCGGTATAGAAGCGGTACAGTGCTGATGATTCGTCCAGTGGCACCTTGCCGGTGGCCTCGACTATCTGAGTGGGCGACATGCCCTCGACGATAAGAGATGGCTCGATCACACGAAAGAAGGTGGCATCAAAGTGGAGGGAGGAACCCATATAGATCCCCATGATTTCATGGGGGTGGGGCTTGGTCGAATCTCCTCTTCTCTTAAAGAGTTTGCTAATCATGCGCGATGCTCCAATCAACGCCGGAAATCCGCTCATCTGCGATGTAATAGATGCGATTGCCCTTCAGCACCTTATTGTCGAAGGAGGGATTGATATGAATATCCCCATCGTCTCCTTCGATGGCAATCAACGTCGCGTCATGGACTTGTTTCAGCCAACGAAAGGCCGTGTGTACCGGTATAGCGATATCTTGATCATAGATGCATGAGTACTGAGTCATACCCTGATCGACATTCAATAGCTCATAAATTAGCCGGCTGGACCCAGGGTCTACCGCTGACTTGGCGAACATCTCCGTGACGACAGAGGGCATGGTCTCTAGGCGAGGGAAGTGGCTTTTCATCAGCTTTCCCATCACCTTGTTGTTAAAGTGTGCAATCACATGGGCATCTGGGTTGATGCTGGTGATATAGAGGGCAGCTGCGGAGGTGGCATCATCATCGTGTCCATCGATGATGATACACGCCGCATCCTTTGCGGAGGCTCTCGCCATATCCTCGTGATGACTGAAACTGCTTACCCGGACGAGATGAACGTGATCGGGTAGTGGGTTCTCTATCTCCTCCTTGACGCACAGGACGATATCAGCATGGTCTTCCTGGTGTGGACGCTCTCTAATCAGCAACTTGAGAAGACTTTCTGTTCTCTCCTGATTCCAGCCCATGACCAGGATGTGATTTTCTGTCTTGATAGGACGCAGACCCATGATGCTCCTTCTCCAGTGAGCCACCAGGCCACCGATGATTCGACCCAGAAGTACGCCGAACCCCATAAGGCCAATGGGGATGATGAATAGCGTCACGACCCATCTGCCAGCGGCGGTCTCAGGAGAGTAGTCCCCATACCCCACGGTAGATGCCGTCACCATGAGCCAATAGAAAAAGGTATCGGGCTTGGTCAGCTGTGGTTCCTGGCAGATCCACAGCAGCAGCCAGCTGATGCAGAGATAGGCAACACTGGCAATCAGAAGCCCCTTCCAACGAATTAGCCTGGCGAGGATAAGCATCCATTCTCTTGCTCGTGTGAATAGCGTCATTCCCTGAATCAACGCACTATCCCTTCAGTATTCTCGCCAGTTCGTCCTCTGCTGAACCTCCCCCTTTCTTGATGCCCGCCTCTCGTAGTTTGATTTCAAGATCGTGATCGTTCTCTTCAGCGCCAAGTTCATATGCGGCCTCAATTTCGGCCTGTCGCTGCTTCTGTTTTTCCTGAAGACGGACCAGGGATTCGGTAGCCGTCTTCATGCGATTGTTGCTACCGAGGCGGTGACTTGATACGGCCTCCTGGGCTTTCTGCACGGAGGCCGTTGCTTTCACAACATCCACCTGTTGCTCAAGGCTGCGAAGATTCTCTTTGGCCTTATAGAGATGTTGTTTTAGCTTCTGCTCCGAGTCGATAAAGAACGTGACTTGCGCTTCTTCCTGTTCTCGCTGGTCCCTGATGTCGGAGACCCGTCTCGCGCAGTCCAGGGCAAGGCTCTGGTTGCCAGAGGCATTGGCCTCCTTGGCATAGCGTTCGTACTCTTCGATAGAGGTAGCGAGGTCTGCTGCTTTCTGCTGTGCAATCTTGCGCTTGGCGACGACGCTGGTCATTGCCTGTTCAGATTTTCTGAGCCCAATTTTTGCATCTCGTATTTCCTGATCGAGAATCCGAATCGCCTGACTGTCGACGACAGTTTCTGTCGCTTCATTGACACCACCACGTAAAGCGGTAAAGAGTTTTTTCCAGTTGCTCATGCGGGCTCTCCGACGCGAATATGATCACTATAGGCACTGACAAACTTCGGGATATTGCTCATCAATACATCAATTTCATGAATAATGTCTTGTGATGACGATGTTGAGGAGAGCGCGCCGAACGCAATGTAATAATCCACTCCTCCAATGTTCTTGATGCCTACAGAAGAGAGAGGGAGTAGTTGATGGGTTCGCAGTATATGATCGTTCAGAGATGCTGAATCAATAACGGCATCGCTTTCGAACAGCAAGCTCTCGATAATGATTTGATGGCCATGATGGGCCAGGTAAACATCGATTTCATCATCATTGGTGATGCGGATGCAGTCGTGCTGTAGATCGAGGTTCCACATAACGTGTTCCGCGATGTCATTTTTGATGCTGGTAATAGACGTCATACACTGCCTGCGTTGGTGAAGGTGACTGAGGTGCATGCTTGGTGCAGTAGCCACTGAGAGTGACGCAGGATCTGGTCGACAAATGTTACGAGTCCCCTTAATCGTCCGGGAGCGATTAAATAACTTTGTCATCAGTATTTGCTGCGCTGTTTTTCACTCTTGGGTGGCTTATGCTTGGCAACTCTATAAATTCATGGCCGGTTACGTCACCCTTTTTGCAGTGGAAATGCGGATCAGTGCGCGTAGCGAGGTAATACGTCAGATATAGGAAAAATATCTGCGGGGCATGTTTCTTCCTCGCAAGCGTTCTTGCTTTCCAGAACAGAAGGCGCGATCTAGCGGTAGTGTTCGAAAGGGCGAGAAGTAAAAGGGTCGATGGCCAGATAGGGCGCAGACCGACATGCGTGAAAATGCCCTATGGTGTTTGGCGATAGGGAAGGGCGTTCGAGCAGTACACAACGTAGCGTCTCGCCTGTCAGAGAGTTCATGCAGTGCTTCCCTGGAGGCTGGCTAGTAGAGGAGGCAGGGTAGTAGAGGAGGGGGCGAGTGAGCGGGATTTGCAATGAGAACGCCTGTCCTCCCTGGCAGGCGCATGTGTCGCAGGGAGGACAGCGCGTTGAAGCGTGACGTTACGCCAGGCTATATCCCAGCACGATAAAGCCGAGGGTGGTGACGCTGGCACCGATCAGGGTGTAGGGCAGCTGCGTCAGGGCGTGCTGCATGGGCAGTACTCCGCTGCCCTGGGAGGACAGTACCGACGAGTCGGAGAAGAAGCAGGCATGGCTGCCGAAGCTCGAGGCGGACAGCAGGGCGCCGACCACCAATGGCATCGACACTCCCATATGGGCGGCCATGGGCACCACAATCGGGATCGAGATGACAAAGACACCCCAGGAGGAGCCGGTGGCAAAGACCACGACGGCCATGGAAGCAAACACGATGGCAGGCAGCAGTGCGGGGGTGATGTAAGGAGCCAGCGTATCGATCATGAACTGGGTCATACCCAGTTGATCGTTGACTTCCTTGAGCATGAAGCCGACGGCAACAATGGCCAGGGGCAGCATCATGGTACGGAAGCCGTCCATGATCGAATCCATCAAGCTCGAGAAGGTCGACAAGCGCTGCACCAGGAACAGCACGATAGTGAACAGGGTGGCGGCGATGACGCCCTTGAGCAGGTCGATCTCGAAGTAGGCACTGGCGCCGATCAATACCGCCATGGGGGCAATGAAATTGAACAGGCCAAGCCAGGGATTGCCGCGAGGGGTGTCGTCACTGAGCGGTTCGTCGGGGGCGCCATCGGGGATGGGTTGTCCGGCCTTGGCGCGACGCTCAGCGGCCTTCATCGGTCCGAGGTCGGGCATCAACCCGATCGCTACCAGAAAGACCAGGCCCATGGCCACCCAGCCATACAGCATGTACGGGATCGATTGGATATAGAGCCACATGCCAGGCCCGTCGGTCGCGCCATTGGTCTCCAGCAATTCGGCAAAATACACCGCCCAGGTGGAGATCGGCACGAGCACACATATTGGAGCGGCCGTGGAGTCGACGATGTACGCCAGCTTTTCGCGTGATACCCCGAAGCGGTCGGTAAGTCGCTTCATGGCAGCAGATGTGGCGAGAGCGTTGAGGTAGTCATCGATAAAGATCAGCAGGCCGAGAACGGCGGTACTGATCAACGATTGCCGACGAGTCTTGACCAGGCGGCTCATGAAGTGGCTGAAGCTCAGG
Source organism: Halomonas sp. DP5Y7-2 (assembly GCF_019802025.1). Lineage (NCBI taxonomy): Bacteria > Pseudomonadati > Pseudomonadota > Gammaproteobacteria > Oceanospirillales > Halomonadaceae > Halomonas > Halomonas sp. DP5Y7-2. Next base: position 353,215 of record NZ_JAHVHY010000005.1, on the reverse strand, counting down.
GTGCAGCCGGACTTTTCCAGCATCGCGATAAAGCCGCCCATCAGACCGCAGACCAGAATCAGCCAGGCGATGGTCTCGTTCATCATGACGTCGAGGGAAATGTCGGCCAGGGTCCCGATGTAATCGGCCGGCTCGATCAGGATGAGGCCTGACAAGGAGCCGATGGCCAATGCTTCAAGGGTGCGGTGGGTGGCGATGGCCACGACCAGTACGATCAGCGAAGGGACCAGACTTATCCAGCCAAATGGCGTTCCCGCTTCATGGTAGAGGGTGAGACCAGCTACCAGGGCGACCAATCCTGCGACCAGAAGGAAGACTCGGCCCTTGCCTTTCTGTGCAGGTTTGCCAGGAGCAAAGGGATGCGAGGAGGTGGAAGAGGGCGTGGTCATGCGATCACCTCCTGCAGATGAGGCTGGTGAGTGGCCAGGTTGACGAAAACGTCCTGCAGGCACGACGGGCGCTTGGGGCTTTTAGGAGTTGTGCGTGTCATAAGGGGACCCGTGTTGGTGTGTTGTGTTCGGGTTGACGTCGGGACAGGGCAACGCGACGGCCCCATGGGGCCGCTGCGTAGCAGGAATATCTGTGATGCTGAGAGGGTCAGGCGTCCTTAGACGTGGCGCAGATACCAGTCATACTCAAGGCGACTGACGCTTTGCATGGCGAGCTCGCGCTCCGCTCGACGGTTGGCCACGAAGACCTTGAGAAAGTCGCGGCCCAGGGCCTCGGCAAGGACCGCTGAGTCTTCCAGCAGATCCAGCGCCTGGCTCCAGCTATTGGTCAGCGTGGGCGTGAGCTGGCGGTAGGCGTTGCCGGTGGTGGCCTCAGGGGGCGTGAGGTCTGACGCCAGCCCATGCAGCACAGACGCCAGCAGCGTGGCCAGCAACAGGTAAGGGTTGGCGTCGGCCCCCGCGACACGATGCTCGACTCGGCGCGCAGCGTTGGCACCGGAAGGGATGCGCAGGGCCACCGAGCGGTTATCGTATCCCCAGCAGGGGGTCATGGGCACGTAGAGCCCTGGTTGAAAGCGGCGGAACGAGTTGAGGTTCGGCGCGAACAGCGCCATCGACGCGGGCATCAGCTCCATCAGGCCAGCGATGGCGTTGCCCAGCAGGCGGCTGCCATGGGGATTTTCGTCGGGGTCTGCGAACACATTGTCGCCATTCTGGTCGACCAGGCTCATGTGCACGTGCATGCCATTGCCCGCTTCCCCGCCGTAAGGCTTGGCCATGAAGGTGGCTTCAAAACCGTGGCGCAGCGCGACCCCTTTGATCAGGCGCTTGAGCAGCACGGCGCTGTCACATGCCTTGAGCACATCATCGCCGTGAATCAGGTTGATCTCGAACTGCCCCGGGGCGCACTCTTTCAGTGCCGTATCGAGGGGCAGCTGCTGTGTCTTGGCCGCGGCGTGAACTTCCTCGAGAAAGTCGGCGTATTCATCCAGTTCACTGATGGAGTAGAGCTGGCTCTCCTTGGCTCGTTCGCCGCTGGCGGGGGACTTGCAGGGCTGCGCCATGCCGAGTTCATCGCGGGCACGATCGACCAGATAGAATTCCAGCTCCAGTGCCACGACCGCCTTGAAACCGCGATCCGACAGGCGCTGAACTTGGGCCGCCAGGACATTGCGTGGGTCGGCAAAGAAAGGACCATCGTCGTCGTCGCGCATGCTCATGAGCAGCTGGGCATGACGGCCGTCTCGCTGCCAGGGGGCCACCATCAGGCTGCCAGGAACGGGACGACAGATCTGGTCACGATCCCCGATGTCGAGCCCTAGCCCTGTCTCTTCCACGGTGTTTCCGGTGATATCGAGGGCGAACACAGAGCCCGGTAGCGCAATGCCGCTGACAAAGGCCTTTTCCAGGTTGTCCGTCGGAATTCGCTTGCCGCGCAGGACGCCATTGAGGTCACTGATCAGCAGGTCCACGCTGTCGATCTCGGGATGGCGCTGGAGAAAGTCGCGGGCTTCATCGACGCCGGGGGTGCTCATGCGGTCACCTTTGTTGGTTCGTTGTGATCGGCATAGTGTTTCGCTGGGCAAGCGGTGGTGTCAAATTATTTACGCGCGGCCATCACTGCACCGCACAGAAGGAAGTCCGTCTTTTTGCGTATTTTTGTATCATAAACATGAATTTATAAATTGTTGTCTGTGGTTTTCTTCAGCCAGGGTTGGCAAGAAAATGCGACCAATGTATGTTGAGCAAACCATAACAAGTGAACGTTCAAGAGGGAGAGCATGAATATCCGTCCCCTGGTAGGAGTCATCGCGTGTCGCCGTGACGTCGAAGGTCATCCGGCGCACATGGTCACGGACAAGTACGTGAGAACGCTGCGTGACTACGGTCTCGAGCCGGTCGTGCTTCCCGTCTGGGAAGAGCAACGCGACGAGGACGTGAGTGCCTTGCTGGCACGCCTTGATGGTCTTGTGCTCACCGGCAGCTACACCAATGTGTTGCCCGAGCGTTACGGGGCGCAACGGGCCCCGGAAAACACTCGCGATGACGTGGCACGGGATGCTGCTGCCATGAGCTGGATTCCCCTGGCGCTGGAGCGCTCACTGCCGCTGCTGGGGATCTGCCGGGGCTTTCAGGAAATCAATGTGGCCTTCGGTGGCAGCCTGCATCAGGCCGTACAGCGTGTCCCGGGGATGCTGGATCACCGGGAGCCCGAGGGACACAAGCAGCAGCAGTATGCTCCCGTGCACGACGTGACGATCGAACCGGGAGGCCAATTGGCGGCGCTGTTCGACGAACCGGTAGCCAAGGTCAATTCACTGCATCAACAGGGCGTCGACCGCCTGGGTGAAGGCTTGCGTGTGGAAGCCCTGGCCCCTGATGGCCTGGTGGAGGCAGTTTCTGTAGCGCAGGCACCGGGCTTTACCCTGGCTGTCCAGTGGCACCCTGAGTGGGAGTCTGCTTCCCATCCGCTTTACGACGCCATCTTCCGAGGGTTTGCCAAGGCTTGCGCAAGTCGTCGGTAATATCGTCGTTAGATGGGTGTTATTGACTCGTTTTGATGTAAGACATGGATTACATCAGAGGCGGTGACGCTGAGCTGACGCGGGTTTTCGCCAGGACAACGGTGAGTGCTGGGGTCGGTGGCGTCGATGGTGATGCCTCGACAGGCATAGAAACTACATTAAGCTGACATCGTGGTCATGCTCCCGGGGAAGTGGCCCTTCCCCATTGCAGTTCCAGGGCTGCCCGGGAGAATTCTTTTGAGAATTCGCAAGGAGAGAGCGATGGTGCTTAAGCGTGTGTCTGCGATGGGTATGCTGGCGGGCTCAATGCTGCTGTTCGGGGCGGGCCTGGCCGTGGCTGAATCGTCGTCAATGTCCGGGGAGCAGTCTACGGCAGAAGAGGAGCTGCGCCAGGCGTTGGAGGAAAGCCACGCGGAATCTCAGCCGGGCGAAGGCATGATGGAGCAAGATAATGCCACCATGCTGGAAGGCAGCGCTGCTGCCACCGAAAAGCGGCAGGAGATGCTCGAGCACGCTGATCCTGGTAGCACTGAAGGCGCCATGGACGGCTACAACAGTGACATGCTCGAGGGTAGCGAGGCAGCCAACGAAAAACGTCAGGCGATGATGAACGAAGAAGGCTAAGCCATATCGGCTCGGCGTTTTCGCCGGTCTTTTATCGCCATGTCTTTTCGCAGGTAGACCATCAGCGGCACCGTCTCAGGACGGTGCCGCTGTCGTTGGTGGATAGCGTTCGTAGCGAGTCGAGTGCAGCCAGGCAGCCGCCTGGCATGCACGGTCAGCCGTGGGAGAGCGTCGGTGTGCTTGAGGGAACCGTCGCGCGTTGGCCCAGCAGGTAGAGGCAAGCGGTCAGCGTAAGCGCGCCTGCCCCGAGCCCCAGCCACCAGGGGAGTCCCAGCCCGGTCATGCCGGCACCGAAAATCAGTGCCACCAGCCCTACCAGCAGCGCGTAGGGCAGCTGTGTGGTGACGTGTTCGATCAACTCACAGCCGCTGGCCATCGCCGCCAGCAGGGTGGTTTCGGCCAGTGGAGAGCAGTGGTCGCCCCACACTGCTCCGGCCAGCACGCCCGCCACGGACGCGTAGAGCAGTGGCATGCCTTCCGCACTACCGGCCATGTCGTGGTGGTCAAGAACCGCCCAGGCCAGCGGCACCACCAGAGGCATCATGATGCCCATGACACCCCATGACGAGCCGGTAGCAAAGGCGGTGAAACCGGCAAGACAGAAGATCACCGCCGGCAGCCACTGTGGCGACAGGCTCTCGCCCAGGACGGACACCAGGTAGTCACTGGTATGCAGCGCGTCATTCACCCCTGCCAAGGCCCAGGCCATCATCAGGATGGTGATCGGCAGCAGCATCGACTTCACGCCCTCGAACCAGTAATGAAGCGTCTCCGTCATGCGCATCAGCCCCTGGGCCAGGGTCAGCACGACGGCGCATAGGCAGGCCGCAAGGGAACCCCACATCATGGCGCTGAACGAGTCGCCTTCCCCGAAGACGTCGCGCAGCAGATGCGGTCCCTCGCCGAGCGACGCCAGTCCGGTGGTGTAAATCCCGCCGAGGGTGACCCCGACCAGGACCAGCATTGGCACAACGGCGTTCAGTGCGCGATGGGGGATACCTTCCTTGGTGGCGATGTCGGCCTCCTCGACGATCGCCTCTCGGCTGCTGAGGCCTTGGCGCTCCCTTGGGGATGCCAGGGCGAGTCGCTCGGCTTTCAGCATCGGGCCAAAGTCGCGGCCGGTCCAGGCCACCAGAAAAACGAAGACCAGCGCGAGAATGGGGTAGGCGTTGTAGGGAATGGCGTTGACGAATACCGAGTAGGCCGAGGCATCCCAGCCATCGATCCCCGCCATCGCCTCGCTGATCAGGCCCACCTGAAACCCGATCCAGGTCGTGACCAGCATGATGGCGGACACCGGCGCCGCAGTGCTGTCGACAAGGTAGGCCAGCTTGGCGCGAGAGACGCATAGCCGATCGGTGATATGTCGCATGGTGTTGCCGACGATCAGAGCATTGGCGTAGTCGTCGAAAAAGATGGCGAGCCCCAGCAGTGCGGAGGAGCTTTGGGCTTGGCGACGTCCGCGCACCACCCGGGAAATGCGCTCGGCAATGCCGCGGGTCCCGCCGTTGCGGGAGATGATCCCCACCATGCCGCCAATCAACAGGCAGAACAGTACGATGGACATGTGATCGCTGTCGCTGGCGGCGTTCAACACGTGCACATTCACCGAGTCACCGAAGGCGTTGAGCAGCGCGGTTGGATGCATGCCATGCAACACCCAGCCGCCCAGCAGCAGGCCAGTGAACAGCGCCACGATGACCTGGCGAAAGGCCAGCGCCAGCGTAATGGCGCTGAGTGCTGGCAGCAGCGATAGCCATGCAGGAATCGGGTCAAGCACAGAAGTGGCCAGGCTGACGTTGTCTGCGTCCACGAGCGAGACGGTGTATGTCTCCTGGCCGAGCACCAGCTCCAGGCTGGCCTGGCCGGCGTCGTCGGCAATCAACTGACGCTCCGGGAGCAGTCTCTCGCTGCCGGAAGGGAGAGTGTGGCGTGTCTCGATACGATAGGAGGCGCCCGGTTCCAGACCACTGGCCTCGATGTGAGTCGGGACCTCTGCAAGGATGAGTTCGGCAGTGGAAAGGTCAGGCTGTGCGTGTGCGGGTGACGCCAGGATGGCGGCAAAGGCCAGGCAGATGGCCCAGCAGCAGGCGCGCCCAAAGCACTGACGCAACAACGGGGTAAGGTGATGCATAGGGACTCCCGGCAAGTGATTGGAATGGTTGTTGGTCTGGGGAGAGTTGTGTCAATGAAAATTGGTCTATGTTGATTGGGTCGTCAAACAAAAAAATTAAGATTTACATCTAATGTCGACATTTTCTTACGGTCATGAACCATATAACAAAGGGTTAGCTTCGTGTTGGGCGAAAGGATGATCGATCTCTTGGCAAGAAAGCGTATGGTAGTTATGTTGAATAAAACATAACGTTTATCCTCTGCCGTTTTGGGAGAATCGGCCATGACCCTGAAGGACAGCACCACCCTCAAGCAGCTGGACAGTGCTCACCACCTGCATCCCTTTACCGATTTCAAGGCGCTTGGGGAGGAGGGCAGTCGCATCATCGTCGATGCCCAAGGCGTGTACATACGTGATGCCGACGGCAACCGAATACTGGATGCCATGGCGGGGCTGTGGTGCGTTAACCTGGGGTACGGTCGTAAGGAGCTGGTCGACGCCGCCACCCAGCAGCTGACTCAGCTGCCGTACTACAACAACTTCTTCAAGACCTCGCACCCACCGGCGGTGGAGCTGGCCGCGACCCTCTGCCGTCTCGCCCCGCCGCACATGAACCGGGTGTTCTTCACCGGTTCAGGCTCCGAAGCCAATGACACCGTCGTGCGTATGGTGCGGCGCTACTGGGCCTTGAAGGGGCGTCCGCAAAAGCACTGGATCATCGGTCGCGAGAACGGCTATCACGGTTCCACGGTGGCGGGGATGAGCCTTGGGGGTATGGCACCCATGCATGAGCAGGGTGGGCCCTGCGTGCCGGGGATTACCCATGTTCGTCAGCCCTACTGGTATGGCGAGGGCCTGCCTGATGCCAGCTGTGAGGACCCCGACAGCTTCGGTCGTCGCTGCGCCGAGGCGCTTGAGGCGCGCATTCAGGAGCTGGGCGCCGATCAGGTGGCGGCATTTATCGCCGAGCCGGTACAGGGTGCCGGTGGCGCCATCATCCCGCCGGACAGCTACTGGCCGGCCATCAAGGAGGTGCTGGATCGTTACGATATCCTGCTGGTGGTGGATGAGGTGATCTGTGGGTTTGGTCGCCTGGGAGAGTGGTTCGGCAGTGTTCACTACGACCTGACCCCCGACCTGATGCCGATCGCCAAGGGGCTGTCGTCAGGTTATCTGCCTATTGGCGGCGTGCTGGTCGGTGACCGTGTCGCCGAGACCCTGATCGAGGAGGGGGGCGAGTTCTATCACGGCTTCACCTACTCAGGGCATCCCGCCTGCGCCGCTGTGGCGCTGAAAAACCTGGAGCTGATGCAGGCCGAGGGGATCGTCGACAAGGTCCGCAACGAGCTGGGGCCGTACCTGGCGTCACGCTGGAAGGCCCTGGAGGCCCATCCATTGATCGGCGAGGCGCGCTCGCTGGGGTTGATCGGTGCCCTGGAGATTGTCGCAGACAAGGCCAGCGGGCAGCGCTTCGATAAGGCCCTGGCCGTGGGCAATCTGTGTCGTGACATCTGCTTTGAAACGGGGCTGGTGATGCGCTCGGTGGGTGACACCATGGTCATCTCACCCCCCTTGGTGATCAGCCGTGACGAGATCGATGAGCTGGTGCGTCTCGCCGAGCGTGCGCTGGACGAGACCTTGCGGCGGCTCGAAGCGCAGGGTGTCAGTATTGCGTCCTGCGAGCAGGTGGAGTCATGACGCGTCTCCAGCCTGTGATGAGCGTGTAACGCCCAGTGAAAGCGCCTTGCCCCGGATAAGGGGCAGGGGAAGAGGTCACGCCTGGCGTGGCCTCTTGTCGTATCAAGGGAGGGGTGGGCGAGAGGAGACGACGGCTGCTAGAACGTGCGGGCAGGGGTGGCGCAGCTGACCAGTCGGCAGGCCTCTTTGCCGGGATTGCGGAAGCGATGAGGCACATTGGTGTCGAAGTAGTACGCTTCGCCGGCAGCGAGCATACGGGTTTCAGCGCCAATGGTGATTTCGATGGCGCCCTCGAGGATGACGCCCGCTTCCTCTCCCTGATGGGTAATCATCTCGCGCCCTGTATCACTGCCTGGGGGATAGGTCTCGATCATGAACGACAGGGCCCGGCTATCACGGTTGGCGCCAACCAGCTTGAAGATGACGTCGCCACTACCCACGTCCGTCAGCTCATCGGCACTGTAGAAGACCTGATTCTTGCTCTCGAGGTCCATGGTGAAGAAGTCGCCGACGCTCATCGGAATGGCGTCCAGGATCTTCTTCAAGGAGCTGACGGAGGGACTGACCTTGCCTTGTTCGATCAACGACAGGCTGGAATGGGTGACGCCGCAGCGCTTGGCCAATTCCCGTTGAGAGATTCCGCGCAGGGTTCTCAAGGCCCGTAGTCGGGCTCCGACATCGTCAGACATGGTGACTTCCTAGGCCGCTAGTGGACGAGAGGCCCCGGGACAGCCGCTGTCCCGGGGAGGCGTGCGTCAGTTTCAGCACAGAGCGTCGAGTTTTTCCTTGAGCAAGCCGTTAACCTGCTGAGGGTTGGCGGTGCCGCGAGACGCTTTCATCACCTGGCCGACAAAGTAGCCGATCATCTTGCCGCGCTTATCAGGCTCTGCATCCCGGTACTGGGCGACCTGGGCGGGGCTTTCGCTGATGACCTGATCCACCATGGCCTCAATCGCCCCGGTGTCGGTGACCTGCTTGAGTCCCTTGGTCTCGATGATCTGGTCGGCGCTGTCACCTTCCCCATTCCACAGGGCCTGGAAGACCTGCTTGGCCGCCTTGCCGTTGATGGTCGAGTCGATGACGCGCTTGATCAGGCCACCAAGCTGTTCGGCGCTGACAGGGCTGTCGGAAATGTCGAGCCCGTCGCGGTTGAGCGCCCCGGATAGTTCTCCTTGCACCCAGTTGGCCGCCTGCTTGGCGTCGCCACAGAGGTCCTTGACCTGCTCGAAGTATTCCGCCATTTCGCGGCTGGCCGACAGCACTCCGGCGTCGTAGGCGGACAGGCCCAGTTCGTCCTGGAAGCGCGCGCGCTTCTCCGCAGGCAGCTCGGGCAGGCTCTCGCGCAGGTGGTCGACGTAGGCGCAGTCGAGCACCACGGGCAGCAGGTCGGGGCAGGGGAAGTAGCGGTAGTCGTTGGCTTCTTCCTTGGTCCGCATGCTGCGTGTCTCGTCGGCCTCCGGGTCGTACAGGCGGGTTTCCTGCACCACCTTGCCGCCGTCCTCGATCAGCTCGACCTGGCGCTCGACTTCATAGGCAATGGCGCGCTCGACGAAGCGGAACGAGTTGACGTTCTTGATCTCGGCACGGGTGCCGAACGCTTCCTGCCCCTTCGGACGTACAGAGACGTTGACGTCGCAGCGCATGGAGCCTTCGGCCATGTTGCCGTCGGAGATTCCCAGGTACGTCACGATGGAATGGATGGCCTTGAGATAGGCCGCAGCCTCCTTGGCCGAGCGCATGTCCGGCTCGGAGACGATTTCCAGAAGGGGCGTGCCCGCGCGGTTCAGGTCGATCCCGGTCATGCCGTGAAAGTCTTCGTGCAGCGACTTGCCGGCATCCTCTTCCAGATGAGCATGGTGAACCCGAATGATCTTGCTGGTGCCGTCGTCCAGCAGGATCTCCACTTCACCAGCGCCGACGATGGGGTGGTACATCTGGCTGGTCTGGTAGCCCTTGGGCAGGTCTGCGTAGAAGTAGTTCTTGCGGTCAAACACCGACACTTCGGGAATGTCGGCATGAATGCCCAGGCCGAACTTGAGCGCCATGGCCACGGCTTGCTCGTTCAATACGGGAAGCACGCCGGGCAGCCCCAGGTCGACAGCGTTGGCCTGGGTGTTGGGCTCGGCACCGAAGGCGGTGGACGAGCCGGAGAAGATCTTGGAGCGGGTCGCGAGCTGTACGTGCACCTCGAGACCGATCACGGTTTCCCATTCCATCAGCGGTTCTCCTCGGTCATCGCGGGACGCTTGGTATGCCAGTCGGTGGCCTGCTGGAACTGGTGTGCCACATTGAGCAGGCGGGTCTCGGCAAAGTGCGTACCGAGAATCTGCAGGCCAACCGGACGCTGGCCGGAGAAGCCTGCCGGAACGCTGATGCCGGGAATGCCGGCCAGGTTCACCGCGATGGTGTAGATATCCTGCAGGTACATGGACACCGGGTCTTTCTGGGCACCCAGATCAAAGGCGGGTGTCGGCGCGGCCGGCCCCATCAGCACGTCGACCTCTTCGAAGGCGTCGAGGAAGTCCTGACGGATCAGTCGGCGCACTTGCTGCGCCTTCTTGTAATAGGCATCGAAGAAGCCTTCCGACAGGGTGTGGGTGCCGATAAGGATGCGACGCTTGACCTCTTCGCCAAAGCCTTCTGCTCGAGAGCGCTTGTACAGATCGATCAGGTCGAGCGGATTGTCGCAACGGTGGCCGAAGCGCACGCCGTCGTAGCGTGACAGGTTGGACGAGGCCTCTGCCGGCGCGATCACGTAGTAGGCCGGAATGGCGTACTGAGTGTGCGGAAGGCTGACCTCGCGCACGCTGGCTCCCAGCGACTCATAGACCTTGATGGCCTCGTCAATGGCCTGACGAACACCACTGTCCAGGCCGTCTCCAAAGTACTCGCGGGGCAGGCCGATCTTGAGGCCGGACAGCGGTGCTGTCAGTTCCTCGGTGTAGTCGGGGACGCCGCGAGCCACACTGGTGGAGTCGCGCACGTCATGGCCGGCGATGGCATTCAACAGATGGGCGCAGTCCTCGGCGCTGCGGGCCATGGGGCCGCCCTGATCCAGGCTGGAGGCGTAGGCGATCATGCCGTAGCGCGACACACGGCCGTAGGTGGGCTTCAGCCCGGTGATGCCACAAAAGGCCGCCGGCTGGCGAATCGATCCGCCGGTGTCGGTGCCCAGCGCTGCAGGCACAAAGCCGGCGGCGATGGCAGCGGCGCTGCCGCCGGATGAGCCGCCGGGGACAGCGTTCAGATCCCAGGGGTTCTTGACCGGTCCGTAGAAGCTCGACTCGTTGGAGGAGCCCATGGCGAACTCGTCCATATTGGTCTTGCCAAGGCTCACGCTGCCCGCGGCCTTGAGCTTCTCGACCACGCTGGCGTCATAGGGCGCGACGAAGTTGTCGAGCATTCTGGAGCCGCAGCTGGTGCGCACGTCCTTGGTACAGAAAATATCCTTCAGCGCCAGCGGTACGCCGGTCAGCGGTCCTGCCTGGCCGTTGGCCCGCGCCTGATCTGCGGCGTCGGCGGCGCTCAGCGCCTGGTCGGCGGTCACTGTGATAAAGCTGTTGATCGTCTTGTCGTGGCGATCAATACGTCCGAGCAGATCCTGGGTCAGCTCGCGGCTGGAGATGGTGCCGGCAGCAAGTGCCTGGCTGATCTCTGTCAGCGTCTTGTCATGCATGGGCCTGGCTCCCTGTGTGCGTGAATCCAGTGTCGAGAAAAAAGGGGCGAGGCGTCATTCGACGACGCGCGGCACCAGATAGAGGCCGTTTTCGACCTGAGGTGCGCAGCGTTGAAAGTCGTCGCGTTGGTCAGTTTCGGTGACCTCGTCGGCGCGCAGGCGCTGGGTGGCATCGAGGGGATGGGCCAAGGGGGCGACGCCCTCGGTATCGACTGCCTGGAGCTGGTCAACCATCTCCAGGATCCGGCCGAGATCATCGTGGTAGTGGGCAGCGTCATTCTCTGAAAGGTCGATCCGGGCCAGGTGAGCGGCACGGAGTACCTCGGCGTGTTCAAGCGCCATGATCAATTCCTCGACGGAAGGGTCCATGAAATGACCGCAGAAGGTACCACATTCCGGGGCGCTCGGGCAGGTCTGCCCGGTCAAGTGAGACGCGCAACACGCTTGCCGCTAGGGGGGGTCAGTGATACCGTTTGCGTCCGCACAGGGTTTCCGGTCTGCACTAGGTATCTTTTCCATGTTCAAACGTTTACGAGGTGTGTTTTCCAGCGATCTGTCGATCGATCTGGGGACGGCCAATACGCTCATCTACGTGCGTCATCGCGGGATCGTCCTGGATGAACCCTCCGTGGTTGCGATCCGACAGTCTGGCAACATGCGCAGCGTGGCGGCGGTGGGTGCCGATGCCAAGCGCATGCTGGGCCGCACCCCGGGAAACATCACTGCCATTCGTCCGATGAAGGACGGCGTCATCGCCGACTTCACCGTGACCGAGCAGATGCTCCAGTATTTCATCCGCAAGGTGCATCAGAGCACCTTCCTGACGCCTAGCCCCCGGGTCCTGGTGTGCGTTCCCTGCATGTCTACCCAGGTCGAGCGCCGTGCCATCAAGGAGTCCGCCGAGGGGGCTGGTGCCCGTGAAGTCTTCCTGATCGAGGAGCCTATGGCGGCTGCTATCGGCGCCGGGCTGCCGGTGGAGGAAGCTCAGGGTTCGATGGTCGTCGATATCGGTGGTGGTACCACAGAGATCGCCATCATCTCGCTCAACGGCGTGGTCTACTCCGAGTCGATTCGTATCGGCGGCGATCGCTTCGACGAGGCGATCAGCTCCTACGTGCGTCGCCACTATGGCAGCCTGATCGGTGAGGCGACCGCCGAGCGCATCAAGGAAGAGATTGGCTGTGCCTATCCGGGTGGCGAGCTGCGCGAAATCGACGTGCGTGGCCGTAACCTGGCGGAAGGCATTCCGCGCAGCTTCACGCTGAATTCTCACGAGATTCTGGATGCGCTGCAGGAGCCGCTCGGCTCGATCGTCTCAGCGGTCAAGAGCGCCCTTGAGCAGTCTCCCCCCGAACTGGCCTCTGACATCGCCGAGCGTGGCCTGGTGTTGACCGGTGGTGGTGCACTGCTGCGCGATCTCGACAAGTTGATCGCCGAAGAGACCGGCCTGCCTGTGGTGGTCGCGGACGATCCGCTGACCTGCGTCGCCCGTGGCGGCGGCAAGGCCCTGGAAATGATTGATCAGCATACCTTCGAGCTGCTCTCCAGCGACTGACAAGGTGTGGCCCAGGATCTCCAGGGAGTCGGCCTATCAAACCGCTGTTCTCGCATGGCTCCGTCCCCGGGTATCGCATGTTGTTGTGTGCGGTGCTCGCGGGTGGGCTGATGTTTGTCGATACGCATTTCACCCGCATGGAGTCGGTGCGTGCCCAGCTGTCGACGCTGGTTGCCCCTATCCAGTGGGTCGTGAGCCTGCCCAGTGATGTGCTGAATTGGGGGGCTCTGGCATTGTCCGAGCAGCGTTCTCTGGTCGAGGAGAACGCGCGTCTACGTGAACAGCTGCTGACGCTGTCCCATCGGGTCCAGCGCATGGCCAGCCTGACCGCGGAAAACGTCCGCCTGCGCGAGCTGCTCGATGCCGCCCGAGACCATGAAGTTCCCTACCTGACTGCCGAACTGCTGTCCCTCGATCCAGACCCCTTCACCCATCAGATGGTGATTGACCGTGGCCGTCGCGATGGCGTCTATGTGGGACAGCCGGTGATGGACTCGTCGGGTATCGCCGGGCAGGTCAGTGAACTCTCCGCCTATTCCAGTCGCGTCCTGATGCTGACCGATGCCAGTCACGCGCTGCCCATCCAGGTCAATCGCAACGGTCTGCGCTTCATCATTCAGGGAACGGGCAACTACGATGCCCTGAAGGTCCTGCATGTACCGGATACCGCAGATATTCGGGTCGGCGACCTGCTGGTCAGCTCCGGCCTGGCGGGACGTTTTCCCGCCGGCTACCCGGTGGCCAGGGTCAGCGACGTGGGTCATGATCCCGGCGAGCCGTTCGCGACGGTCAGCGCGGCGCCGGTGGCACAGCTTCAGCGCTCGCGGCATTTCCTGCTGCTGTTCCCACCGGAACCGGCGCTAGAGGTGTCTCGCGGCCGCTGGCACCCTGATCTGGATCCGGTTGCCATCGAGTCGGCTCGCCGTCTTGGCGAGCTACTGCTGCCACCCGAGGACGACACCGAGGAGGACAACTGATGGCTGCCACTCCACGGGCCAGTCTGTTGCTGGTGTGGCTGACACTGGCCTTGTCGCTGTGTCTTCAGGTCATGCCAATGGCCGATGGTTGGCAGGTCTGGCGACCTGACTGGCTGGGACTGATGCTGCTGTACTGGTGCATGACGCAGCCTGATCGCGTGGGCGTGTTCCACGGCTTTGCGCTGGGGCTGTTGCTCGACCTGATCGAAGGGGCGCCGCTGGGGCAGAGTGCCTTGACCTTGTCGCTGCTGGCCTTTCTTGGCGCGCTGGTCTATCCCAGATTTCGCACGTACTCCCTGGTTCAGCAGGCGGTACTGATCTTCGTGCTGTTGGGGCTGGTGCAGCTGGTGGAACAATGGCTGCGCACGCTGTTCGGGCCTTTTTCGATGCATCTGTCGTTTCTCATGCCCTCGCTGATCGGGGCCGCCCTGTGGCCGTGGCTGGTCACGCTGTTCAAGGCCCTGGGCCGGCGTGCGGTCCGCGAGTAACCTGGTCAGGAGTCTGTGCATGCCTTCCGCTAGCGACCTTCCCTTGTCGAACACGCTGCGTCTGGCGTCGGCCTCGCCGCGTCGACGGGACTTGCTGGCGAGTATCGGTGTCGAGGTCGAGGCCTGCCCCGTGGACATCGATGAAACGCCGCATCCGGGTGAGCAGGCCGTGGACTATGTCGCGCGCCTTGCCCGGACCAAGGCGACCTTCGGTCAGCGCGCAGGACTGGCCCAGCCGGGGGCGGCGAGTGAGGACCGGGTCACGCTGGGATCTGATACCGCGGTGGTCCGCGATGGGCAGATTCTTGGCAAGCCAGCGGATGCCGCAGAGGGGTTTGCCATGCTGCGTTCGCTCTCCGGGCGTGATCATCAGGTGATGACGGCTGTGGCGGTCACCGGGCCAGCGGGTCTGCTGGAGGTCACGGTCGTCACTGACGTCACCATGCGGATGATCGAAGACGCCGAGATTCATGCGTATTGGCGCAGCGGTGAACCCCAGGACAAGGCCGGGGGATATGCCATCCAGGGGCTTGCCGCGGTGTTCGTCGAGCGCATTGCCGGCAGCCATTCGGCGGTGGTGGGACTGCCCTTGTTCGAGACGGCCGCCTTGCTTCGACAGCAGGGTATGGCGCTGTGGTGTGGGGCCCTTCCCTAGAGCACCGCGTCGCGGTGAATCGCTGTGCACGGGAGGGTGACAGGCGTCGTCGACATGGATGGCGCAGCGTTGAGGCCGGCCCATCTGGCGTCATCTATCGCTGCGCGATGGCAAGCGGGTCGAAAGCGCGTATGCTGCATCAATCCGTATGGCCAGGATGGCCGAGACAGGCATCGTCGCAACGATGGGTGGCTATGTCATAATGGCGCCAGACATCAAAGGACAAGGACAGCCGCATGAGTGGTGAAGTACTCATCAACCTGACGCCGATGGAAACCCGCGTAGCCGTGGTGGAAAATGGCGTGCTCCAGGAAGCCTTCATCGAGCGGGCCAGGCGGCGCGGTATTGTCGGCAATATCTATCAGGGCAAGGTCGTTCGAGTGTTGCCCGGCATGCAGGCCGCCTTCGTCGATATTGGTCTGTCACGGGCGGCCTTCATTCACGCCCACGACGTCGGTGATCACGCCGCCAGTGGCGAAGAGCAGCCGTCCATTTCGCATCTCCTGCACGAAGGCCAGTCACTGGTCGTCCAGGTGACCAAGGACCCCATCGGTTCCAAGGGGGCTCGCCTGACCACCCACCTGTCGGTACCCTCCCGCTACCTGGTGTACATGCCAGATTCGCCCCATAACGGGGTGTCCCAGCGTATCGAGGACGAGACCGAGCGTGAACGTCTGCGAGAGCTGGTCGAGGCGGCCCAAGCCGAGCAGCAGATCGACATCACCGGCGGCTTTATCGTGCGCACCGCTGCAGAGGGGGTGACCCTCGAGGAAATGGCGGCGGACATGCACTTTCTGCTGCGGCTATGGCGCAAGGTCAGCGAGCGCAAGATCACGGCCCCGGCCCCCAGCGTCATCTATGACGATCTGCCTTTGTTCATGCGAACCCTGCGCGATGTCATGCGTGATGACATCGAGAAGGTGCGCATCGATTCCCGCGAGAACTTCGTCAAGCTGGTCGAATTCGCCGAAGAGTTCATGCCGACCGCGGTCGGGCGGATCGAGCACTATGCCGGCGAGCGTCCCATCTTCGATCTGTACAGTGTGGAAGATGAAATCCAGAAAGCGCTGGCACGCAAGGTGCAGCTGAAATCCGGTGGCTATCTGGTGATCGACCCCACCGAGGCGATGACCACCATCGACGTCAATACCGGCGGCTACGTGGGTCATCGCAATCTGGAAGAGACGATCTTCAAGACCAATCTCGAGGCCGCTACCGCCATTGCCCGGCAGCTGCGTCTGCGTAACCTGGGTGGCATCATCATTATCGATTTCATCGATATGGTGGACCCCGAACATCAGCGGCAGGTGCTGAGAATGCTCGAGAAGTCTCTCGAGCGTGACCACGCCAAGACCAAGTGTACCGGCGTCACCGAGCTTGGGCTGGTGCAACTGACCCGCAAGCGGACCCGTGAGAGTCTTGAGCAGACGCTGTGCGAGCCCTGCCCATCCTGCCAGGGACGCGGCACGCTGAAGACGCCGGAATCCGTATGCTACGAAATCTTTCGGGAGATCCTGCGCGAGGAGCGTGCCTACAACGCGGAGACCTACGCAGTGCTGGCCTCCCAGGCCGTGGTCGATCGTCTGCTCGATGAAGAGTCGGCGGCAGTGGCTGATCTGGAAGAGTTCATCGGCAAGACGATCCGCTTCCAGGTCGAGACTCACTATTCCCAGGAGCAGTACGACATCGTGCTGATGTGATGTGATGAGGCCGATTCGCCTGCTGACTCGCTGGTTACTGACGCTGGTGGCGGTGGTGCTGGCCCTCGCCGCACTGCTGACGGTGGTCCTGCGTCTCTCCCTGGGCCAGGTGGATCGGCTGGAAAGCACGCTGATCGACATGGTCGAGTCTCGCTTCGAGGCCGAGGCCCACCTGGTCGAAATGAACGGGGCGCTGCGGGGGCTTGACCCCGAGCTGTCGCTGGATGGCCTGCGCCTGGAAGCGCGCGACGCCCTGGGCAGCTATCCGCTGCTGGAAGTCGAGCAGGGTGAGGTGCGCCTGGACACCCTGGCCAGTCTCCAGCAGGGCATTCCCGTCGCCGACAAGGCGCATTTTCAGGGCGTGACCCTGCATCTTTACCAGGACCGTGAGCGTCGCTGGCTGTGGCCCAAGCCGGCCCGGATTCCCCCCGAACTCATGCCTGATGGCGAATTCAACCTGCAGCGCCTGGACTTCTGGGTCGGCGTGATGCTGCGTCAGCGGGCCTGGGTCGATGATCTACGCGTGGTGCTCCACGGGCGGCGGGAAGTGACCACCCTGCATGCGCCCCGGCTGTTGATGACCGGGAACGAAACACGCACCCACATCGAAGGCGAGATTTTCATTGAAGACCGCTCCATGGAAGCCATGGAAGTGGTGATGGCGCTGACCCCCGGCACCCGGGACGCCGGCAACTTCAGTGCGGCGCTGCAGGGCACCATGCAGCTCGACAGCCTGACCGGACTGTCACGCTTGATCGGTATCGAAGACGTGCTCAGGCTGGATGAGGCCAGCGGTGATGCCACGATATGGGCCCGTTGGGATAACGGACGGCTGGCGGATGTGCGCCTGGATGTACGGGCGCCGCGTATCGCGCTGAACCAGGATGATCATGGCCCATCGTCGGTAGCCCCTCAGGCACCCGCGGCAGAGCATGGCGGCATCGTGATGACGGGGGCCGAGCTGAGAGGGCAGTGGCTGCGGCGTGGGGTCGATGACTGGGAAGCCTGGTTCGAAGGCGACACTGAAGACGTGCTGTGGACGGGCAACGACGGTGAACAGGCCCCTGAGGGCAGCGCGCTGCCGCGTTTCTGGCATGTGGCCAGTCGAGAGGATGGCTGGTGGGCCAACGCCAGTGACTTCGAGCTTGGGGCGCTGGCCCAGTGGCGGGAACGGGTGCGCCTGCCCGAAGGGCTGTCGCGTGCGGTATCGGCGTTGCAGCCAAGAGGGCGCGTCACCGGGCTAGGTTTTGGCAAGCGCGAAGGCGAGTGGCGGGCCCGCGTCAGCGCCGAGGGCGTCGAGGTGGATCCCTGGGAGGATGCGCCAGGTGGGGGCCCCCTCGATGTGTGGGTCGAGGCCGACGGCACTCGAGGGAAAGTCGACTTTGTCGATACCGGTGCAGCGTCCATGCACTTCCCTAACCTGTTCTCGGCACCGATGGCACTGGACTACGCCACCGGCCAGGTGCAGTGGTCCTACGATGGTCCGCGCAGCTACGTCAGTGGGCGAGATCTCCAGGTAGGCTGGCGCGGTGCCAAGGTCGACGGGGAATTTGGCCTGGCGATTGCCGGAGACCGGCGCGGAGGCTTCGGCCTGTCCCTCGATATGCGTGACGTCAACGCCCGCGATACCGCGCTCAGTGAGTGGCTGCCGATGCCGCTGCTGCGAAACGATGTCGACCCTGAGCTGGCCGAATGGCTCGCCAGCGGCCTGGCGGGGCGGGTGCCCCAGGGACAGCTGAGGTTGCACGTGCCCCTGCGTGAGCAGGACAGCCTCGACAGCGATGCCGAGGGTGGTGACAGGTTGGACACCACACTTGGGCTTGAGCTCGACATTGTCGATGGGCGTGTTCCCTACGCCGATGGCTGGCCAGCGCTTCAGCAGGTGCGCGGACATCTGTCCGTCGAAGACGATAGCCTGGAAGCCCGCGTCGATCATGCTGAAAGCCTGGGAGTGGGCACAAATGATGCTCGCGTCAGCTTGCAGGACCAGGTGCTGAGCGTAGACGGACCGCTGACTGCTTCGTTGACCGATCTACTGCGATTCCTGGGCGAGATGCCGGTGGATGGCGTCGACGCCGCC
The DNA here is from genome assembly GCF_019802025.1 of Halomonas sp. DP5Y7-2. Taxonomy (NCBI): domain Bacteria; kingdom Pseudomonadati; phylum Pseudomonadota; class Gammaproteobacteria; order Oceanospirillales; family Halomonadaceae; genus Halomonas; species Halomonas sp. DP5Y7-2. Next base: position 334,672 of record NZ_JAHVHY010000005.1, on the reverse strand, counting down.
AGTGACTGGCAAGGCGAGGGGCGGGTTCAGGGTGAGCTGGCCTTGCGTATGCCGATGGATGACCCTGACGGACTGTCTCTTAGCGTCGAGGCCAATGCCGAAGCCTCGTCGGTCACCCACCAGAGCACCGGGCTTTCCTTCGAGAATGTTCGCGGGCCGCTGACGTGGCAGCAGCAGGGCGACGATGGCGGCCTGTCGGGGCGACTTGATGGTCGCGTGCTGGGCGGTGACGTGACCGCAGAGCTGGAAGGCAGCAACGACAGCGTTGCCCTGTCGGGGCGTGCCGAGGCGCCTGCGCTGCTGGACTGGGCGGGACTGCCTTCGGGGGCGTTGATGTCCGGTGCCTTTCCATGGCGCGGGCGCTTGAACCTGGAGGCTCAGCGCTTGCAGCTCGACAGTACACTGGAGGGCCTGACGATCGAGCTGCCGGCCCCCCTGGGCAAGCGTGCCGCGGAGCGTGTACCGCTTGCGCTGGATCTACGCCTGGGTGATGCCATGAGCCTGAGTGCCGAGTACGGCAACAGTGTCGGCGCCAGGTGGCGCGATGCCGGTGGTGGCCAAGGCCAGCTGTGGATCGGTCGGTCGGCGCCTGCCGCCTGGCCCAGGGAGCGAGGCGTGGCGGTGTTGGCGCATCTTCCAAGGCTGGATCTCACGGCCTGGGCGGATGCCCTCAAGCCCCTGGCCGGCAGCATGCCGGGTGGTGGTTCCGGCAGTGGCAGTGGCAGCGTGGGTCTGGCCAGGGTCGAGGCCCGCAGCGACTGCCTCAGCGACGGCGACCGCTGCCTGGGTTCCCTGGTCATCAATGCCAGTCCCGAGCAGGGTGGCGGCCAGCGCTGGAACGCCTCGCTGGACGGTAGCCTGCTCAGTGGCCAGATGCGCTATCGGCCCGGCACCCTTCAGCCACTGGTGCTGGATCTCGACCGGCTGACCTTGGATGACCTGATTCCGGCGTCTTCAGGGCAAGCGGTCGCCGGGGCCGAAGCCGGTTCACTGTTTGGTGAGCTTGAGGTGGCCGAGGAACCCGCCGAATTTCCTGCCCGCGTGCGAGATCTGCCTGACGGGCGACTCGACATCCGTACCATCCAGTACAAGGGCAATCGGATGGGCCCCTTCAGCGGTGAGTGGCGGACCCAGGATGATCGTCTGTCGGTAGACCCTGTCGCCTTGACCCTCGGCGAAGTCAGTGCCAATGGATCACTGATCTGGGAAGCCTCTGGCAGCAGCCACAGCCTCACCAGGTCCCGGCTGGCGTTGACCGGGGGGGATCCTGGTACCGCCCTGGCTGCGCTGGGCCAGGAGGTCGCGGTGCGTGCCGAGCGTCTGGATGTGGACAGTCAACTGGCCTGGCCCGGCGCGCCCTGGCAGTTCGCCCTGGCCCGTTCGAGGGGTAGCCTGGAGGTGAGCATGCTGGACGGTGCCTTCGCCAACATCAGTTCGCCATCGGCCAAGGTGGTGGGGCTTCTTAATGTCGATAACCTGCTGCGTCGACTGCGCCTGGACTTCACCGACGTCACCGGTTCAGGAACCGCCTTTGACCGTGTCAGCGGTAACGCAACCCTGTATGGTGGAGTGCTGGAAACCGATGGGCCGATCCGCATCGACGGACCGGCGACCGACTTCACGCTGGACGGCTCCGCCGACCTTGCCAGGCGTCAGCTGGACCTGATGCTCGGCGTCACGGTGCCCGTCAGCAACAACCTGCCACTGGCCGCTGTGGTCGCGGGCGCTCCCATCGTCGGTGGGGCGCTGTTCGTGGCCGACAAGCTGTTCGGTGACGTCATCGATCGGGTGACGCGAATTCACTATCTGGTGCAAGGTCCATGGACGTCGCCCCAGATCACTCTGGAAAGTGCCCAATGACATCACATCCTGCGAGCCTCGAAGAGGCGGTTGCCACTCTGTTGACCCCCGGCGGGCTTGACCTTGGCGGACTTGATGCCGGTCTGCGGCATGCCCTCGGGCCGGGCATCGACTATGCCGACCTGTATTTCCAGCGCGCCTGGCACGAAGGCTGGGTGCTGGAGGATGGCGAGGTCAAGGAAGCCAGCTACAACATCGACGGTGGTGTCGGGGTGCGCGCGATGGCCGGTGAAAAGACCGGCTTTGCCTATTCCAACCAGATTACCGCCGATGCGCTGGCGGAGACCGGACGAACTGCCGCGGGCATCGTGCGAAGCGGCGCCAGCCTCAACCAGGCGCCCCGCATCGTGGTCAGTGTAGAGCCCCGCTATGCGGGCATCGATCCCTTGTCGGGGCTGTCGGCCGAGGACAAGGTCGCGATGCTGAAGCTGGCCGACCGGGTGGCCAGAGCAGCCGACCCCAGCGTTACCCAGGTCAGTGCCTCGCTGTCCGGCGTCTATGAAGTGGTCCTGGTCACGGCCAGTGACGGCACCCTGGCGACCGATGTGCGTCCGCTGGTGCGCTTCAACGTGAGCGTGATTGCGTCTCGCAATGGGCGTCGGGAACGGGGCAGCGCGGGAGGCGGTGGTCGTTACCCGATGGCGCGCCTGCGTGACGAGGGTGTCGCCGAAACCTATGCCAAGGAGGCCGTGCGCCAGGCGCTGGTCAACCTGGAAGCCGGGGATGCGCCGGCCGGGCAGATGCCCGTTGTGCTGGGGGCCGGGTGGCCTGGAATTCTGCTGCATGAAGCGGTGGGACACGGGCTTGAAGGTGACTTCAATCGCAAGGGCAGTTCCGCGTTTGCCGGCCGTATCGGTGAACGGGTGGCGGCGCCAGGGGTCACCGTGGTCGATGACGGTACGCTGACCGATCGGCGTGGTTCGCTGTCGGTGGACGATGAAGGAACGCCGAGTCAGTGCACCACCCTGATCGAGGACGGCATCCTCAAGGGCTACATGCAGGACAAGTTGAATGCCCGCCTGATGGGCATGGCACCGACTGGCAATGCTCGCCGCGAGTCGTTCGCGCACATGCCGATGCCTCGCATGACGAACACCTACATGCGGGCCGGTCAGGACGACCCGGAAGACATCATCAAGAGCGTCTCTCGCGGTCTTTACGCGGTGAGTTTCGGTGGCGGTCAGGTCGATATCACGTCCGGCAAGTTTGTGTTCTCTGCCAGCGAGGCGTATCTGATCGAGGACGGGCGCATTACCGCGCCGGTGAAGGGGGCTACCCTGATCGGTAACGGGCCCGAAGCCATGGGCCGAGTGTCGATGATTGGACACGACATGGCGCTGGACACCGGTATTGGCGTCTGCGGCAAGGAGGGGCAAGGCGTTCCTGTCGGCGTGGGTCAGCCCACCTTGAAGCTGGATGAGCTGACGGTTGGCGGCACCCAGTCGTGAGCGCCGCCTGACACCTACCCATGGGCGCGAGGTTCAGCGCCTTGGGTGGTGCAGGTATGGATGTCTCAGGTCGCGGTTTTTTCAGTTCTGAGTTTTCAGGACTGAGTTTTCAGGTCGTGCTGTGTAAGCCGACCCGAATGGCCGCCGCAAGGCAAGATGGCACCCGGCGGGGCTAGAGTCCCGCCGTGTCGCGCAGCAGTTTATAGAGCCGTTTGGCGTTGGTCGGCGGCTTGTTCTGCTCGCGCTCCTTGCGGGCATTGCGGATGAGCTGGCGCAGTGCCTGACGGTCGGCGTGGGGGTAGTCCGCCAGGAAGGGTTCGACTGCGTCGTCGCCTTCCTCGATCATCCGGTCGCGCCACTTTTCCAGGCGCAGAAAGGCATGGTCGCGCTGCACCTGGGCCTGTTCGATTTCATCGAAGACGGCCTGAATGGCGTCGAGGTCTTCCTTGCGCATCAGTTTGCCGACGTACTGCATGTGGCGCCTTCTCGCCTCGCGGGCACGGATGCGATCGGTTTCCTCGATGGCGCGCAGCAGGTCGTCCGAGAGCGGGAAGCGTGCACGTTCGTCCGGCTTCATGGCGATGAAGCGTTCGCCCAAAGCCTGCAACTCGTGCATTTCGCGCTTGAGTTGTGACTTGCTGGGGCGGTCGTCGGGGGAGAGGTCTTGCTGGGTCATACCGGGTCCCTGATGAAGGCAGCTGGGGCAGCGAAGAGGCGAACGCCAACAGGCGGCGCCCGCCAAAGCTCAGGAGTATACCAGCCCGAGCCGACATGAGCGGCAAGGGATGACAGTCTCAAGCGGTCGATCGGGCCGCAGAAGGAGTAGAAGATGACACAGGCGTTTGATGCCACAGCCCAGCAGAGATTGCTGGAAGGGCGCGCCGAGAGCGCTGTAGCACTGGCCCGGCGGCTAGGAGCTGATGCCTGCGAGGTAGGTGCCAGTGTCGACCAGGGGATCGGTGTCAGCGTGCGTGAAGGCGATGTCGAGTCGGTTGAGCTGTCCCGTGATCAGGGCATTGCGGTGACCGTCTATCTCGGTCAACGCAAGGGCAGTGCCTCCTCCACCGACGCCAGCGATGCGTCGATCAAGAGCGTGGTCGAGAAGGCTATCGCCATCGCCCGCTACACCGGGGAAGATCCCGCTGCGGGCCTGGCCGATGCGCAGCTTATGGCGACCGAACTGCCGGATCTCGATGTCCACCATCCCTGGGCGCTGGAAACGGACGAGGCCATTCAGCGAGCCCTGGCCTGCGAAGCCGCCGGACTTGCTCGTGAGGGCATTCGCAGCTCTGACGGTGCCAGCCTGTCCAGCGGTGAGGGGGTGCGTGTCTACGCCAACAGCCACGGCTTCATGGGCAGCCAGCGCGGCAGTCGTCACTCATTGTCGTGCATGCTGATCGCGGAAGACGCCTCCGGCATGCAGCGCGACTACGATTACACCAGTGCCAGGGACCCCAGGGCCCTGCGCGATCCTGCCGAGGTCGGCGACAGCGCTGCCGAACGCACCCTGCGTCGTCTTGGTGGCCAGACGCCGCAGACCGGCCGCTTTCCGGTCATGTTCGACCCGAGTCTGGCCAGTGGCCTGGTAGGACACTTGATGTCGGCCCTCGCTGGAGGCGCGATCTACCGGGATGCATCGTTCCTGTGCGGGCGCCTGGGTGAGGCGTTGTTCCCGTCCTGGTTCGGTCTCGGTGAGCATCCGATGCTGGTGGGCGGCATGGCGAGCAGCCCGTTCGACGGTGATGGCGTGCAGACCCGTGACAATCGCTTTATCGAAGATGGCCGCATCGCCAGCTACATGCTGTCCGCCTACAGCGCGCGGCGCCTCGGCATGCAGACAACGGCCAACGCCGGTGGTGCGCGCAATCTGCGCCTGGTCGGTGCCACCACGCCCCATGGTGACATGCTGGCGCAGATGGACCGTGGGGTGCTGGTGACCGAGCTGATGGGGCAGGGGGTCAACGGCGTCACCGGCGACTACTCCCGTGGCGCTGCCGGTTTCTGGGTCGAAAATGGACGGATCCAGTATCCGGTCGAAGAGTTTACCATCGCCGGAAACCTGTCACGCATGTTCCAGGGTCTGGTGGCGCTGGGGGACGATGTCGATACCCGCGGCAGTATTCACAGCGGCAGCTGGTTGATCGATGAGATGACGATCGCTGGCAGTTGAGGCCCGAGAGCTGTGCCCATCACAGCCGATACCCTGGCCCAGGGTTGACGTAGGATGTGGAATGCGGCGCTATGCTGACAGTAATGATCGAGTCAGGCATGGGGAGCGTCATGGTGTGGAGACAGTGGGGTGGCTGCCTGGGGGCGGTGATGTTGACGCTAGCTTCCGTTCAGGCGGACGAGGGGGGCGGTACCGGCGCTGGCGATGCCGTTACCCTCGATACCTATATCAGGGCCCAGACCGACCACCATTTTCAGCGCTACGCTGATGATGGTTACTTCGGCACGCTACGCCATGATCGCGCGCCACTGCCTGCAGACGCGGACGTGCTGCGCCCCAATCGAGATGTGTTGCACAGTGTGGGTCTATTCGACCTGAGTTCTCCGGTAACGATCTCGACCCAGGCGGATCCCACCCGACTGCAGTCACTGCAGGTCGTGAGTCAGGACCATTTCACTCCACTGATGGTCTATGGGGGGCGTGAGATCACCCTGGACCAGGACACGGTGGGGTCACGCTATGCCCTGGTGATGGTCCGCACCCAGGTCGATGCAGACTCGCCCGAGGATATCGCCAAGGCCAACGCCCAGCAGGACGCCATCGAGTGGTCCCAGGCCGAACAGGGTGAGATGACACTGCCCGACTGGGATGTGCAGGCTCTGGCTGACGTGCGTGAAGCGGTATTGGGCTTGTCACCCTTCCTGTCGGGCAGTCACCGCATGTTTGGCGCCGAGGGTGACGTCGACCCTGTGCGCCATCTGTGGGGGACCGCTGCCGGTTGGCTGGGCCAGCCCATTGAAGAGGCGTACTACGTCACGATCAATCCGTTGCACAACGACGGCGATACCCCTCAGGTGCTGATGCTGCCGGTCGATGTGCCGGTCACCGGGTTCTGGTCGGTGACGGTGTATGACGACCAGGGCCGCTTGATCGACGGCGCCGACGGCGCCCAGTCGGTGACCAGCAGCACGGCGGATGCCAACGAGGATGGGTCGGTAACGCTGCATTTTGGCGGGGATCCCGACGTGCCGAACTATCTGGCGATTGAGCCTGGATGGAACTATACCCTGCGCTTCTACCGACCTACCGAGGCGTTGACGAAGGGGGAATGGCTGCCCCCTTCGCCGACTCCTGTGGGTTTGCCCGTGCCTGCTTCCGACTAGAACCATGCTCCCACGTCGGGCGTGGGAGCATCGCTCATGCTTGCGAGGCAGACAGCGCCTGGTCGAGATCGCTCAGCAGGTCATCGATGTGCTCGATGCCGATGGACAGTCGGACCATATCGGCGCTGACACCGGCGGCGGCCAATTCCTCTTCGTTCAACTGGCGGTGGGTAGTGGCGGCCGGGATGGCAGAGCAGGTCTTGGCATCGCCTATGTTGACCAGTCGAAGGATCAAACCGAGAGCGTCATAGAAGCGTGCCCCCGCATCGCGCCCGCCCTTGATACCGAAGCTAAGAATGCCTGACGCTTTGCCTTGCAGGTAGCGGATCGCGAGCCCGTGATCCTTGTGGTGTTCGAGTCCTGCGTACTTCACCCACGAGACGGCGGGATGCTGCTCCAGATATTCCGCTACCTTCTGGGTGTTATCACAGATACGCTCGATTCGAAGCGATAGCGTTTCCAGGCCCTGCAGCAGGTTCCAGGCAGCCTGGGCGCTGAGTGCCGCGCCCATGTTGCGCAGTGGCACGACGCGGGCCCTGGCGATGAAGGCGGCCTCACCAACGTCACGGGTGTAGCTGATACCGTGATAGGACGGGTCCGCTTCGTTGAGCAGGGCAAAGCGCTCGGCATGGGAGGCCCAGGGGAAGCGTCCGGAGTCGACGATGACGCCACCGACGGTGGTGCCATGGCCGCCAATGTATTTCGTCGCCGAATGCACCACGATATCGGCGCCGTGGTCGATCGGGCGACACAGGAAGGGGGTGGCCACGGTGTTATCGACAATCAGCGGTAGGCCATGGTCATGGGCCAGAGTCGCCAGCGCGCCAAGGTCGACGACGCTGCCCGAGGGGTTGCCGATGCTTTCGCAGAAAATGGCTTTGGTACGGGCATCGATGTGGCCGGCGATGGTGTCCAGGTCGTCCTTGTCGGCAAAGCGGACCTCGATGCCCTGACGAGGCAGCGTGTGGGCAAACAGGTTGTAGGTGCCCCCGTACAGCTCGCTGATCGAGACGATGTTGTCGCCGGTTTCGGCGATGGTTTGGATGGCGTAGGTGATTGCCGCCATCCCTGAGGCCACCGCGAGTCCGGCAATACCGCCTTCCAGTGCCGCTACCCGCCCCTCCAGCACGCTGCAGGTGGGATTCATGATGCGCGAGTAGATATTGCCTTCGACCTTGAGGTCGAACAGATCCGCGGCGTGTTGCGCATTATCAAATGAAAAGGACGTGGTCTGATGAATGGGCACCGCCACGGCATTCTGGTTGTCGGGCGTGTAGCCGTGATGCAGTGCGATCGTGTCCGGCTTCATGGGGGCTCCTTATTGTGGTTGGGGTGGACTCAGAATAGTGGGCCGACCGTTCGCTGTCCTCAATATATTGAAATGTTCTAATTTATGGAGGCGCCCAAGATGTCCATAGAACCCACCGATGGCCAGGTCATGGTCGAACACGCACGTGTTTTCGCGACGGCTGCCCACTGTGCCATTGGCCAACGCCGCAAGTATCTGGAGACTCCCTACATCGAGCATCCTGCCGCGGTTGCCGCCTTGGTGCGCGAACATTGTCCGAGTCGGCCGGAGCTAGAGGCCGCGGCGTGGCTGCACGACGTGCTGGAGGATACCGAGGTCAGCGAGATGACCCTGCGTGAGTTGTTTCCTGCTGACGTGGTGGAACTTGTGGTGGCCTTGAGTGACCTTGAGGGGCCAGAGGTCGGCAATCGCGCCGCGCGCAAGCGGATCTCGCTGGAACGGTTGGCACGCGCTGGTGGGGATGTACAGACCGTCAAGTATGCAGATCTGATTCACAACACCGGCTCTATTGTCGAGCACGACCCTGGCTTCGCGCGGATCTACCTCAAGGAAAAGCGAGCGCTACTGGAGGCCATGGACCAGGGGCAGGACTCGCTCAAGCGGCTAGCCTGGGCATCGTTGGAGCAGGCCGAGGCCCGTCTGGGCAGGCGATAGAACGGTCCGGTACAGGCATCAGCAGGCGTCAGCCTAGCCGCGAATCAGGCGGGCGCCTGGAGGCACTTGGTCATACAGGTCGTTGCAGTTACCGGGAGGAGGCTGGCGGTCTGGCGTCAGATCCAGGTACCAGATGCGGCAGGCACCTGGCGGGGGGAGCGCGTCTTCCGGTAACTGCAGGCTGTCGAGAGCGTCATACTGTCTGTCGCCTCGGCGCTCCGTCAGGCCGTCCGCGGGGGACGTGCTGGAGCAGCCGCTGACCAGGCAAGTGGCGAGTACGAGCACCCCCAGCAGCATGCCCGCAGATGGAGTGGTACCGGCCGCACTGCGCCGAGCGCCATAAAGGCGGAGATGTCTCATCAATGGCTCCCTCGTCAACCTCGGACCATGGCACGCGGGGTCATGGTTTAACGTAGGAGAAAGCCTAGCATGGCTGGCGCCGCAGAGGCCGGGACGCGCTTCGCTATGGCGTGCACTCTGCTCGTCTATTCGTTTGCTCTTCTGCTCTTCTGCTCGTTTGCTCGTCTGTTCGTTTCATACGGGCGTCAGTGCACGGTCACCACTCGGCAGCGGGCGTGATGACTGACCTTGCGTGACACGCTGCCTTCGATCAGGGCCTTGAACTTGCCCATACCGCGATGCCCCATGACGATGGCGTCGACGCCGTGCTCACGGGCCGCGTCGAGGATGACCTGGCCTGGGCTGCCGTGGCGCAGCAGGATCATCGGGCTGGGAACCATCAGGCTAAGCGCGTCACGCCCGGCGTTGTCGAGAATCTCTCTGCCGATGGCCTCTCGCTCATCCAGGGCAGCACCAGCGGCGATGGCGGAGACGCCCCAGACGAAGGCGGGTTCCGAACCGAGCTCTTCTGGCACGTGCAGCAAGACTAGCTGGCCGGCGCTTGCGTTTCCGGCGGGCGAAGTATCGTCGCTGCGATGGGCATTGAGCAGCGTGCAGGCCACCTTCAGCGCTTCACGGGAGTAGCAAGAGCCGTCTACCGGTACCAGAATCTTGGTGAACATCGCCGCGGTCCATGTGGTGACTGATCATGCAGGAATTGTAGGATCAGAGCGTCCGCCAAGTTCTTGATTTGGATCATGATGGTCAGCGTTTACGGGCGCCCAGGCCTGTCGTTGGTGCTTCAGTCGTCTGTGCTTCAGCCGTCTGGCCTGCAGCGGCGCAGCGCCCAGCAAAAAGCCCCGGGCGTCGGTAGGGACGCCCGGGGCTTGGCTGAGTCGTTTGGCGTCAGTGATCCAGATAGAGGTAGTGCTGCCAACCGAGCATGCGAAGGAGCACCTTGCGCATGATGGCCACGTGATGGAAGTGCTCGGTGTAGACCGCCGCCTGGGCGCTGATGCCCAACGGCAGGTCGGGCACGTCCTGGTCCGGCAGCAGCCGCAATGTCACCAGCGCCGGGGCATCCACTGTCTTGAAGGCGTCTGCGCCCAGCAGGCGATCTCCTGCCGCGACCTGAGACTCGGCGATGGCGGGAAGCACCTCGATGACCTCTGCGCTGAACACCTGGCCAGGCAAGGCCGTGAAGGTCAGCTCTGCTTCGTCACCCTGCTGAATGCGGTTCAGCGCCTGCTGACGGAAGGCGCCAGTAAAACGACCTGGCTCATCGTGCACGAAGACTCCCATCGGCTTGAGCGGCAGCGGCACCGCCATCATGCCGGGGCGTACCGCCAGCTGGGTAAGATACCCGTCTGTCGGGGCTCGGATAATGGTGTTCTCCAGGTCGTACTGGGCCTGGGCCAGTTCGGCCCGCTTGGCGATCACCAGTGGGTCCTGATCATTGGCATCGGGACGCTGTTCCGCTTGAGCTCTTTCCAGCGCTGCCTGGGCCTGGGATACCCGGGCGGCGGTGGTCTCGGCGACCTGGGCCGCTTCATCGATCTGCTGTCGACTAAAGGCCGATGAGGCCGCCTGGTAGCGTGCCAGGGTGCGCTGGGCCTGGTTGCGATCCGCCTGGGCGGCCAGCAAGTTGGCTTCCGCCTCAGCCACGCCTGCGGTGCGGCTGTCAGAGTTGCGCAAGGTGTCTTCCAGCTCGGCGGTCAGACGCTCCACCTTGGCTTCGAACTGCCGTGCATCGAGGGTGAACAGCGGGGTGCCGGCCTTGACCAGGGTGTTGGGGGATACGTTGACCGACGTGACGCGGGCTCGTACTTCCGACACCAGCGGCGTGACGGCGTAGGCCTGACGCACCTGGCGAGTGAAGGGGTGGTTGTAGTTCATCAACAGCACCAGCGTCGAGACGACAATCACGCCGCCCAGAAAGGCGGTGGGCACTGTCCACTTGTTCAGCGGGATGCGAAACACCTTGAAAATGACGATGCAGATGGCGGCGTAGGTCAGGACGATAAGCAGATCCATCAGGACTGGCCTCCCTGCTGGGTTGAGCTGACGGTTTCGGCCGTCGGGGTAGGCTGCCCTGATTCCTGCCGATCAAGCCGCTGCCTGAGCTGCTCCAGCTCCGCCCTCAGTTGATCGATCTCGTTGCGTTCCCTGGCCTGTTCCTGCTCGATCTGCTGAAAGCCCCAGCCGCGATCATCGCGATACAGGGTGGCCCAGATCCACAGGAAGGGCCACAGCACATGCAGGGTGAAGAGGCTGACCCAGCCCGCTACGTGGATAGCATCCTGATGAGGATGATTGCGCTTCTTGGCGATGCCATAGGGAATGTCGTGAATGACGATAACCCCGTAGAACAGCGTCAAGGCGACAAAAAAGAGAATGCCAAGGGCAAAGTAGTTCAGCATGCAGGGGCCTTTTTTCTTGAATGCTTTTGGAAGAACGCACATCCCGTACCGTTCGCCGCTAAAGATAGCACGAGCGGTGGTCCGATTCGTCGCGGCTTCCTGGCAGTTGTCAACGCGCCGGTGGCCACAGCGTAGCGCCGCTATGCCAGAGCGTGATATGCGACGAGAGGGGTGAGGCGAGCGGTGTCCTCAGGTATGTGAGCGCGATGGCTATCGCTGCGATAAAGCGATCAAAGAGGACGAGTGGGCGTCATCACTGAGCGCCTGGCGAGGCACGTTCCTAGCACCTTCTGGACATGTTCTGAAAGAGTGACGTCACCATTGGGTCACACCAGAACATCTAGTGCGTCGTGGCAATCTGCTGGAATTCGGGAAAAGCTGAGGGACATCAAGATGGTGCGGATGGGGAGACTCGAACTCCCACGCGCTAAGGCACTAGAACCTAAATCTAGCGTGTCTACCAATTCCACCACATCCGCATGCAGGTGAGCGGTGCACATTGTACGTTGCCTGACCGGCAAGTCAACTTTTTCAGCTGTTGGGCGACGCCGCAGCCATCAGGGCCCAGGCGGATGGCGATGGGCCCTTGGTGACAGGCCGCTCATGCCTGAGGCGAAGGGAGCATGCCCGAGGCAATGAGCACTAACGCAATGAGTGCTAATGCAATGAGAGCTAATTCGATAAGAACAAAGGCAGCGAGACAAAAGGCAACGAATCAAGCGACGCAATAAAAGCCAAGGCCTAACCGGGGGGAAGCGTCAGGTACTCGGCGGCCTGCTGCGCCAGCTCCTGGTGGTCACTGCCCTCCAGGCGGGGAATGATGCCCAGGCAAGGCCCCGGTAGCCGCGCGGTCAGATGGGCAAGGTTGTCCTGGTAAAGGGTTTCATCTGCCGCAAAGTCAGCGTCGATGAGGTTGCCAATCCAGCCAGCGCAGACCACGCCGTCACGGGCCAGCGCTTCTGCGGTCAGCAAGGCGTGATTGAGACAGCCCAGCTTGAGGCCAATGACAACAATGACCGGCAGCCTAAGGCGAGGGGCCAGGCCTGCCAGGTCTTCCTGCTCATTCAGCGGGACGCGGTAGCCGCCAGCGCCCTCGATCAGCGTCAGGTCGCGGCCCAGCGCCAGGGACGGCGCAATGGTCCGTTCCAGCCTGGCCAAGGTCAGCTCGGCGTCGGCGTAGCGCGCTGCCAGATGAGGGGCAATGGGGGGCTCGAAGGCATAGGGATTGATCGTGGCGTAGTCGACCTCAGGCCGACTCTGGGCCTGGAGCGTCAAGGCGTCGATGTTTCTCAACCCTGCAGCCGTCGCTTGGCAGCCAGACGCCACCGGTTTCAGGCCCAGGGTGCTGAGGCCCTGGCGTCTGGCGAGCGCCAAAAGCGCGGAGCTGGCGAGAGTCTTGCCGGCATCGGTGTCGGTGCCGGTCACGAAATAGCAGGTCATGGCACGGGTCCATCTTGCAGAAATCTGAGGGTCATGGGGGAGCCGGAGAGGGCTCAGCGGTTGAGTACCAACGTCAGCTGGTGGTAGGTCACGGGAAGTCCCTGTGGCGTGCGCAAGCGCTCGTAACGCTGCTTTGCCTGGGCCAGTTCCCGGCGGGTCAGGCCAGCGCCAGGCCGCGCCACCTGGGCGCCGACGCCCTTGATGGAAGCCATCACGGCGTGAATGTCCGGGTAGTGAAAGGTGACCTCGCGGGGTCGCAGGACGGCATCCTGCCAAGGGCTCTGATCGACCCGCTGCTGATGCTGAGCCAGGCTCGGGAACACCAGCACGCCGCTGGAATGGCCGGGACGCTGCCATGCGCTGGCCACCTCATGCAGGGTGCCGGGTAGCAAGGTGTTGATCACCGCCCGGCCGCCCGGGCGCAGGACGCGATGCACGTTTGCCAGTACCTGCGCCAGGTCAGGACACCATTGGATGGCCAGGTTGGATACCAGCAGATCGATGCTGGCCGTCGCCAGAGGCAGGGACTGGGCATCTGCCTTCAACCACACAGGAGACGATGCCCTGGCGCTGCAGGGGCGTGAATCGTCCGGACGGGCAGCATGACGGCGAGCTTCAGCGAGCATTGCCAGTGACAGGTCCAGTCCTATTACCTGGGCGTTGGGATAGCGGTCGCACATCTGCCAGGTGAGATCCCCTGGGCCGCAGCCCAGATCCAGGACGTTTTGGACGGGCTCGTGATCATTCACCGTACTCTGGCGAGCCTGGGCTTGCCGTGGCGGCAAATCGTCGAGCAACGACTGGGCCATGGCGAGCTGCGCGCGGGCAAGCTGCCGATAGCGTGGGGCTGCCCGCGAAAAGGCCCGATCCACCCGTTGCCGCCAGTGGCTGGCGGAGGTCTCATCACCGAGTGGCGCGTCCAGTGTCAGCATTGCCATGCTGCCTCCCTCGGATTTGGTTGATCGCGCTCGGGCCTGGAGGTCTGACGGGGGTAGCCGTGTCCTGTTGACTGGCGGTGCGCCAGCAGGCGCTGTGCCTGTCGCTCCACCGCCTCGACCAGCCGCTGCGGTTGGCTAAGCATGGGGCAGTGTCCGCTGGCGGCGATGCGCTCATCCGCGGCATGGCGCACCGCAGGCGCCATCAGCGGGTCGTCGTGTCCGCACAGGGTGGCCGTCGGGCAGGGCGGCTTGAGGAAAACGTCGTGAATATCCTCCTGGGCCAGCGTCGAGAGTCCTTGTGCGAGAGTGGCGTGATCGGCCTGTGCCTGCGGTCTCAGCAGTGCCTTGAGCGACGCCAGTGACGGGCGAGGCTCAGGCTCTGCCGATAGCTGCCAGCGTAGGAAGTGCTCGACTGCCCGGTCTGGGTCACGGTGAAAGGCGCTGTTGAAGTCGGCGAGTGCCTGTTGACTGACCCCTGCGGGGTGGCAGAAGGTCGGGCCCATGCCGATCAGCACGAGCGCATCAGGAGGCCCCATGACACGTGCCAAGGCGGCAGCCTGAAGAGCTCCCAGCGACCAGCCCACCCACACCACCGAGGTATCCTGGTCGGGCAGCAACTCAGGAGACATGGCCTCGGCAAGCTGACTGATGGAGCCCGGGTCAGCCAATGGGGACGACGACTTGGTGCCCATGCCCGGCCAGTCAATGGCATGCACATCCCAGCCCTGGGACCAATGCGGGGCGAGAGGGGCAAAGACACGGGCATCGATGGCCCAGCCTGAGAGCAGTACCAGGCGGGTCATGCGCCAACCTCTTCCATGCTGTCGGCCGGGACCAGCCGCTGACAGCTGGCCAGGGCGTCAAGCAGGCGCTGGATGTCGTCGTGGCTGTGGCCGGCGGTTAACGTGATGCGCAGTCTGGACTGGCCATTGGGCACGGTGGGCGGGCGAATCGCTCCGACCTTGATGCCACTGGCTTCCAGCAGCCGCGCCCACTCCAGGGTGCGTGACTCATCTCCCAGCAATATCGGTTGGATCGGTGTGCGCGATGGCAGCAGTGGCAGGCCCAAACGCGACGCCTCATCCCGGAACAGCTGCACCAGCGAATGCAGGTGCTGCCTGCGCTCGGGTTCCGCGTCAAGCAGCTCCAGGGCCTTGAGCGAGGCTGCGGCCACCGGGGGCGGCATGGCGGTGGTGTACACATAGGGCCGGGCGAACTGAATCAGGTGCTCGATCAAGGCATCGTCTCCGGCGACAAAGGCGCCGCCAGTGCCGAGCGCCTTGCCCAGAGTGCCGACAAGGATCGGCACCTGCTGGCTGTCGTAGCGCTGACCCACACAGCCGTCACCACGCTCGCCCAGCACGCCAACGCCATGGGCATCATCGATCATCAGCCAGGCCCCATGGCGCTGGCACAGTCGGGCCAGCGCCCCGACGTCGGCGCAGTCGCCGTCCATGCTGAACACCCCGTCGCTGATGGCCAGTGCCAGGGACTTCTCCGGCGCACGGGTCATCAGCCGGTCGAGGTCGGCCAGGTCGAGGTGGTGGTAACGGCGTGAGCGGGCGCCCGCCAGTCGTGCCCCGTCGATCAGCGAAGCATGGTTGAGACGGTCCTGATACACCTGAACATGGGGATCGCACAGGGCTTGAATGACCCCAAGGTTGGCCATGTAGCCGGTGGAGAAGAGCAATGCTCGCGGCCGGCCGGTGAGTCGTGCCAGGGCCTCCTCGAGGGCCTCATGCAGCTCACCATGGCCGGTCACCAGATGAGAGGCTCCCGCGCCGCTGCCGTAGCGACGAGCGCCGTCGCTGGCCGCTTCGGCCAGGCGTGGGTCGGTGCGCAGGCCCAGATAGTCGTTGCCCGCCATATCGAGCAGCGCGAGATCCCGCCGCTGTGTCTGGCGTTGACGCCAGCGCTGGGCCTGCCGGCGTTGGTCGGCGCGTAGCCTCAGGTAATCGTTCCAGGTCTGGCTCATGGTGTTCTCTGTGCCTTGCATTGCCCCCGCTTGGCATCGGCAATCAGCCGCAGGGGCAGGCAGGCGAAAGGCATCTGGGGCAGCGTCGTTAGACGGCGGCGTCGTAGTACTGCTCGCTTTGGGCGACGCTGGCCTGACGTTTCACCTCACGGCTGAGGGCCTCCGCCTGCTGCTCGTCGGTGGCGCAGCTCTCGCGCTGTTCCGGGTGCAGGCCGAGCTTGGCAAACAGCGCCTTGTCGCGTTCCACCTGGGGGTTGCCGGTGGTCAGCAGGGTGTCGCCGTAGAAGATCGAGTTGGCGCCTGCCATGAATGCCAGGGCCTGGGTCGACTCATCCATCTGCTCGCGCCCGGCGGACAGGCGGACATGGCTGGCCGGCATCATGATGCGGGCGACAGCGATGGCCCGCAGGTATTCGATGGGGTCGAGGTCCTCGACATTCTCGAGCGGAGTGCCGGGCACCTTGACCAGCATATTGATGGGCACCGATTCGGGGTGCGGCGACAAGTTGGCCAGCTGCCTCAGCAGGCCTGCGCGGTCCCGAGCGGACTCGCCCATGCCAAGGATCCCGCCGGAACAGATCTTCATGCCGGCATCGCGCACATTGCCGAGGGTGTCGAGGCGGTCGGCGTAGCTGCGCGTAGTGATGATCTCGCCGTAGTACTCGGGGGAGGTATCCAGGTTGTGGTTGTAGTAGTCGAGACCAGCATCCGCCAGCTGGCGCGCCTGATCCCCATCGACCATGCCGAGCGTCATGCAGGTTTCAAGACCCAGCGCCTTGACTTGCTTGACCATTTCGAGCACGACGTCCAGGTCACGCTGGCGCGGGCTGCGCCAGGCGGCTCCCATGCAGAAGCGGCTGGCGCCAGCGTCCTTGGCGGAACGGGCCTGGGCGACAACTTTCTCGATCTCGAGCAGCTTCTCCTTGTCCAGACCGGTGTTGTAGTGGCCGGACTGGGGGCAATACTTGCAGTCTTCCGGACAAGCGCCGGTCTTGATCGACAGCAGGGTGGACACCTGTACCGCATTGGCATCGAAGTGCTGGCGATGGATCGTTTGTGCCTTGAACATCAAGTCGTTGAAGGGCAGTGCGAAGAGGGCCTCGATTTCATCAAAGGACCAGTCGTGGCGCGGGGTACTGTCCAGGGCTAGGGTGGAAGAAGAGGTCACGGTGGCCGACATGGAGTGTCTCGCTTTGGTCAACTTTTTTAAAATAGGTAAGTTGACGGACAGGATAGGGCGTTTGACCCGCCTGTCAACCTGCAGGCTCGTAGAAGTTGACCACGTGCTGGCCAGGTGGTTGCCACAGCGCTGCCCCTGGTGCTTGGCGCCGCATCTGGCCGTTGAGCCAGGAGTCGGACCCCGGATGCCGTTGTGCCGACGCTGTCAGGCCTGCCTGGCGTGGAACGTGGCGCCCTGCGAGCGTTGTGCAGAACCCTTGGCGCCAGCCCTGGAGGCAAGGCCAGCCGGGACCCGCCTGTGTGGGCGCTGCTTGACCACCCCCCTCGCGCTGGACACGGTAGTAGCGCCACTGATCTATCGTGACGAGATTCGCCGGTTGGTCCAGCGCTTCAAGGCTGGGGCCCATCGGCCCAGCGCACATCAGTTGATCGCCCTGTTTCTGTGGGCCCTGGAGGCACGCGAAACGACGGTTCCGGATGTCTTGATGGGAGTGCCGAGACATCGGCAGCGGGCGCGTGAGCAGGGCTTCGACCAGAGCGAATGGTTGGCTTTCGAGCTTGGTAGGCGCTTGGGCGTGCCGGTGACCCGTGGTCAGCGGCGGCGCAATGACCCGCCTCAGCACACCCTGACGGCGAGTGCCAGACGACGTCAGGTGAAGGGCATGTTCGACGTGGCGGGTCCCATGCCTCGCCATGTGGTGCTGGTCGACGACGTGATGACGACGGGCGCCACTCTCTCGCGCCTGGCCAGTGCGTGCCGAGACGCCGGTGCCGAGCGAGTCGATGCCTGGGTAATGGCCAGGACGCCGCCACCCTGGCTCTGTTAAGCTGCCGCGGTCGTTTCCCACCTGCGCGCTGGAGTCTCCATGAGTACCTCGACCCCCTTCCATGAACTGTCGCCCCAGCGCGTCGTAGACGCGATCGAGTCCCTGGGGTTCTGGCTATCGGGTGAGCCCTTCGCGCTGAACAGCTACGAGAATCGCGTCTACCTGGTCAGAGATGAAGAGGGCGGACGCTGGGTGGCCAAATTCTACCGCCCCGGTCGTCTCTCATCGCAGGCGATACAGGAAGAGCACGCCTTTCTGGCAGAGCTCGAGGCGGCTCAGGTGAACGTCGCCGCGCCCTGGTGCGATGATGCGGGTAATAGCCTGCACGAGGTCGACGGGCAGCGGCTGGCACTGTTCCCCCACCTGCCGGGTCAGGCACCCGAGCTGGAGAATCCTGATCATCTGTTCGCGCTCGGAGAATTGATTGGCAGGGTCCACGAGGTGGGGCGCCGCGGACGCTTTATGCACCGCGCACAGCTGGTGCCATCGACCATGGCGGAGCAAGCCCGCGAGACGATTCTTGGCAGCGACTGGTTGAGCCAGCGTCAGCGCGACAGCTATGCCTCGGTAGCAAAGACGCTGGTAGCCACCCTGGCGCGCTTCGATGATGCGGCAGGGGCTGCGTTGCGCGTCCATGGCGACTGCCATGTCGGCAACATGCTGGGACGAGACGATCACTTTGCCCTGGTCGACTTCGATGATGCGCTGATGGCGCCGGCGGTACAGGATCTGTGGATGTTGTTTACTGCCCAGGCTCCCGAGGAGAGGACGCAGCAGCTGTCCGAGGTGATCGAAGGGTACGAACAGGTGTTGCCGTTTGAGCGTGGCGAACTGGCGTTGATAGAACCGCTGAGGACGCTGCGCGTGATGCGTCACAGCGCCTGGCTGGTGGGGCGTTGGGAAGACCCGGCCTTTCCCAGAGCGTTTCCCTGGGTGGCGGATCACGGCTACTGGGATGAGCATATCCGCCAGCTGGAGCAGCAGCGCCTGGCGCTGTCCGACAAGGAGCGCTGGTTGGCCGGAGGCTGACGGCGTTGTTCGGTCGGCAGGCGCGGGAGCAGTGATGCCAGCCTCCCGCGCTTTACGACGGTGGCGGAGGTGAGGTCTAGTCGCCGGTCTCGTTGTTGCCTTCGGCTTCGCCGTCGGCCTCAGTACGGGGGCCTGTGCGGCGTCGCTCGGCATTCAGCTCGGCTGAAGGGTTGGGCATCTGCTCGATGTCGAGGGCGTGGGTGAGTTCCAGCTGGAAGACGTGGTTCGCCTCAAGCTCACAGCCGTTGTCATCACAGGCATCGAGCCCGAACTGGCCGTCCGTGTCATAGGCGCCCGCCACCAATTCTCCCGAATAGATGTGGCTGTCTCCCCCCTCGGTCTCCACGCAGGTCAGCGCCTGTGTAGTGATTCTCAGGCGATCCCCGTCACGCTTGGCATCCCCCACCAGAACACAATAGTGCGGCAGATCGGTGCGGCCGCTGGCGTCGCTTGCAGGGGTCAGCATGACGTCGTGAAGCTGGTCCTGGGCGCCGTCCAGTGCGATGCCGTCGATCGTGGTGACGTCGATGCGAGATTGGGCGGGCAGGGCCAGACTGTCGGCCTGGGCGGTGGCGGCAAGCGCCATGCCGACGCAGGCGAGAGATGACAGAAGGGCAATAGACAATGATGAAGGCCGGGACTTCAGGCGGCGGCAGGACATAGGCGTTTCTCGCAGAAGATCGTACAGGGCAGGCACTGTACTCATAAGCGCACCGTGATTGATCCAGAACCGCGCTCGCTACCTAACCTTGCTCGCTAACGAGCCGCGATGGGATCAAGAACCGTGCTGACGAAAGCATCTTTCCGAAGAATGAGTCTGAGCGAAGTGGTCTCTGGACGTTGGCCTGTCCCAGCCACCCCACACGGCGGTTCGACGATAGCACAGCGCTGACAGCGGGGCAGCCACCACGACCGTTACGCGACACTGTGTCACGTTATCGGCGCCGGCAATGACGAGCATCCGGGCACCTCCACGCTAGCGGGTCGCGCAGGCCTGGGCTGTCGTTTGGCGTCTCCCCGACGTCATGCATCGTGGATATCGAACGGTAGGTTTGGCGAGCGGCCATCGCGAACTGCGACGAAGCGCCGGCTGCGGTAGACTTATGGGCACGAATCAGCAATAGTTGTATTTTAAACATTCAACGTACAGGTCTTGTATAGCTGGGAGCGACATTCCCGGCATGCCTGGGCGTCTCCCCTGAAGGGCTGGATCATGACTGAAGCACTCGCCAATCACTATCGACACATCATTGAGGAGCTGGGCGAGGACCCGGAGCGGGAGGGGCTTGTCGACACGCCGAAGCGAGCCGCCAAGGCGATGCAGTTTCTCAATCGTGGCTACACTCAGTCGCTGGAAGAGATCGTCAATGGGGCCGTGTTCTCCTCGGAGACAGATGAGATGGTGTTGGTCAAGGATATCGAGCTCTACTCGATGTGCGAGCACCACTTGCTGCCCTTCATCGGCAAGTGCCACATCGCCTACCTGCCTCAAGGCAAGGTGCTGGGGCTTTCCAAGTTTGCCCGGATCGTCGACATGTATGCTCGACGCATGCAGATTCAGGAGAACCTGACACGTCAGATTGCGGATGCGGTCCAGCAGGTGACCGGTGCCAGGGGGGTGGCAGTGGTGGTGGAGGCCCGCCATCTGTGCATGATGATGCGTGGTGTGGAAAAGCAGAATTCCAGCATGACATCCTCGGTGATGCTGGGGGCCTTCCGCGAAAAGGCCAGCACCCGCCAGGAGTTTCTGACGCTGGTCAGTGGCCGCTGATATCAGCCGCCGTCGTCAACCTGCCTCGAATACGGGAGGGGCCATGTCTCTGCACGTTCTGGGGGATCAGCATCTAGATCACGATCTCGCCACCATTCGCATCAAGAATCTGCGGTTGCGCACCTACATCGGTATCAAGGAGGAGGAGATCCTCAATCGCCAGGATGTGGTGATCAACGCCGTCATTCGCTACCGTGCGGACAAGGCCGTTGCGTTCAACCACATTGAACAGGCCTTGAACTACCGCACGATCACCAAGGAAGTCATCGCCCTGGTGGAAGGCAATCGCTTTCAATTGCTTGAGCGCATGACCCGTGAGGTACTCGACCTGATCATGAGTCACGAGCAGGTATTGACCACCCAGGTCGAGATCGACAAGCCCCATGCGCTGCGGTTTGCGGACTCTGTTTCGATCACCCTGTCAGCATCCCGCGCCGCGGATGAGACGTCGGCGTGATGCCAGTGTGATACGGGTTGGCGATCCGCCGGTGAAGCGCTTAGCATGAAAGTGATGTTCCTTTCGCCATATCGCCAGGAGGCTAAATGAAAGCCCTACAGGAAATGCCGCTGTATCGCCCCTTCGCCTACATTGATGGCAGTTGGGTGGCAGCCGACAGCGGGGATCAGATCGAGGTCGTCAATCCGGCCAATGGCGAGGTCATCGCGCAAGTGCCACGTCTTGGCCGGGCCGAGACGGAGACCGCTATCGGAGCGGCCGAGGCCGCCTTGCCGGCCTGGCGGTCGCTGACCGCACAAGAACGTGCGGACATCCTGATGAAATGGTACGAGCTGATGCTCGAGCATCAGGACGAGCTTGCGACCATCATGACCCTTGAGCAGGGCAAGCCGCTCAAGGAAGCCGCTGGTGAGATCGTCTATGCCGCTAGCTTCCTGCGCTGGTTTGCCGAGGAAGGGCGTCGCGTCTATGGCGAGACGATTCCAGCGGTGAAGTCCAGCCAGCGCATCGTGGTCACCAAGCAGCCGGTAGGCGTCTGTGGCGCGATCACCCCATGGAACTTCCCGGCCGCCATGATTACGCGCAAGGCCGGGGCTGCCTTGGCGGCGGGCTGTACCATCGTGGTCAAGCCGGCCAGTCAGACCCCCTTGTCGGCCACTGCGCTGGCGCTGCTGGCCGAGCGGGCGGGTGTGCCGCGTGGCGTGTTCAATGTGGTGCCGGGTTCGGCCAGCGAGATCGCCGCTGCGCTGACCGAGTCGCCGGTTGTGCGCAAGATCACCTTCACCGGGTCGACCGAAGTCGGCCGCACGCTGATGGCCCAGGCGGCCCAGAATATCCAGAAGGTGTCGCTGGAACTGGGCGGCAACGCGCCGTTCATCGTGTTCGAGGATGCGGATCTGGACGCTGCGGTCAGCGGTGCCATGGCGGCCAAATTCCGAAATGCCGGTCAGACCTGCGTCTGCACCAACCGCTTCCTGGTCCAGTCGAGCGTGGTGAACGCGTTCAGCGAGAAACTCGCGGTGGCAATGAACAGCGAGCTTCAGGTTGGCGACGGGACCGAGGACGGTGTCAATATTGGTCCGCTGATCGACGAAAATGCCGTCAGCAAGGTCAATGAGCATGTTCAGGATGCGGTCGACAAGGGCGCCGAGCTGTGGATTGGCGGTCACCCTCATCCCTTGGGCGGCAACTACTTCACACCGACCCTGGTCAGTGGCGCCAGCAGCGAAATGAAGGTGGCGCGAGAAGAAACTTTCGGCCCATTGGCGGCGGTGTTTCCCTTCGATGACGAGGAAGACGCGGTTGCCCTGGCCAACGATACCGAATTTGGGCTTGCCGCCTACTTCTACTCGAAGGACCTGGGCCGCGTATGGCGGGTTGCCGATGCACTCGAGTACGGTATGGTCGGCATCAACACCGGCTTGATTTCCAATGCTGCGGCCCCGTTTGGCGGAGTCAAGGCGTCAGGTCTGGGGCGCGAAGGCGGTCACCAGGGCCTGGCCGAGTTCCTCGAAACCAAGTACCTGTGCATGGACATCGGTGAGTGACGTCGATCTGAGCGGCCGTGAGCGATAGCGGCCGCTTCCCTGACGCTTAATAAAAGGGCCTCGACGCATGCGTCGAGGCCCTTTTATTGAGTGCAGGCAGGCACCGTTGCCGGTGCCCGCGTAGCGCCCGCCACCCGTTGAGGTAGCGGGTAGCTGCCTTCAGTGGCGGAAGTGACGCATGCCGGTAAATACCATGGCGATGCCGGCCTCATTGGCGGCGTCAATCACTTCCTGGTCGCGCATGGAGCCGCCGGGCTGAATGACCGCGGTAATGCCGGCACTGGCGGCGGCATCGATGCCATCCCGGAACGGGAAGAAGGCGTCTGAGGCCATGACCGAGCCGGGCACTGAGAGTCCTTCGTCGGCCGCCTTGATGCCGGCGATACGAGCGGAGTAGACGCGGCTCATCTGGCCTGCGCCCACGCCGATGGTCTGACCATCCTTGGCGTAGACGATGGCGTTGGACTTGACGTACTTGGCCACCTTCCAGGCGAAGGCCAGGTCACGCATTTCCTGCTCGCTGGGCACCCGCTCGGACACCACGGTCAAATCGTCGCGCTCGACCATGCCAAGGTCACGATCCTGGACCAGCAGACCACCGGTGACGCGCTTGAGGTCGTGGGCAGCGAGCTGCTCGCCGGGCCAGTGAGCGCTGATATCCAGCAGTCGCACGTTCTTTTTCTCGGCGACGATGGCGATGGCGTCGTCACTCACCCCTGGGGCGATGATGACTTCAACGAACTGACGATCGATGATCGCGCGGGCGGTGTCTGCATCCAGCGGCACGTTGAAGGCGATGATGCCGCCAAAGGCGCTGGTCGGGTCGGTGGCGAAGGCCTTGTCATAGGCTTCGCGCGCGCTGGCGCCTACGGCCACGCCACAGGGGTTGGCGTGCTTGACGATGACACATGCAGTGTCAGCAAAGCTCTTCACGCACTCGAGTGCGGCGTCCGTGTCAGCCACGTTGTTGAACGACAGCGGTTTGCCCTGCAGGGTCACCGCGGTGGAGACGCTCGGCTCGCTGGCGTTGTCTTCCACGTAGAAGGCCGCCTGCTGGTGAGGGTTCTCGCCGTAGCGCATCGACTGTTTCTTGGTGAGCTGCAGGTTGTAGGTGCGCGGGAAGCCGTCATCGCTACCTTCGACCAGGCGTCCCAGGTAGTCGGCAATGGCACCGTCGTAGCCTGCGGTGTGCTCGAATGCCTTGACGGCCAGGTCGAAACGCGTGGGCTGGGTGACGGCCCCTGCGTTGTCGCGCATTTCAGCAATCACTCGGTCATAGTCCGCCGCGTTGACCACGATGCTGGTATGGGCATGGTTCTTGGCGCAGGAACGCACCATGGTGGGGCCACCGATATCGATGTTCTCGATGGCATCCTCGAGACGACAGTCCGGGCGGGCGATCGTGGCAGCGAAGGGGTAGAGGTTGACGACCACCATGTCGATAGGGGCGATGTCATGCTGTTGCATGACGGCATCGTCCTGTCCGCGCCGACCCAGGATGCCACCGTGAATCTTGGGGTGCAGCGTCTTGACCCGGCCGTCCATGATCTCCGGGAAACCGGTGTGCTCCGAGACTTCCGTCACGGCAATGGCGTTGTCGGCCAGCAGGCGGTAGGTGCCGCCGGTGGAGAGCAGTTCGACCCCCATATCGGACAGGGCGCGGGCGAAATCGACGATGCCGGTCTTGTCCGACACGCTGATCAGGGCGCGGCGAACGGGGAGGGGAGAGGGCTGGGCCATGGGAAGGTCTCTATTGCGAGGAAAAACGATAGGGCGAGAAAAGGGAGCCGTCAGGCTCCCTCGAATCGGTCTAGATCAGGTCGTATTGCTTGAGCTTCTTGCGCAGCGTGCCGCGGTTGAGCCCCAGCATCTCAGCCGCCCGGGTCTGATTGCCGCGGGTATAGCTGAGTACCGAAGACAACAAGGGAGCCTCGACCTCCGCCATCACCATGGCATGCAGGTCGGTCACGGTTCCCCCATCCAGGTGATCAAAATAGCGTTCCATGGCGGCAAATACGGCTTCGCGCAGAGGGCGCTCATCGGCGGCCTGAGCCGCTGTCGGCGGGAGGCCGTCGATGGACCGCTCTGAGGTGTCGAGTGGCGAGGCAGATGCCGACTGGTCGATGGGTGGCTGGCTGGTCATGCGGCACGGGTTCCATGGTGTGCCACGGCCCTGGCCACACGCTCCGCGGCGGTAGCTGGGTCGTGACGAAAAAGTTCGTCGATAAAGTCTTGCTGGCCCTGGACCGACGTCAGGCCATTGAAGGTGGCCTTCAGCGCGCGGCGACTATCGTCCTCCAGGCGCTGATCGCTGGACAGGTACCATCCCAGGTGCTTGCGCGCGATTTTCACGCCCATATGCTCGCCGTAGAAGGCGTGCAGGGCGTTAAGATGCGCTCCCAACACCTCCCGGCGCTCATCATCGGTCGCCGGTGGCAGTAGCTCGTCATGCGCCAGATAGTGAGCGATTTCGCGGAAAATCCAGGGGTTGCCCTGGGCCCCGCGGCCAACCATCACGGCATCTGCACCAGTATAGTCGAGCACGCGGCGTGCCTTTAGCGGGTCGGTGATATCGCCATTGGCGAACACCGGGATGCGAATCCTCGATGCGACCTCGGCAATGGTGTCGTATTCCGCGTCGCCCTGGTAGCGCTGCTGACGATGGCGGCCATGCACCGCCAAGGCCTGGATCCCCGCGTTCTCGGCCAGCGTCGCAATGCGTACCGCATTGTTGCTGTCCTCGCACCAGCCGGTGCGGATCTTCAGGGTCACCGGTATGTCCACGGCAGCAACCACCGCGTCGAGAATCTCGGCCACCAGCGCTTCGTCACGAAGCAGGGCTGAGCCGGCAGCCTTGTTGCAGACCTTCTTGGCCGGGCATCCCATGTTGATGTCGATGATTTCGGCACCCTGCTCGGCATTCAGCCGAGCGGCGGTAGCGAGCATCTCGGCGTCGCCTCCAGCGATCTGCACCGCCCGTGGTCCGGGTTCGCCGCGGTGATCCATGCGAAGCCGTGACTTTCTGGTATGCCACAGGTTGGGGTCAGAGGTGACCATCTCGCCCACGACCAGGCCTGCTCCCAGCTGTCGACACAAGGCACGAAAGGGCCTGTCGGTCACGCCCGCCATCGGCGCAAGAATCACCGGGCTGGCCAGCTTGTGCGGGCCTATCCAGGTGTCCTGACGGGGCGTGGTCCGGCGAGCTGAAGGCTGGCTGACCTGTGGCTGGTGACTGGGACGTTGGTCTGACATGGGCGTTGCCGTCGTTCCGGGGCTGCATATCATACGCCTCGAAGGCGCCTTGGTGAAGGCATCAACGAGGCGTTTTCCTGATCAAACGCTGGGAGTGACCAGGGTCATCAATGTTCAGCGAGTCTCTGGGCGATAACCGGTCAGGCGTACCCAGCCGTCGCGCAGCTCAGGATCGTCCATGTAGAGCCCTTGATCGCGGTAAGCGTCGATGACCTCATCGGCCTGGGCCTCAAGGATGCCGGAGAGCGCCAGTCGGCCTCCGGGAGCGACATGGCCTGCGATGGTAGGGGCCAGTTCAACCAGAGGGCCAGCCAGGATGTTGGCCAGTACCAGCGGAAAGGTCTCACCCCCCATCTGTTCCGGGTAGCGCAGCGTCAGGCGTGAGGCCTCGATAGCGTTACGCTCGGCGTTGTCGCGGCTGGCGGTCAGCGCCTGGGGGTCGATGTCGGTGGCCACAGCACTGGCGGCACCGAGTTTCAGGGCGGCAATGGCGAGGATGCCTGAACCGCAGCCCACATCCAGCAGTTCAACGTCGTCCAGGGCGCCATCAACGGCCAGCCCGTCGAGCCATTCGAGGCACAGCGCTGTGGTGGGGTGGGTGCCGGTGCCGAAGGCCAGTCCGGGGTCGAGGTGCAGGTTCACCGCGTCATCCTCGGGTGGCTGGTGCCAGCTGGGGACGATCCACAGGCGCTGCCCCATGCGCAGAGGCTCGAAGCTGTCCATCCATTCTCTTTCCCAGTCACGATCATCGATCAGTTCGTGAGTGATCGTCGGGCAAGGCTCATCGGGCATCGTTTCCGCCCAGGCGCCGGCCAGCCGCTCCAGCATGTCGGCGAGGCCATCCAGGTCGTCGTAGAGTCCGGTCAGGACGGTGTGATCCCACAGCGGGGTCGTGCCCCTGTCGGGCTCGAACACCGGGTCGTCTTCGCCGTCCTGCAAGGTGATGGCCGTCGCACCTTCTGCGAGCAGCAGCTCCTCGAGCAGCTCGGCGTGCTGGGGAGGCACCTCGGCCTTGAGTTGGAGCCAGGGCATTGGGGTGTTCCTCGATGTCAGGTAAACGTCAGCGGGGCGGCCGAAGCCGCCCCGCTGTCGCTTGACGTGCGGCGCTAGCTGCCCGTCAAGCGATGGAAGGCCTGGAGTGCGCCGGCCTAGGCCAGCGCTCGCTTAGAGGCCCAGTTTCTTTTCCAGGTAGTGGATGTTGACCCCACCCTGCTGGAAATACCCGTCGCGCACCAGATCCTTGTGCAGATCGGTATTGGTCTTGATACCTTCCACCAGCAGCTCGTCAAGCGCGTTGCGCATGCGTGTCAGCGATGTCTCGCGGTCGGCACCCCAGGTGATCAGCTTGCCGATCAGGGAATCATAGTGCGGCGGTACGGTGTAGCCCGTGTACAGGTGCGAATCCATGCGCACCCCGAGACCACCCGGGGGATGGTACAGGGTGACCTTGCCAGGAGATGGCATGAAGGTGCGTGCATCCTCGGCATTGATCCGGCACTCGAAGGCGTGGCCGTTCAGCTCGACGTCTTCCTGACGGATCGACAGCGGCAGGCCTGAGGCAATGCGCAGCTGCTCGCGGACGATGTCCACGCCGGTGACCATCTCGGTGACCGGGTGCTCCACCTGGACGCGGGTGTTCATCTCGATAAAGAAGAACTCGCCGTCCTCGTACAGGAATTCGAAGGTACCAGCGCCGCGGTAGCCGATCTCGATGCAGGCCTCGCGACAGGCGTCGAGTACCTTGGCCCGTGCATCGGGGTCGAGGCCCGGGGCGGGGGCTTCTTCCAGGACCTTCTGATGGCGCCGCTGCAGCGAGCAGTCGCGATCGTACAGGTGGATGGCGTTACCCTGACCGTCTGCCAGTACCTGGACTTCCACGTGACGCGGCTTCTCCAGGAACTTCTCCATGTAGACCGTGCCATCACCGAAGGCGGCGTGCGCTTCGGTGCGAGTCACGGTCACGGCGGAGACCAGGTGGGCTTCGGTGTGGACGACGCGCATGCCGCGGCCACCGCCGCCAGCTGCGGCCTTGATGATCACCGGGTAGCCGATGCGGCGAGCGGTCGCGATAAGCTCGCCTTCGTCGTCGCTCAGCGGGCCATCAGAGCCCGGTACGGTGGGCACGCCGGCTTTCTTCATCGCGTTGATGGCGCTGACCTTGTCGCCCATCAGGCGGATGGTCTCGGCTTTCGGGCCGATGAAGGTAAAGCCGGAGCGTTCGACCTGTTCGGCGAAGTCGGCGTTCTCGGACAGAAAGCCGTAGCCGGGATGGATCGCGCTGGCGTCGGTGACTTCGGCCGCGCTGATCAGTGAAGGAATGTTGAGGTAAGACTGGGCCGAGGAGGCCGGGCCAATGCACACCGCCTCAT
This sequence comes from Halomonas sp. DP5Y7-2, assembly GCF_019802025.1. NCBI lineage: Bacteria > Pseudomonadati > Pseudomonadota > Gammaproteobacteria > Oceanospirillales > Halomonadaceae > Halomonas > Halomonas sp. DP5Y7-2. The sequence continues at coordinate 306,525 of NZ_JAHVHY010000005.1, read as the reverse complement.
CGGCGAGACGCACGTGCATCAGCTCGCGGTCCGCCTTGGAATGCACCGCGACGGTCTTGATCCCGAGCTCCTTGCAGGCGCGCAGGATGCGAAGAGCGATCTCGCCGCGGTTGGCGATTAGAACCTTGTCCAACATGGTGGTGTCCGCCGAAAGTGAATGGTCAGGGAAGGCCAGGGCCTTCTCAGGAGATGACAACCAGGGGCTGGTCGAATTCAACCGGCTCACCGTCTTCGACCAGGATGGCCTCGACGACGCCGTCACGGTCGGCTTCGATCTGGTTCATCATTTTCATCGCTTCGACGATGCAGATGGTGTCGCCCTTGCGCACGCTGGAGCCGACTTCCATGAACGGCTTGGCGCCAGGAGCGGGGGAGCGGTAGAAGGTACCGACCATCGGCGAGACGACCGCCTGGCCCTGATAGCTGGGGCCGCTGTCGGCGCTGGCGGCCGGGGCCTCGGCAGGCGCTGGCGCAGGGGCAGCTGCCGGTGCCGGAGCGGCGGCAGGCCAAGGCTGAGCCGCCGGGGCCGGCTGCCAGCTGCCACCCTGGGGATGACGGCTGATGCGGACCGACTCTTCGCCTTCCTGGATCTCGATTTCGCTGATGTTGGACTCTTCCAGCAGTTCAATCAGCTTCTTGACTTTACGAATATCCATGACGTTGTCTCGATCGTGTGAAGTGTCTGTCAGGCGCTGTAAACCTGACGCAAGTTGTTAGAGATCGCCGCACGTTACCGTTTAATGGCGCCTCTATCGTGTCAGAATTCAGAGTAGTGCGGAGTTTGCCGAAAATTGCGCGGGTTGTCCAGCGAGGCCGAACGGTGTTCGTTCATGGTCTTTCGGCGTCGCTGATGCCGACGCTGCGGGTGTCGCAGTCAGCAGTTCGGTGACCGCGTCGAGGTGCTGTGCGAGGGAGGCGGCGTCAAGCTCGCCCTGTATTCTGGCCTGCCGAATTTCTGTTCCGTTGTGGAAGAACAGCAGGCTGGGAGGGCCGAACAGGCCCAGCTGGTCCAGTAGGGCTCGGCTGTCGGCATTTGACTCGGTCACGTCCACATCGATCCAGCGATAGCCGTCGAGCGCTGCCTGTACCTGCGGATCGGGAAAGACGTCACGCTCCATGATCTTGCAGGAAATGCACCACTCTGCCGTCACGTTGACGAATACGGGCCCCTGGTCCTGGGCAAGGCCCGCCTCAAGCTGATCGAGCCCGGTCACGACCTGGTCGGCGTGGGCCACCGCTTGTGTACCTCCGGCACTACCTGCGTTGGATGGGGAGGTCAGACCCTGCAGCGGCCTGAGCGGGTCGCTTGCGCCGCCAGCAGCACCGACTACCAGGGTGATCCCCCAGACCAGCAGAATGATTCCGAGTCCCTGTCGCACCCGCGGCCAGCCCGTGGGTGAGCGCATGTCCAGAGCCCCCAGCGTCAGTGCTGTACCGGTCGCCAGGCAAGCCCACAACAGCAACGACGCGGTCGCCGGCAACAGGCGTTCCACCAGCCAGATGGCCACTCCCAGCAAGAGAATGCCGAAGGCGGTCTTGACCCCGTTCATCCAGTTGCCAGAGCGTGGCAGCAGGGACGTGCCAAAGCCACCGACCAGCAGCAGAGGAACACCCATGCCGAGGCCGAGGGCCAGCAGGGCCGCACCGCCCACCAGGGCATCGCCGGTGGAGGAAATGAAGACCAGGGCGCCGGCCAGGGGGGCTGAAACGCAGGGAGACACGACCAGCACCGAGAGAGCGCCGGCGGCGGCCAGGCCGAGCGGCCCGCTTTGCTGGGCTCGGCTCTGCCAGGCGTCGATGCGCGAGCCCAGGCGAGAGCCGACACGCAGCTCAAATACGCCGAACATGGCCAGCGCAAACAGGGTGAACAGAAGGGCAAAGACGATCAGTACCGGAGCGGACTGCAGTCTCGCCTGGAGGTTGAGCCCGGCCCCGAACAATCCCATCAGGACGCCGACCAGGGCATAGGTAAAGGCCATGCCTGCGACATAGCTGGCCGACAGCACGAAGGCCCTGCCGCGCCCCGGATTCTGGCCAACGATGATGGACGACAGAATCGGGATCATCGGCAACACGCAGGGGGTGAAGGTCAGGCCCAGCCCAGCGAGGAAGAACAGGCCAAGCATCAGGGGCAGGCTGGCGTTCTGCATCAACGCACGGAAGTGGCCGTCCTCGCTGATCGGGGCACTGGCAAAGGCATTGTCGGCTGCGGCGCTGACGTCGGCATTCAGGGCGCTGGCTGACGAAGTGCTTGTGGCCTTTACGGCGTCGGCAAAGGCCGGCGGTGGTTCGGACTCCGGGGCACTCAAGCTGAGGGTTTCGGGGGGGTAGCACAGCCCCGCATCGGCGCAGCCCTGGAAGGTCAGGGACAGCGGCAGCGGGCCCTGTTGGGGAGCGTTCAGCGGCGCGCTGAAGACGACGCTGTCATAGAAGACATTGACGTCTCCCAGAAACTCATCGGTCTTGGCTTCCCCGGGGGGGAGTGTCAGCTCGCCCAGTTCGCCCAGGCCGTCTTGCAGGGCAAGGGCAAAGCGATGGCGGTAGAGATAGTAGCCGTCGGCGTTTTCCATGCCGACATAAACCCGCTCGCCGTCATGCCATGCAGTGGCGCTGAATGCCTCGTGGACGGGCAGGAACTCGTCGGAAGAAGAAGAGAAGAACTGTGCTTGTGCGGTCCAGGGAACCACTGACAAGCAGATCACGATGAGTAGGCGTGTAGCGAGGAACACGTCGAATCCTTGTTGACGGTGAGGGTGTCGGGCGCACGTGACGAATGATCAACTATGGGAGAGAGGCAGCCTGCGCGGTCTGCTCATTCACCCGGCCCAGTGACGGTGCTCGCGAACTGGCCTGCGATGTGTGCTGGTGCACATACGTGGTCCCCGCGGCTTATCGTGGCCACGCGCTCCGCTTCAGACCGTGGAAGCACAGCAGGGTTCCCGATACTGTCGCGCTATGGTCTGATGCATGTCTGGGGTAGGGGCTATTCTACCACTGGGGCGATGACTTTCCTCCAGCGGGGAAGTCGCGAGCGGTGTTCGAGGGGCGACAAGGAGAGCAAAATGAGCAGTCGACGACAGCGTGCTGAGCAGCGCCGACAGGAGCTGGAAACACCACGCTATGGCTGGATCTGGAAACCGTTGGTGATCCTCCTGGCCATATTGGTCATGGTCGCCGTGGGTCTCTGTATATGGTGGAGCGTTGCGCCTTCCCGGTTCGACGTGGAGACCGCCACCCAGCAGCAGCGTATTTCCGCCGCGCCGGCCGCTCGCGGTACCGTCAGTGTGGCCACTCTGGCGACCTTGATCGATACCCTGCAGGACAAGCCTGGGGGCTACGTTCGTAATGACCTGCTGCCCCCTGGGCTGTGGATGGACAATATGGCGGCCTGGGAGACCGGTGTGCTGACCCAGGCGCGGATCATGGCGTCGAGCCTGTCACAATTCGATACCCAGTCGGGCGCTGCGGTCGACGAGCTGGTCGCCGCCCTCTACCAGGACGCGGATGATTGGCTGGCACCGTCCATGGAAGATCATCTGGCATTGGCGGGTCAGGCGGCTCGGGAGTACCTGGCGCGCTTTGATGATGGCGCTGGTGCGTCGTTCGGCGAACAGGCGGCAGGTGCCGCTAGCTACCTTGAGTCCGTAAGGGAGGCCTTGGCGGCATTGCGGGAGCGCCTGTCGTCGGCCGTGGCGGATACGGAGCGGCTCACCGAACTTGGCATTGAGGTGCCACGGGAGGCCGAGGTGCCCTGGTATCGAGTGGACGATGTCTTCCATGAAACGCGTGGCCAGACCTGGGCGCTGTATCAGTTATTGATGGCGCTGGAGCGAGACCAGGCCGACAGCATCGCCGCCGCGGGGCTGAGCGATGATTATGCGCGGGCCTTGGCCGAGCTGGAGCGCATGCAACGCCAGTTCTGGAGCCCGGTGGTGTTGCGCGGTAGCGGCCTCGGCATCTTTGCCAACTATCCGCTGAGCATGGCCCACCATCTCAGTCGTCTGGACAGCGTGCTGCTAAGCCTGACAGAGGGACTGGCCAGTGAGGGCGGAGGTTCAGCAGCAGCCTCGGCTTCCACCCAGGAGGCGGATGCGGCAAGCGGTGAAGCTGCTGCAATGAATGACGAGGCGGCAGATGATGAGGTAGACGAAGCCTCAGCGGACGATGCCGCTCCAGCTTCGCCGGAGGATGATGGCGAGGTGCCTGACGACGGCGCGTCGTGACCGTCGTGTTATCGCCATAACGCAAGAAGCCGCCTCAGGGGCGGCTTCTTGCATCAAGGCGCTTGGTTCTCTTCGTAAAAACCAGACTACGTAACAATCAGGCCTTGGCGTAGGCGGCGGCGGACTTTTCGATGGCCTTGCGCGCTGCCTCGACGCCTTCCCAGGACTCGACCTTCACCCACTTGCCTTTCTCGAGGTCCTTGTAGTTCTCGAAGAAGTGAGCGATCTGCTGACGCAGCAGCTCAGGCAGGTCGGTGACTTCCTGCACGTCGTCGTAGAGGCTGGACAGCTTGGGATGCGGCACGCAGACCAGCTTGGCGTCTTCGCCCGCTTCGTCGGTCATGTTGAGGATGCCGACGGGACGCGCACGCACGATGCTGCCCGGTGCTACCGGATACGGTGTCACGACCAGAGCGTCGAGGGGGTCGCCATCATCGGCCAGGGTGTGGGGGATGAAGCCGTAGTTGGCCGGGTAGAACATCGGGGTCGCCATGAAGCGATCGACGAGCAGGGCGCCCATGTCCTTATCAATTTCGTACTTCACCGGCGCGTGGTTGGCGGGAATCTCGATCGCCACGTAGAGATCGTTGGGGAGATCCTTGCCGGCGGGGATGTTGTCGAAGTTCATGCTCGTGTCCTTCGTTGGGCAGATGTCCGCCTGACTGGCGGAAAAAAATCGGTCGAATTATACGAACCCCTGAACGGGATTACCAATCGTTGGGCGGTATCTTGACGCGGTGCAATAATGGGCGCAAGTGGTCTGGCCGTCGGCGACAAGCCTGTTGTCACACATAAGCGCCACATGATGTGTATCATACCGCCCAGAATGGTGGTGGTCCCTCGTTCGCCGGAGTCGTACCGCCCATGCTGGAGCCACAGGAGGTGATCTTGGCCACTGCACGTCTTGCACTGAGTTATGGACAGGCCTTTGTTGCCCCGGAGCGGCATCGCCAGCGTAGCTCGATGTCGGTGCGCCTGCCGGAAGAGGGGGAGCCCAAGGGTGCATGCGCGTTGATCAGCGACTCAGCGTCCGGGCATGCGCTGGCCAAACAGGCCGGGGACCTCAGTGTTCGCGGGTTTCTCAATGACTACTACGCCACACCCAGCCACTGGACCGTCAAGGCGTCGGCCCAGCGCGTCATTCGATCCCTGAATGCCTGGTGTCACGGCATGACGCGACAGATGGACAGCGGCAGCTACGTGTCGTCCCTGTCTGCCGTGGTGTTCAAGGAGCGTAGTGCCCACCTTTTCCATGTTGGTGACACCCTGGTCTTTCGTCTTCGAGGGGCCGAATTCGAGCAGCTGTCGCGGGACCACGTCACTGACCTTGGCGGCTACCGCTACCCGGCCAGGGCGCTGGGCATGGATGTCGGTATCGATATCGACTATACCGAGTGGCCACTCAAGCAGGGCGATATCTTTCTGTTCACCACCCAGGGGGTGCGGGGCACCTTGCTGCCGTCGGACTACGTGCGCCTGATACGCGAAGACGCCAGTGACCTGGACGCCGCCTGTGAGCGGCTGGCTGCCGCGGCCGGGGCCAGAGCGGGGGAGCGCGGCTACGGCAGCGATCCGTTCTGTTTCCAGCTGGTCAGGGTCGATGAGCTGCCCGACGTGTCACCGGATGCCCCCAGCCGTCTGTACGGCGACCTGCCGATTCCCCCGGAGCTTGCTCCAGGCAATCAGATCGATGGTCTGCTGATCGAGGAGGTGCTGTCACGGACAGCCCACTCTCGCGTGTACCGGGTGCGTGACCTGCAGACCGATCGCATCTGTGTGCTAAAGGCACCGAGCCCTGAGTTGTCGAATCGAAACGCCTACCTGGAGCACTTTTTGCTGCAGCAGTGGGTGGTGGAGCGCGTGCATTCGCCTTTCGTGGTCAGCGTGGTGGAACCGTCCCGCCAGCGTCGTCATCTCTACTACCTGATGCGGCACGTGGAGGGCATGACCCTGTCCCAGTGGGTGGCGCGCTTTCCTCGTGCCAGCCTTGGGCAGCGGCTCGACATCGCGCTGCAACTCGGCAAGGCGATCCAGGCGCTGCACAATCGGGACCTGATTCATCAGCAGATCCATCCGGATAATGTGCTGATCGATGAGCATGGCCAGGTGGTGTTGGCCGACTTCAGCGCCTGCCATCTGCGTGACGTCGATGGTCATCGGCGCTCACGCCGTCTGGTGCAACAGGTCGGGCTCAACGAACACAGTGCGCCGGAATATGCGCTCGATGACGAGGTGGGGCGGCGCAGCGATCAGTACGCGCTGGCCTCGACGGTGTACTGGCTGCTGAGTGGGCAGCTGCCTTACGACATCCCGACCCACCAGTTACGCAGCCATACCGACCTGGAGCAGCTGAGCTACCGCAGCGTGCGCAGTCGTCGTCCGGATGTCAGTCAGGAGCTGGATGAGGCATTGAAGCGCGCGCTGGATCCGCAGCGATCATTGCGCTTCCGCCGGCTGTCCGAGTTCCTGTATAGCGTGAGGCCGAGCCGGCAGCAGCCCAAGGAACAGGCGCCGAGGTCCATCCGCGCCTGGCAGGAGCCTGCCAACCTATGGCAAGGCATTGCCGGCGTACTGTTGGTGCTGCTGGTGCTGTCGTGGTGGTTGCGCTGAGCCTAGCCAGGTGTCGGGGTGGGCGCTGTCAGGGTAGGAGCTATCGTCGTGTGGCCTGTATCCACCCCCTTTCTGTACCCGGCGGCGCCGGCAGGTTGACGGTGCAGTCATGCCCCGCCATGGACAAAGGTGGACGATAGCTCCTTGATGTTGGACCCGCCCGATGGCCGCACCACAGCCGGTACCGTTCGCAGGGCGGGGACCTCAGGTACGCTCCAACTCTCGCTTTATGTTGATGATAAATGTGTGTCAAAGAATGACGTCAGTGTATCGAAAGGTATCCTGTCGAGTTGATCGTAAAGGTCCACATGGTCTGCCTTAGGCACGATGACCAATTCCTTCGGTTCAGAAGCTACCCTGTTGACGTCTTCAGAGTAATAGCGCGAGTGAGCGTTTTCGCCGGCCACCAGAAGAATGGGGCGTGCGGACATCATGTCGATGTTTGCATATAAGGGAAAACTGAAAAATGACATGGGGGTCGTCGCTGTCCATGCCGTTGTCGAGTTGATCCCCCTGGGGTGGAAGCCTCGCGGAGTACGGTAGTAATCGAAGAATGCGGCCAGCACCGGGTCTGGATTTTCGGGCAGGGATTCAGGCAACACACGCTGGCCTTTGATGATGTTCCCGTTTTCGTCAAACGGGACTTCGTGATAGCCCAACCCATAGCTACCGTTTTCCGCATCTACCCACCGCTGTTGGCTAAGATAATCAATGACCTGATGGCGCTGCTCCCGCGTATAGCTATCTTTATAGCTGCGACTCATGCTGCGGGACATGTCATACATGGAAACGGTGGCAACCGCCTTGATGCGTGAGTCACTGGTCGCGGCAGTCAGTGCCATACCGCTGTAGCCACAAATGCCGATGGCTCCAATGCGGTTGCGGTCAACGCTCGGTAACAAGCCAAGAAAATCGACAGAAGCGCTGACATCCTCAGTGTTGATGTCCGGTGAAGCGACATTGCGCGGTTCACCACCGCTTTCTCCTGTGAAAGAGGGATCGAATGCCAGCGCGACAAAACCGCGTTCGGCCATGGTTTGCGCGTAAAGGCCAGATGACTGCTCTTTTACGGCGCCAAAGGGGCCGCTGACAGAAATCGCTGCGAGTCTGCCACTTTTGTTTTTCGGCTGGTACAGGTCTGCTGCCAAGGTGATCCCGTACCGGTTCTTGAAAGTGACCTTGCGGTGATCGACGTTTTCACTCCTGGGAAACGTCTTGTCCCATTCCTGCGTGAGTGACAGGCCGGTGGCTTCATCTGTGCCGGACGTTGCGTTGGGACGGGAAGACGCCGCTGCCGGAGCTGCCGGGTAGCCGAGCAGCGCCGCTGACCCAGCAGCCAGTACGGCGCCTTGGATGACGCTTCTACGGGTGACAACGTACTCGGCGTCTTTGGTCTTCGGGTTGGATTCGTGCATGGTGTTCTCCATTGTGAAAGCCCGGCTCACGACGCAGTCGAGAGGGTCCCGTTGTCGATGACGAATCGATATTTGACGTCGCCCCTGAGCATGCGCTCATAGGAGGCATTGATTTGGTCTGCGCTGATCAGTTCGATGTCCGCCACGATGTCGTGCTTGGCACAAAAATCGAGCATTTCCTGGGTTTCGGGAATGCCGCCGATCATCGAGCCAGCAAGAGTTCGGCGCTTCGACACGAGGTGGAATACCTGTGGTGACGGGTGAGCTTCAGCCGGTACGCCTACCAGTGTCATGGTCCCATCACGCTTCAGCAGCGCCATGAAGGCATCGAGGTCATGTGGGGCGGCAACGGTATTCAGGATGAAGTCGAGACTTGCCGTGTGCTCGGCCATCTCGCTGGCGTTGCGTGAAACGACAACGTCGTCAGCGCCCAGGGCCTTTGCCGCTTCGCGCTTGGAGTCGGATGTGGTGAATGCGACGACATGGGCACCCATCGCATGGGCAAGCTTGATACCCACGTGGCCCAGGCCGCCGATACCCACAACGCCGACCTTCTGGCCCGGTCCGATGTTCCAATGGCGCAGCGGCGAATAGGTGGTGATGCCTGCGCATAGCAGTGGCGCCACGGCAGCAAGTTGCGACTCTGGATGGCGGATGCGCAAGACATAGCGCTCGTTCACCACGATCTGTTGGGCATAGCCGCCTAGCGTCCAGCCTGGAGCATCAGGCGTGGGAAAGTTGTAGGTGCCGATCATGGCGTCGCAGTAGTTCTCCTGGCCGGCATCACATTCCTCACAGTGCTGACAGCTATCGACGATGCAACCGACGCCCACAAGGTCTCCGACCTGGACATTCGTCACCTGGGTGCCGACGCTGGCCACACGGCCAACGATTTCGTGACCCGGTACGCAGGGAAAGTGAGTGCCCGCCCATTCGGCACGTGCTTGATGCAAATCGGAATGACAGATGCCGCAGTACGCGATGTCGATCTGCACATCCTGAGCACCCGTCGCCCGCCGGGTAATGTCCATGGGTTCCAGAGGTTTGTCGCCCGCAGGCGCGCCATAGGCTTTGATCATCATGAGAACTCCTTTTGACCGATTGATGTCAGATGTCACTACCCAATTGCCATGTCGTCTTGAGCAGCCGTTGGCCAGATCCGACCAGCAGGAAGGCGATCGCCGACAAGATGGCGCTGCCAATAAAGGTCGCGCCGATACCGAAATGATCCAGAAGCGTGCCGCCGAGGGCGGCGCCCCCCAGGATGGCGGTCTGGATGGCTGCGACGATCAGACTTCCGGCGGCTTCGGGAGCGTCGTCTAGGTTCTGTGTGAGCCAGGCCATCCAGCCGATTGACATCGCGGTGTTCATGACGCCCCAGATCGCCAGCAACAGTGCCGCCACGACAACAAGCTGGCCAAACCCGAGCAGGCCGATCGTCGCCAGCCCCATCACCACCGGCAGCACTTGCAGTAGACGTATGACCTGGCCGTCGGCGAACTTGCCGCCCGCCCAGGTGCCGAGAAATCCGGCACAGCCCAGCACCAGGAACAGTTGTGACAGCTCGGTCACAGTGACGCCGGTGACGGTTTCCAGGAACGGCCGGAGATAGGTGAACATCGTGAACGCACCCGCGAAGGTGAAGATCACGGCCGCGATACCGCGGGCAAAGTAGGGGCGCCTGAGGAGAGAGATCAGCGCGCGGATGGACTGTCCCTGTGCTGCAGGCAAGGACGGCAGGGCGATGAGCTGCCAGACCAGGTTGAACGCCACTATCGGTACCAGCACCCAGAAGGCACCACGCCAGCCAATCACACCGCCGAGATAACTACCGACCGGCGCTGCGAACGCCGCGGCGAACGCCTGCCCGGTGTACATCACGGCCAGCGCAGCGGCGGTGCGTTCAGGAGGCACCAGGCGCATGATGACCGCGGTTGCCAGCGCCCAAAAGCCGCCGATACAGATGCCAAGTAACGCCCTTGCCAGCATCAGCACTGCCAGACTGGAGGCGGTGGCCACCATGATCAGCGAGACCAGCATCAGCGCGGTCATGATCACCAACACCCACTTGCGATTGAGACGGCCCGCTGCCGTGGTAATGACGAGGCTTGCGGCCACAGCGAAAAAGCCGCTGACAGAGATCGCTTGGCCGATCTTTCCCGCGCTGACACCCAGTCCATCTGCGATAGGCGTCAACAGGCTTACTGGCATGAATTCGGCGGCGATCAGCATGGCGACACATAGCGACATGGAGAACACGGCGCCCCAGGTACTGGTCTTTGTCACGGAGTCATTAGACAGGTGTTGAGCAGTCATCGGTCTCTCTATGCGATATCAACGTCGGTGTGTGGCAAGGCCAGTGACAGGTAAAGGCCCCGGTGCCCACAACGCCTGGATTGCCATATTGCGTAGCAGTACCGTCGAGACGGTAGATGGATTGGCCAAGGTTCTTGCCTGATACTCCGAGTTCATGGAGCACGGTTCGACTAGGAAGGGTGGGCGAGATATCGTCGTGGAAAGAGGCGCAGGGAGACCTTCTATGCCAGTTCAACTTCACATCGAGCGACGCGACATGGGATCGCTTGACGCTATCCACGCAGACCTGGCGGGCTTGATTGGGGGGCGTACGCTAGGGTTGGAGGATTGCGCGACCGAGCTTGAAAGCCTGGCGTTGTTCAGGCGTGAGGCCCTGACCGAGCCCTGCGCCTGTATGGTGCAGCCCAGCATTGTTATCGTCGTCCAGGGGGCCAAGCAAATGCTGGTCGGCGAGCAGGCCTATGCCTACGACACCAAGCGCTTCTTGATCAACTCGCTGGATCTCCCCGCTCGATCGCAAGTGCTGGAGGCCAGCACGGACATGCCGTGCCTGGGGCTATCCTTCAAACTCGATCTGTCTGTCATGACGGAGCTGATCTCGCAGATCCGGCTGCCGCCACCGCGTGCTCGTGCCAGCGAGGCGGGCACGTCTATCGGCACGCTCACCCCTGAGCTGTTGGAGCCCTTCAGGCGTCTGTTCGGGGTACTCGACGAGCCCGCTGACATGGCGGTGCTCGCGCCACTGATCGAGCGTGAGATCCACTACCGTCTGCTTAAAAGCGATCTGGCACCACGTCTGTGGCAGATTGCGTCGGTTGGTAGCCAAAGCCAGCGGATTGCCAGAGCCATTGATTGGTTGAAGGCGAATTACACACAGCCGCTGCGCACCGCTGAGCTCGCGACCCAAGCGCAGATGAGCACATCGAGTCTGCACCAATATTTTCGTCAGCTGACGGGGATGAGCCCCTTGCAGTATCAGAAGTGGCTACGCCTTAGCGAAGCCAGGCGTTTGATGCTGAACGACGCTTATGATGCCGCCGCCGCCGCGTTTCAGGTGGGTTACGAGAGCCCGTCGCAGTTTAGCCGCGAGTACAGTCGCCTGTTTGGCGCACCTCCCAAACGCGACATCGAGAGCTTGCGGCACCGGAGTTTTGCTGGCGCTGACAACCCCCCAGACGCGGCATTCTAGGTTGAGGCTGGCAAGGGCTAAGCTGCGATCAGACGCCGTGGCCTCACGCCACAGAACGTCACGTTTCTCTGGGGGAGAGAACGAACGGCATTGTCCAGGTGCTAGACGGCGCCCTTAGACAAAGAAGCGACTCAGGTGGCACCGAATCGTGCGCACAAAAAAAACCCGAGGCAGAGCCTCGGGTGTGTCTTGGGGCGTGGCTTAAAGGCTGAACTCTGGCAGGCGCTTGGCGACCCGGGCGAGCTTCAGCTTGGCCATTTTTGGCAGCCCATTCTCGAAAGGCGGGAAGTCTTCGCCCTGGATCAGGGGGGCCAGGTAGGTGCGACCCGCTTCACTGATGCCAAAGCCGTCCTCGCGAATATAGTCGCGTGGCATGAATTTCTCGCGGTTGGCTACGTCCGCCAGGGGCGCGGCCTCGATGTCCCAGCGGTAGGGGTTCTCGCTGACACGCTTGATGGCGGGCATCTGGGCATTGTGGCCGTCCAGCGCCAGTTCGACCGCCTTGACTCCGACAGCGTAGGCCTGCTCGACGTCAGTCTTGGCGCCAAGGTGGCGTGCTGCACGCTGCAGGTAATCTGCCACGGCCCAGTGATACTTGTAGCCCAGGTCCTGCTTGACCATGCCGGCCAGTGTCGGTGCCACACCGCCCAGTTGGCGATGCCCAAAGGCATCCGTGTTGCCGGAGTCGGCAAGGAAGGTGCCGTCTTCGTAGCGTGCTCCCTCGGAGACGACAATGACGCAGTAGCCGTAGTTCTTGACGGCGTATTCGACGCGCTCCATGACCTGGCGACGGTCAAAGGGGATCTCGGGGAAGATGATGAGGTGGGGCGGCTCGCCTTCCCCTTGTCCCGCCAGGCCGCCTGCGCCGGCGATCCAGCCCGCGTGGCGTCCCATGACCTCCAGTACGAACACCTTGGTGGAGGTGGCGCACATGGAGGCGATGTCCATGGAGGCTTCCAGGGTGGAGGTGGCGATGTACTTGGCGACGCTGCCAAAGCCCGGGCTGTTGTCGGTAATGGGCAGGTCGTTATCCACGGTCTTGGGAACGTGGATGGCGGTCAGCGGATAGCCCATTTTTTCAGAGAGCTGCGACACCTTGAGGCAGGTATCGGCACTGTCGCCGCCGCCGTTGTAGAAGAAGTAGCGGATGTCGTGGGCCTTGAATACCTCGATCAGACGCTCGTACTGGGCCCGGTGGCTCTCGATGTCCTTGAGCTTGTAACGGCAGGAGCCGAAGGCGCCGCCCGGGGTGTGGCGCAGCGCAGCAATGGTATCGTCTGACTCCTGGCTGACGTCGATCAGATCCTCGGTCAGGGCGCCGATGATGCCATTATGGCCTGCATAGACCTTTCCGATACGGTCGCTGTGGCGGCGGCAGGTCTCGATGACGCCGCAGGCGCTGGCGTTGATGACCGCGGTGACGCCACCGGACTGGGCGTAGAAAGCATTGTGCTGGGCCATGAGGCGTGGGGCTCCTGGGTTGCTAGGGTCGGAAAGAAGGATGATCCCGGGACAGGCGGAGGCCGTATAGCGTCCTTGTCGGGCCGTGGTTGGCCGCCGTCTCCGAGTGCGACATGCACAGCCTGCGGTGCAGCCGCTGTGGCGTGGGTCGCCGGCATGGTCGGCGATTTTATCCGATCACCCGGTCCCCTGCACCCTGAGTGCGTGCTGCTGTGGCAATAGGTGCCATCGGTGCCAGTCCATCTGGCTGGCCCGCAAGGGATCACCCCTGGCGTGTACCCCCTGGCGTTGTGACTGGCCAGGGCGTTGCCGGATCGAGGGCGACTGTAGATCGGCGGTGACGCGCTGCCAAGGGTGGGCGAGGGCAACACAAAGTAAATTGGTGGGTGACAGGCAACACGCCCCGCTGTCTGGGTGGCTCTGGAGGCCTTGGTCACGGCGTGCTAGTCTGCCGCCAACTTAACGTCGCCATGGCGCTCCCTGAGCCTTGTGGGCGGGGATCGGGGGAGTCAGGCGGAGCGATGGAGGCGACATGCATCTTCACATCATCGGTATCTGTGGCACCTTCATGGGTAGCCTGGCGTTGCTGGCCCGTGAGCTGGGCCATCAGGTCAGCGGCTCGGATGCCAATGTCTATCCGCCCATGAGCACCCAGTTGGAAGCAGCAGGTATCGCGCTGCAGAACGGCTTTAGCGGGGATCATCTGACGCCTGCACCGGACCTCGTGGTCATTGGCAACGCTTTGTCGCGGGGCAATCCTGAAGTCGAGGCGGTACTGAATCAGGGCTTGCCCTACGTGTCAGGGGCGCAATGGCTCGCCGAACACGTGCTGCCGGGACGTCCTGTGGTGGCCGTGGCAGGGACTCACGGCAAGACCACCACCGCCAGTCTGCTGGCCTGGTTGCTCGACAGCGCAGGGCTCGAGCCTGGGTTCCTGATCGGCGGTGTACCGCGCAACTTTGGCGTGTCCGCCAGGTTGGGCGAGGCGTCGGCCCCCTTTGTGGTGGAAGCCGATGAGTACGACACCGCCTTTTTCGACAAACGCTCTAAGTTCGTGCATTACCGCCCATTGGTCGCCGTGCTCAACAACCTGGAGTTCGATCACGCCGACATCTTTCCTGATCTGGCGGCTATCGAGCGGCAGTTTCACCATCTTGTGCGTACCGTTCCCGGTCGCGGCCTGCTGCTGGTCGGCGACGACAACGATGCACTGGAGAGAGTGCTGGCGGCAGGGTGCTGGACGCCGGTGGAGCGCATGGGGCAGGCCACGACGTCGCCTTGGCGAATCGAGCTGGAGCGCGAAGACGCCAGCCGTTTCCGGGTCATTCATCGCGACCCCCAGGGTGTCGAGGAAGACGCGGTGGTCGACTGGGGGTTGACCGGCAGCTACAACGCACACAATGCGCTGGCAGCGCTGGCCGCCGCCCGCTACTTCGATGTCGATCTTGCTCGTGGAGCGGCGGCACTGTCTCGCTTCGAAACCCCCAAGCGGCGCCAGGAAGTGCGGGGCGAGATCGCCAATATTCAGGTCATTGATGACTTCGCCCATCACCCCACCGCGATAGAAGCCACCCTGTCGGGGTTGCAGGCGTCCACCCAGCGCGGACGGCTGCTGGCGGTGATCGAGCCACGCTCCAACACCATGCGTCTGGGCACCCTGCGCGACCGCCTGGCCGCCAGCGTAGCCTCGGCCGACCAGGTCTGGTGGTATCAGCCCGCGGGGCTCGACTGGTCGCTCAACAGTGTGGTCGAGGCGTCACCGGTCACCGCCCACCTGGCGACTGACATCGAGGCTCTGGTCGCGGCACTGGTCGCCGAGGCGCGGCCTTATGATCGTATCGTTGTGATGTCGAACGGTGGGTTTGGCGGCATTCATCAGCTGTTGCTGGATGCGTTGGAGCGCGCTCATGGCTGAGGACTTCAAGTCGCCCGTCACCGTTGCCATCACGGGTGCCTCGGGTGCCCAGTACGGGCTGCGGCTGATCGATGTGCTGGTCAGCGCCGGGCATGAGGTGTGGGTCATGATCTCCAAGGCGGCGCTCCTGGTGATCGCCACCGAGACCGAGGAGTCACTGCCGCCACGTCCAGCGTTGCTGGAGGAGGCGTTGACCTCGCGCTTTGCGGCGCAAAAGGGGCAGATTCGCTGTTTCGGGCGTGAGGACTGGATGTCGCCGGTGGCCTCCGGATCTGGCGCCAGTAGTGCCATGGTGATCTGTCCCTGCTCCACCGGCACGCTGTCCGCGGTGGCCTGTGGTGCCAGCAACAACCTCATCGAGCGTGCCGCCGATGTGGCGCTGAAGGAGCGCCGCAAGCTGGTGCTGGTCCCTCGCGAGACGCCGCTGTCTGCCATTCATCTCGAGCATATGCTGAGCCTGACGCGCATGGGGGCCATCGTGCTGCCAGCGGCTCCCGGGTTCTATCACCAGCCACAGAGCATCGATGATCTGGTGGACTTTATCGTGGCGCGAATCCTGAATCAGCTAGGCATCGATCATCGCTTGATGCCGCGCTGGGGCGAGCCAACATCCGGCGATTGAAGGTCCGCCTGTTCTTTGAATCCTATGGGAAAGGAAACCCATGCCCAGCCTTTCGGTACTTTCTGTCTTCATCCCTACGTTTTTCCTGGTCTCGCTTACCCCTGGCATGTGCATGACGCTGGCGATGGTGCTGGGCATGACCCAAGGCGTCAGGCGCGCGCTCTGGATGATGCTGGGTGAGCTGGTCGGCGTCGGCCTGGTTGCGTTTTCGGCCGGTGCTGGCGTTGCAGCCCTGATGCTCAAGCTGCCGGCGCTGTTTGCGCTGTTCAAGTGGCTGGGTGGCGCTTACCTGGTCTACCTGGGGGTGCTGATGTGGCGCTCCCGCGGGCGCATGGCGATCCCCGATGAGATCGACGCGGCGGCCCCTCCGGCGCGACGGGAACTGGCGATGCAGGGCTTTGTCACTGCGGTAGCCAACCCCAAGGGCTGGGCCTTCTTCGTCGCGCTATTGCCGCCGTTCCTTGAGCCTTCACGTCCGCTGATGGGGCAGTTGGCGGGGCTTGTGGTGATTATTCTGAGCCTCGAGTTCAGCTGCCTGCTGCTCTACGCGAGTGGTGGCAAGAGCCTTCGCCACCTGCTGGCTCGGGGCGGTAGCGTCAGGCTGCTCAATCGTATTGCCGGGACCTTGATGATCGGCGTCGGCTTCTGGCTGGCGCTGGGGTAGCCGTCATCGGTGATAGACGTGCTAATGGCCAGCGGCAATGGCCAGCGCTGACACTGACGCGGTGATACCTGGCTATACGGGCGGCAGCCACAGCATCCGGGCGCTGATCAGCACAAGGGACGCCAGCCCCAGGTATGCGCCTGGGCAGCCCGCAAAGCCAGGCCTCTCGCGCCTCAGCCATGACAGCTGCACCATCGCGCACACCACCAGACCCAGCAGGGCGCCGCCGATCAGGTCGCTTAACCAGTGTACCCCCAGCACAATACGTGACAGGGCCATGGGAAAGATGATGGCAATCGCCACCCAGTAGGGCCAGAAGCGCCGATGGTGGGGGAGTCGCTGGGCAATGAAGGCAGCGGCGAGGCCGTAGAGCACGACGGCCGTGGAGGTGTGGGCGCTGGGGTAGGACAGGGAGTCCGCCAGATAGTCCGGTGCATCCGGGCGCAGTCGGCCAATGACGCTCTTGCCCAGGGTGTTGAGCAGGCCGATGCCCGCAAGCCCCGCGGCGATGTGGCTCAGCGCCGCCCAGCGGCGACGCCACAGTAGCCAGCCCAGCCAGGGCAGCGCCAGAACGATGACCCCGAGCGTGTCGCCTGCCTTGGCCAGGCTCGTAGACAGGGTGGCTAGGTGGGGGATGTCGAGACTGCTGACCAGTGCGTTGAGGCGTTCGTCCATGGGCAGTGGGCCGTCCGCCTGGAGCACCACCAGGGTCCAGGCGCACAGCGCGGTGAGGCTGCCCAGCAGCAATAGCCAGGTAGCCAGTGGTGGCTCGTCCTCGTGGGTCGGGGCGAGCCAGCGCCACAGGCGCTGGCCACCCGGCAGGCGCAGGGTCAGCCAGGAAAGGCTGCGAAAGAGGAACCCTGGCGGTGACGCATGGTGGCGGACCAAGGAGAAGATGATGGCGAGCGCGACAACCGTGATGCCCAGAGCGGTGAGCCAGGGATGCAGGTCCTGGGGCAGGGCAAGCCACTGTTGCCAGGTACGCCCCAGCAGATAGCCAGGCAGGATGTAGGCTGGCGCCCACAGTGCGGCCGAGCCTACGTTGGCCCAGGTGAAGGTGGCGGGTGGCATGTGCAGTATGCCCGCGACCAGCGGCACGATCGGCCTTACGGGACCGACGAACCTGCCCAGCAGTACCGATAGTGGGCCGTGGCGCTGGAAGAAGCGGGCGCCCCGTGATAGCCATTCCGGATGGTGGGACAGCGGCCACATGGTGGTGACCTGCTCCCGATAGCGGTAGCCAATGGTATAGCTGACCCCATCGCCAACGATCGCGCCGGCAAACGCGCACGCCATGACCCAGCCCACCGCGATTTCCTGATGGCCTGCAAGCGACGCTGCTGCGGTGATCAGAACCACGCCTGGCACCACCACCCCCACCAGGGCCAGTGATTCCACTAGCGCGATGGCGAACACGGATAGCAGTAGCAGGCCAGGCGAAGGCGCCCATTGAATCAGCCAGTCCCCGGCATTTCCCACCCTTACTCTCCTTTGCTTGGCGGCGAGGCGGCATGATGCCACAGTCGCGAGCCGCTGGGCATTGGCTGACCGGTCAGTCCGCCGTCATGGTCTGGGTGCGTCGCTGCAAGCGCTCCAGGAAGACCTGCCAGTCCTCTTCCGGCTTGAGGGCACACAATTGCGAGCGAAGGGTCAGCGGACCCAGGTCCGCCAGGCGAACCTCGGATAAGGCCTGTTCGAGTCGCTTGGTGACCAGCAAGGCGCCGCTTTCCGTGGTGTTAGGGAGGATCAGCCAGAAGGTGTCGGCGCAGTGCCTGCCCAGGATGTCGTGGTCGCGGCAGTGCAGGTGGACCGCACGACAGAGCTGATCGAGCTGTGACAGCTGTAGACGTGAGCCGTGCTGCTCGCTGGCTACCTCAAGCTGAGGCAGATGCAGAATGACCACGGCGAGACGCTGGTCCAGGTGTTGGGCGCGTTCAAGCTCTCCGGTCAGACGCTCGTGCAGGGTGGCGTGATTGAGGGCGTCGCAGTCGGCATCGCTCGGGTCGGTAGCGCGAGCGAGGTCCCGTTGGCGCAGATGCTCCCAGCTGGCCAGGGTGCAGCACGCCAGGAAGGTCAACATGGTGACGGCCTGGGCCACGTCCGGTGCCATCTGACGGTGGATCAAAAACCACAGGGGGAGAGCCAAGCATGACAGCAGCAAGGCGGGTCCCAGCGGCAGCAGCAGCAAGACCAGGGCAATCGGCAGGCTCGTCCAGATAGGATCGAGGGAGGAGTGGATCAGTGCCTGGTCGTATAGCATCAGGCAGGCGCATATCAGCAACAGGTAGTGAGTAATGCGCGAGTTGCGCCGAGCGTCGAGGTAGGCGATGACGCCGACCAGACAGCACAGCACGGCAGGCAGCAGGATGTATTCGTACTGACCGATCAGGTAGTGCCACAGCGCGACGGCGGCAAGCAGCAAGGCAGCGAGCAGGTCGGCGAGCAGACGCCAGGAGCGTCGCCAGTGCGGGTGTTCAGTCATGCGCTTTCTCCACCACCTGAGGGGAAGGGCGCTGTTGGCCGAGGGTCTCCAGGATTCGCGGTAGATTATCCAGCCGGGTCAAGGGCACTGCGCGCGACTGCGTGGGAGCGTTGATAGCATCCAGCAGCTCCTGGCGGCGCTGTCTTGCCTGATCCGCGTCGCGGCTGGTCAACAGCACGCCAAGCGTCCGCTGGTCTAGCTGGTAAGCGTTTTCAAAGGACTTGATCTGGCTGCATACCTCTTGAGCGATGCGCCACAGCTGCCGTCCCTGGACGTGGATCAGCAGCAGCTCGGCGTGGACGTCGTCACGGGCGGCACGGCTATTCTCCTTGACCAGGTCGCGTTCAAGTTGCTCCGCCGACCACAGCGCCAGGCCTGGCGCCAGCCTGGCTCGCTTGCGCACCAGGCGCTGGGAGTGGCCTCCAGGCAATGAGCGGCTGATGGCGTAAAGGCATAGGCAGGTGAGCAGCAGTCCCACCAGGATCCAGTGATGAGGACTCAGTCGGTCGATCAGGCTCCACCAGCTGAGGCCGGCAAGGCAAGCATTTAGCAGCTGCATCCAGCGCGGCTGAGGCAGCGCGAGCAGGCATGGCCAGGCCCATAGCCAGGCAGCGTTGGTATGTCCTGGCAGCATGACCAGGGCCGCCAGCAGAAGGCTGGCGACCGCGAGCCAGGGGCGGTAGGCATGCCGCCGATGGCTGAACTCAAGGGCCAGGCCGGTCAAGGCAAACCACAGGGCGGCCAGGCTCAGCAAGATGCCGTCCCAAGGTTGGTCGGACAGCAGCGCGCAGGCTGCCAGCAGCCCGGCAGCGGCAAAGATATTCAGCTTGAACAGTCCGACTTTGTACTTGATCCGCATGCTGTCTTACTATGGCCTCTTCAGTGGTTCCTGACCCGCCCCACGCTTTCCCCTGCCCCCTAGCTGGTGTCCAGTTTGGGGGGTGGAACACGTCAAGGAGAACTTCCCATCGTGTCCGACTCTGCCAGCGCCACCTCCGCCACCATCGACGATGTCAGTGCTTACATGAATGCCGTCGGCCAGCGTGCCCGGCAGGCTGCCTCTGCCATGCGCCGTGTGACTCCGGCCGCCAAGAATCATGCGCTGAAGGCCATGGCGAAGGCACTGGATGAGGCGCGACCAGAGATTCTGGCGGCTAATCGTGATGACATGGCGCGTGGTCGTGACAAGGGGCTCGATGACGCGCTGCTCGACCGCCTGGCGCTGAACGATGCACGTATCGATGCGATGATCGAAGGGCTGCATCAGGTCGCGGCTCTCCCCGACCCGGTCGGCGAGATCAGTGATCTGTCCGCCAGGCCAAGTGGTATCCAGGTGGGCAAGATGCGCGTCCCCCTTGGTGTTATCGGTATCATCTATGAATCGCGTCCCAACGTCACGCTGGAAGCGGCCAGTCTCTGCCTCAAATCGGGCAACGCCTGCATTCTTCGTGGCGGTTCCGAGGCCAGCGCCTCCAACCTTGCGTTGGCGCAGTGCATCGCCAAGGGGCTCGGCGAAGCGGGCATGCCGGACGCTGCGGTGCAGTGTGTGGCGACCACTGACCGCGCTGCGGTGGGTCATCTGATCAGCATGCCTGACTACGTTGATGTGATCATACCCCGCGGTGGAAAGTCCTTGATCGAGCGCATCAGTCGGGAGGCCAGGGTGCCGGTGATCAAGCACCTGGATGGTATCTGCCACGTCTACGTGGATGCCCATGCGGATCTCGACAAGGCCGAGGCCATTGCGGTGAATGCCAAGACCCATCGCTACGGTGTGTGTAACGCGATGGAGACCCTGCTGGTGGACGTGGCAGTGGCCGACGTTCTGCTGCCGAGGCTCGCGGGTGTCTACGCGGAAAAAGGGGTGGAAGTGCGCGGCTGCGAGCGTGCCCGCGAAGTGGTGGACAGCTGGTTGCCTGCCAGCGATGAGGACTGGGCGACCGAATATCTGGCGCCGATCCTGGCGGTCAAGGTGGTCGATGGCATCGACGCTGCGATGGCGCATATCGAGCAGTACAGCTCCGGACACACGGAAGCGATCGTCACCGAGAACTATACCCTGGCGCGGCGCTTCCTGGCCGAGGTTGACTCAAGCTCAGTGATCGTCAATGCGTCCACTCGCTTTGCCGACGGATTCGAGTACGGGTTGGGTGCCGAGATCGGCATTTCCACTGACCGCTTGCACGCCCGCGGCCCCGTCGGTCTCGAAGGCCTCACTACGCGCAAGTACGTGGTGCTGGGTGATGGTCAGATTCGCCAGTGAGTGAGCAGGTGTCGTTTTCCATCACCGATGGGCCCGCACGCATCGGCATGCTGGGGGGGACCTTCGACCCGGTGCATCACGGTCATCTACGCACGGCGGTAGAGCTGAGGGACGTGCTCGGCCTGGACGGCGTGCACATGATTCCGGCGGCGCAGCCGCCCTTGAGGGGCCGTCCACAGGTGTCGGCTCAGGAGCGCCTGGCGCTGCTGCGGTTGGGGATCGGAGACACCCCGGGTCTGCTGGCGGACCCGTGCGAGCTGGAGCGAGAAGGGCCGTCCTACAGCGCTCTGACCCTGGCATCATTGCGACAGCGCTACGGTGAAAAGGCGCGGATCGTCATGGCGCTGGGACATGATGCATTTTTGAAGCTCGCGCAGTGGCATCGGCCCGAGCAGCTGTTCGACCTGGCCCATGTGGTCGTGATCGACCGTCCAGACCATATCGGCGCGTTGCCGGCGGCTCTTGAGGAACTGATAGCCGGTCGTGAGGTCAATGACTGCCAAGCACTGATGGAAGAGGCTCAGGGCCGTTTGCTGCGGCTGTCGCTGCCATCACGCATGGCCATATCCGCCACTTTTGTGCGTGAGCGCCTGGCTCAGGGCGAGAGCGTGCGTTATCTCCTGCCCGAGCCGGTGGTGCAGCGTATCGAGTCCCGGGGACTGTATCGGAATCCAGCGATTTTCGGCGCTGAGTGAGAAATTCGTGGAAGCGCTGGAATCGCACTGCCATAAGGCGCGTCAGCGGGTACAATAGACGGTCGATGAATACCCAGTGATGAGGGGCTATGCAGATTGAAGCATTGAAAGCGCTCGTAATCGAGTCGCTAGACGATATCAAGGCGAAGGACGTCGAAGTGCTCGACGTGTCGCGATTGACCAGCGTAACGGATTGGATGGTGGTGGCCAGCGGCACCTCGACACGGCATGTGGCGGCCCTGGCCAACAGTGTGATTACCAACGCCAAGGAGCAGGGTGTTCAGCCCCTTGGCGTGGAAGGCGACAGCGGTGCTGACTGGGTGCTGGTGGATCTCGGTAGCGTGGTGGTGCATGTGATGATGCCTGACACCCGCGCGCTGTATGACCTAGAGCGCCTGTGGTCAGACTTGCCCAGCGACAGCCCGGCACCAGAGGAAGAGGCCAAGGCATGAGGGTCCGCCTGCTGGCGGTCGGTACACGCATGCCAGGCTGGGTCACTGATGGCGTCGAGGAGTACCGCAAGCGTCTCCCCAAGGACTTTCGCCTCGAGATTGAAGAGATTGCCCCGGGGCATCGTGGCAAGAATGCCGATACGGCACGCGCGATCACCCAGGAAGCAGAACGTATCGACGCGCGCCTGCGTGGAGACGAGCACCTGGTGGCGCTGGAAGTGCTGGGCAAGCCCTGGACGACGGAAGTCCTGGCAGAGCACGCCGATCAATGGCGCCACGGTGGCCGTGACGTCGTGTTGCTGGTAGGTGGTCCTGATGGTCTCGATCCCGCGCTGTCGGCGCGGGCTCATCAGCGCTGGTCATTGTCCCCCTTGACCCTGCCTCACCCTCTGGTTCGGCTGGTACTGGCCGAGCAACTCTATCGTGCCTGGACGCTGATGGTGGGGCATCCCTACCATCGGTGACGGCTTCTGAGCCAGACAAGGATTGCCCCTCGCATGCGTAAGCGTCGAGACACCCTCAAGAATCCCGAGCAAGCGCTACGCATCTTTCGCATGCGAGCAAGCCTCGCTGGCGTCGTGGTGGTACTGCTGTCGGGCCTGCTGGTTGGCCGCCTTTGCTACCTGCAGATCGTTCAGCACGAGGTCTACAGCACGCGTTCCGAGAAAAATCGCGTCAGGGTCGAGCCCCTGCCGCCCACGCGGGGCCTGATCTACGACCGCAACGGTCAGCTGCTGGCAGAAAACCGTCCCACCTATAACCTGACCCTGGTGCGCGAGCGGGTGGACGATCTCGACGCCACGCTCGAGCTGTTGGTCGACCTGCTGGATCTGCCGGCAGAAGAGGTCGAGGCGTTCAAGGTGCGCTCACGCCAGCGGCAGCGGCCCTACCAGCCGGCGCTGCTGATGAGTGATCTGACGGAAGCGCAGATTGCGCGGCTGGCGGTCAACCGCCACCGTTTGCCAGGGGTAGAGGTCCAGGCGCAGTTGCTGCGTTTCTATCCCGATGCCGAAATCATGTCCCACGCCCTGGGCTATGTCGGGCGAATCAATGCCGAGGAGCTGGAGTCTCTTGATCCGGGCAACTACGCCGGGACGCACTTCATTGGCAAGACCGGCGTGGAACGGTTCTACGAGGACCAGCTGCATGGGCGAGCGGGACTTCGCAAGGTGGAGACCAACGCCCGTGGCAGGGTGTTGCGCGAGCTTGGGCACACCGATCCTGAACCGGGGCAGGACCTGACCCTGACCCTGGACATGGACATGCAGCAGCTCGCGGTGGACCTTCTGGATGACCGCCGCGGTGCCATCGTCGCGATTGCCCCCCAGACCGGCGAGATCCTGGCCATGGCATCGGTGCCGGGCTTTGATACCAATCAGTTCGTGACCGGTATCGATGTCGCTTCCTATCGTGGCCTGCAGAACGATATCGATCTGCCGCTGTTCGACCGGGCCACTCGCGGCAGCTATCCCGCCGGCTCCACGATCAAGCCGTTCATGGCCATGGCCGGGTTGATCGAGGGCGCCGTCACGCCAGATGAAGTGATCTACGATCCTGGCTATTACCAGCTGCCCAATGATGACCGCCGCTATCGCAACTGGCTGCGCTGGGGCCACGGTCGGGTCAATCTCGAACGTGCCTTGGCGGTGTCTAACAACACCTACTTCTATTCCCTGGCACACGAGCTCGGTATCGATCGGATCGACGCCAACCTGGGCGCGTTCGGCTTCGGTACTCGCGTTGCCGCCGATGTGGCGGGCCAGGGTGATGGCCTGCTGCCGTCCCGCGACTGGAAACGTGCGCGCTTCAACCAGCCCTGGTATCCCGGGGAGACGCTGTCGGTAGGCATTGGACAGGGGTACCTGCAGATCACGCCGCTACAGCTGGCGTCGGCCACCGCGGTACTGGCCAATCGCGGGCATTGGGTACGCCCGCGCCTGGCCAAGCGCATCGGCGCGGAAGATGTGCCGGTCGACTTGCCGGACACACCAGCGGATATCGATGCTCCCGATGCCTATTGGACACGGGTCTTCAATGGCATGGAGAAGGTGCTGTCCGGTCGCGAGGGCACCGCCCGGCGCACGGGCGCAGGGCTTCAGTATCGCATGGCCGGCAAGTCCGGCACCGCCCAGGTGTTCTCGCTGGGCCAGAACCAGAAGTACAACGCCGCCGAGCTGCGCGAACGTCTGCGTGACCATGCCTTGTTCATGGCCTTCGCTCCGGTGGAAGACCCCCAGATTGCCATCGCGGTGATCGTCG
Source organism: Halomonas sp. DP5Y7-2 (assembly GCF_019802025.1). Taxonomy (NCBI): domain Bacteria; kingdom Pseudomonadati; phylum Pseudomonadota; class Gammaproteobacteria; order Oceanospirillales; family Halomonadaceae; genus Halomonas; species Halomonas sp. DP5Y7-2. The sequence goes on along the minus strand of NZ_JAHVHY010000005.1, from coordinate 281,959 downwards.
AAAACGCCGGCGGTGGCTCGACCCACGCCGCTGGTCTTGCCAGAGCCATGGCGGATGCCTGGATCCTGGATCACAACGCCGGCAAGCCGGTATCCGACGCTAGCGATCCGCTGCAAGATGACCCAGAGGAGGCCGACTGATGGCCGTCGATTTCGTGCGATCATTGCGTGGTCATCCGGTACGCCCCCCCGCCAGCGGCATCGCCAGGCGCATTTCTCTGTGGCAGCGGCTGCATATCGATCCGTGGCTGCTGGCGATGCTGCTGCTGCTGATGGTCAGCGGCCTGGCGGTGCTGTATAGCGCCAGCGGCGAGAACATGCGGGTGGTCACCGCCCAGGCAATTCGCTTCGGTGTGGCCTGGACCGTGATGCTGGTGCTCGCTCAGTTCTCCCCGGCGACCTTGATGCGCTGGGCGTTGCCCGCCTACATGACCGGTGTGGTCATGCTGGTGGCGGTCGAGATTCTCGGTGACATCGGTATGGGGGCGCAGCGCTGGCTGGTGATTCCTGGCGTGGTGCGCTTCCAGCCCTCGGAAATGATGAAGATCGCCATGCCGATGATGATCGCTGCCTGGATCAGTCGGCACGAGTTGCCCCCGAACTGGAGGGTGCTGGCGGGCTGCGCATTGCTGATCGCCTTGCCGGTGGGGCTGATCGCCCGTCAGCCCGATCTTGGTACCTCGTTGCTGGTGGCTTCGGCGGCGGTGTTTGTCATCTTGCTGGCGGGCCTTTCGTGGAAGTTCATCGGTGCCATGGTGGCCCTGGCGGGGGCCGCCTTACCGCTATTGTGGATGAACATGCACAATTATCAGCGGCAGCGGGTATTGACCTTTCTGGACCCCGAGAGCGATCCGCTCGGCGCTGGTTGGAACATCATCCAGTCGACCACGGCCATCGGCAGCGGCGGTATCTGGGGCAAGGGCTGGCTAGAGGGGACCCAGTCGCAGCTCGAGTTTCTGCCTGAGCGACATACGGACTTTATCGTCGCGGTGCTGGGTGAGGAATTCGGCCTGGTAGGCATGCTGGCCTTTCTGGTGCTCTACCTGCTGATTGTTGCGCGGGGGCTGTGGCTGGCTGGCGCGGCGCAAGACACCTTTGGCCGCTTGCTGGGCGGTGGCATCATGTTGACGTTCTTCATCTATGTGTTTGTGAACATCGGCATGGTCAGCGGGATTCTTCCCGTGGTCGGCGTGCCGCTTCCTCTGGTCAGTTACGGAGGGACGTCCAGCGTGACCTTGATGGCCGGTTTCGGTATTCTCATGGCGGTCAATGCACACCGTCGACTGCTGCCTCGATAGCGTCGATGAACAGGCTTACGGGTTCATGCCAGATCGCCGCCAGAGAGCGCACATGGGCGTGCGACAGCCGTCGCCACCCTGTTCGCCATCGCATTTGCGATAGTGCTGGCAGGCGACACGGCGTGTCCCAAGGGAGAAGATTGATGACAGTACCCCTGATCCAGGGAAGGGAAGGCGTTGGTGCGACACGCCGTGGCTGGCTGGGCAGCGTGTTGGGCGGCCTGCTTGCGACGCTGTCGCTGTCGGCGGCGGCGCAGGACTTCGCGACCCCCGACGTCAACGACATGATGGGACGCCTGGAGCGGCAGGGGATCTCCCGGGAATGGCTTGAGCAGACCATGGCCAGCGCGCAGTTCCAGCCGTCGGTGCTCGAAGCCATGAGTGGTGCCGCCGAGCATCATATGACCTGGGAGCGCTATCGCAATATCTTCCTCGGAGAGGAGCGCATCAACGAGGGTGCCGCCTTTATCGAGACCCATCTTGATGCCTTCGAGCGGGCCGAGCAGCGCTACGGAGTTCCACCGGAGGTCATCGCTGCCATCATTGGCGTCGAGACCCGCTATGGCAGGATTACCGGCGACCACCGAGTGCTGGACTCCTTGTCGACGCTGGCCTTCCACCATCCGCGTCGGGGAGAGTTCTTCGAGGGCGAGCTGGAGGCCTTTCTCGATATCGCCTACGAGCAGGGCGTGGATCCTGGCAGCCTGAAAGGCTCCTATGCCGGTGCCATGGGCTATCCCCAGTTTATTCCTACCAGCTATCAAGCCTACGCCGTGGACTTTGACGGCGATGGGCATCGCAACCTGTGGACCGACCCGGTCGATGCCATCGGGAGCGTTGGCAACTACTTTGCCGAGCACCGTTGGCAGCCCGGCGGCGAGGTGTACTGGGAAGCACAGGGTCCTGCGACCACACCTGCTGCGATCAATTTCAATCGTACCCAGCGCCCTTACGTGCAGGTCTCCGCACTGGAAGCCCAGGGCATTCGCCCGCAGGAGCCACTGGCGGGCGATCGCAAGGTGATTCCGCTGGCACTCGACAGCGAAGATGGCAGCGTGCGCTATCGCCTTGCCGATACCAATTTTTACGTGATCACCCGGTACAATCATAGCCATCTGTACGCCATGGCGGTGACCGAGCTTGCCGAGGCCATCGCCCAGGTGCGTGACCTGGGAAAGCGCCAGTGGTGGAATGCGCTGGAGCTGGAGGCGACCACATGAGCCTGCGATCGCGCTTGCTGCCCACCATGTCGCTGTTGGTCGCCCTGGGCGGGTGTGCCAGCGGTGGTCCCGGCAATGCGCCAAGTGCGGACGGGGCGGCCACCCAGAGTGAGGCGCCCAGTTCCAGTGGTGGCCGCTACGCCATGAGTGGTGATGCGTATCCTCAAAGCCCACCTGATGTCAGTCAGGTGCCGGACGCGGTACCGCGCAATGAGCCGCGCTCCCGTGCAGGCAACCGGTCGACCTATGAGGTGTGGGGCAAGACCTATCACGTGATGGACGACCCGAGCGGGTATCAGCGCGAAGGCACAGCCTCCTGGTACGGCCAGAAGTTCCATGGCTATGCCACCTCAAACGGCGAAATCTATGACATGTACAAGATGACCGCCGCCCACAAGTCGTTGCCGCTGCCGACCTTTGCTCGCGTGACCAATCTGGATAACGGTCGCTCGGTCATCGTGCGGGTCAATGACCGTGGTCCGTTTCATGATGACCGCGAGATCGACCTGTCCTATGCGGCGGCAGCGCGCCTGGACATCCTCGATAATGGCACTGGCCGAGTCCGCGTCAGTGCCATCGATGCTGGTCAGTGGCAGGCCAACGGTGGGCGAGGTGCTGAGGCGTCGTCCGGGGTTGTTGCGTCCCAAGCCCAGGCTCGGCAAACATCAGCTCAGCGAACATCAGCACCGCCAGCTGCGGCGCCGTCCCAGTCTGCGGCACAGGCTCCCGCGGTAGCTCAGCGTGGTGCCCGCGCAGAGGCCCCAGCGCCGACGAGTGCGGGTGCTGCCGAGGGTGTCTACATTCAGGTGGCGGCATTGGGTTCCGCGACCAGCGCTCGAGACCTCAAGTCAGACCTCGAGCAGCGCTTGAACCAGGATGTGCGGGTGGCCAGTGACGCTGGCCTGCACAAGGTGCAGGTTGGGCCGTTGGCCAGTCGAGGCCAGGCGGAGCCGATCAGAGAACGCTTGCGCCAGGCCGGTTTTGAGCAGACCTTTGTCGTCGATGGGCGCTAGCCGTGGGCGCCATTAAGCCGGCGCCACGGTGAAGTTCGCGGGTATCGATGTGTGATTAAAATTGTGCGGCGACGTTTAACGCCGCTTTCCCCGACTGTTGTAACGAGACGTTCACCATGATTTTCAAGTCATCTCTTTCTCGCCGCTATTTGCCAGTTGCTTTTGTGTGTGCGGCCCTGGTGGCTCCCTTGACCAGTGCCCAGCAGCCTGACGCTCCCACGCCGGACATGCCCGAGCCCCAGGTCATGATTCCTGCTCCGCCGCAGCTCGCTGCAAAGTCCTGGATTCTGATCGACGCCAATAGTGGTCGCGTGTTGGCTGAACACAACTCTGATCAGCGTCTGCCGCCGGCCAGCCTGACCAAGCTGATGACCGCCTACCTGGTCGAACGTGAACTCGACCGCGGTAATATCCAGGGCGATGACATGGTGCCTATCAGCGAGAAGGCGTGGCGCACCGGCGGTTCCAAGATGTTCGTCGAGGTCGGCACCCGGGTGCCGGTAGAAGAGCTGCTGCACGGGATCGTCATCGTCTCCGGCAACGACGCCAGCGTTGCCATGGCCGAGTATCTGGCCGGCGGTGAGGAGCCATTCGCCGACCTGATGAACCAGCATGCCACCCAGTTGGGCATGGAAAATACCCACTACGAGAATGCCACCGGTCTGCCCGGCGAAAACCATTACTCGTCTGCCCGTGACCTGATGCGTCTGGCCCGTCACATCATTCTGGACTACCCGGAACACTACGCGATCTATAGCCAGAAGCACTTTACCTACAACGGTATCGAACAGCCGAACCGCAACCGCCTGCTGTGGCGCGATCCGAGCGTCGATGGCCTGAAGACGGGCTGGACCGAAGAAGCCGGCTACTGCCTGGTGTCGTCGGGCAAGCGCGATGACATGCGCCTGATTTCTGTGGTGATGGGTACCAACTCCGATGAAGCGAGGGCACAGGAAACGCAAAAGCTGTTGAGCTACGGTTTCCGCTATTACGAGACCCTGAAACTCTATGATCGTGGCGCGGTGCTCAATACCCCGCGTGTCTGGGAAGGTGCGACCAATGAGCTCAAGGTGGGCGTCGACAATGGCGTCTACATGACCGTGCCGCGTAACCGCAATGGTGAGCTGACCGCGCGCCTGGACATCGACAGCGGCCTGGTGGCGCCGATTGCTGCGGGGCAGCGGGTTGGCACCATGGAAGTGCGACTGGGCGACGAAGTGGTTGGCGAGCGCGATCTGGTGGCCCTGGAGGCGGTCGAGGAGGGTGGCTTCTTCAAGCGCATGATCGACAAGGTTCAGCGTTTCTTCAGTGACCTGGTGGGTGGCTGGTTCGACTGAAGCTGTCGCGATCGAGCAGGTGACCCGATCGGTGAGCGGGCAGAGTCCGCCGCCGACGAGGGGGCAGCCGGGTGCGATGCGCCCGGCTTAGTTAAGTCGCCCGGCTTAGCCGAGTCGCCTGGCTTGGTCGAGTCGCCAAGGTTGAGTAGAATAGTCGGGTATCCACTCAAAGGGTCATCGGATGAACGATCGAACCTTCCGTGATCTTCGCTCACAAGCTGGGCCTGATCCGACAGATGTGACCATCACGTTTCCCTGTGACTACCCGATCAAGGTGGTCGGTGATGCGTCTGAAGACTTTGCCGCGACGGTGAGTCAGATCGTGCTCAAGCATGATCCGAGTTTTACCGGGAACAGCCTCGAGGTCATCGATAGCCGCAACGGACGTTTCCAGTCTGTGCGCTTGACCCTGCGTGCCACGGGTGAAACCCAGCTCAAGGCGCTGTTCGAGGAGCTCAAGGCGACCGGTCGCGTGCACATGGTGGTGTGATGGAGCCCATCGAGGTCTATCATCTTGGGCTAGTGCCCTACCAGCCCGTATGGCAAGCAATGCGTGAGCTGACCGATCAGCGGGACGGCACGACGCCCGACCAGATCTGGGTGGTCCAGCATCCCCCGGTGTTCACTCAGGGGCAGGCCGGCAAGGCAGAGCATCTGCTGATGCCCAGCGAGATCCCCTTGGTGGAGACGGACCGTGGTGGTCAGATTACCTACCATGGACCGGGTCAGTTGGTGCTGTATCCCCTGATCGACGTCAAGCGCGCGCGACTGGGGGTCAGGGACCTGGTAAGCGCGTTGGAAGACAGCGTTGTCGATGCCCTGGGACAGCATGGCATTGAGGCTCATGCCCGGCCAGATGCACCAGGTGTCTACGTCGGGGAGCGCAAGATTGCCTCCCTGGGGTTGAGGATTCGGCGTGGCGCGAGTTTTCACGGCATTGCCGTCAATCTGGACCTGGATCTGGCGCCGTTCAGCTTCATCAATCCCTGCGGCTATGCGGGGCTAGAGATGACTCGGCTGGCCGACCTGACGTCTACTGACGTGGATGCCAGGCTTGAGGCGCAGCGTCTATTGGATGCCTTGGCCCTTCGGCTGGGGCAACGTGAACTGGTTGAGCGTTCTGGTCAGCCAGAGGCTTTCCACGGCCAACATTTTGATTGATCGCCCTGGAGTCGTCACGGCGATCTTCCACAGGATAGAGACATGACTGACAGCTCCGCCATCCAGGCGGCGGCCGCCGCCGCCAAGGCCAAGAAAAGTGCTCGCAGCGAAAGAGGTGTCAAGCTGCGTGGTGCCGAGAAGGTGGCCCGGATTCCGGTGAAGGTGATTCCCACCGAGGAGATCCCGCGCAAGCCCGACTGGCTTCGGGTGCGCATGCCGGTATCCAAGGAAGTCACCCGCATCAAGGACACGCTGCGTCGCCACGGCCTGCATACGGTCTGCGAAGAAGCGTCTTGCCCCAACCTGGGGGAGTGCTTCCACGGGGGCACCGCCACCTTCATGATCATGGGCGACATCTGCACCCGTCGTTGTCCGTTCTGTGATGTTGCCCACGGCAGGCCCAATGCCTTGAATGAGCGTGAGCCGCGAGAGCTCGCCGAGGCGATCGCCGAGATGCGACTGAAGTACGTGGTAGTGACCTCGGTTGACCGTGACGACCTGCGCGATGGCGGTGCCCAGCATTTCGCCGACTGTATTCGCGAGATTCGCCGCGACAGCCCGAGCATCGAGATCGAAGTGCTGGTGCCGGACTTCAGGGGGCGCATGGAGGTCGCGCTGGATATCCTCGAAACCACGCCGCCCAACGTCTTCAATCACAACCTGGAGACGGTGCCCAGCCTGTATCGCAAAGTGCGCCCTGGTGCCGACTACCAGTGGTCTCTGGATCTGCTCAAGGGCTACAAGGAGCGCCGTCCGGAGGTTATGACCAAGTCTGGGCTGATGCTCGGGGTGGGTGAAGCCGACGAGCAGGTGATCGAGGTCATGAAGGACCTGCGAGCCCACAATGTCGATATGCTGACGCTGGGTCAGTACATGCAGCCGTCTCGCAATCACCTGCCAGTGGACCGTTGGGTCCCGCCGGCGACCTTTGACTGGTTTGCCGAGCAAGGCCGAGCCATGGGCTTCACCCACGTGGCGTCTGGTCCTCTGGTGCGGTCGTCCTATCACGCCGACCAGCAGGCCCATGGCATCGAGGTCAAGTAACGGTTCGATGCGCAGCGTTAGATGAAAGCAATGCCCGGTAATGCCGGGCATTGTGCGTTTTAGCCTACGTGTTTTTGCGCCTACTCCTACCTTATGTGCCGTGGCATGGTGCGGGGGCTTCGCAGTCCCAGGGGGAATGCGCTATATTGCAGTGCAACAAGTGCGCAGGCGCACGGATCGCCTCCTGCGCGTCACGCAACCCCAGGAGTCCCTATGAATGCGTTGATGCCTGGCGCTGCCGCGCCGCTGTTCGCGATGGCGGAACCCTTTGCACCGTTGCTCGATCCCTTTGGTTTCGGACGCGCCGCCGCCGATTACTGGCGCGATAGCGTCGAGCGCAGCATCCTCTATTGGGATGTGATGCGGCAGCGCGGCAACGAGTACCTCGAACATATCGAAAAGACCCGTCCCTCGGTGCTCGGTTTCGATACCGACATCGTCATGCTTGGGGAAGAGCTGCCACGTCCCGTCAACTATGAGTTACTGCGCGTGCATCCCCCGGAAGGCGTCGAAACGGATGAGCTCGCACGTCCCTTCGTGGTGGTCGACCCCCGTGCAGGGCATGGCCCGGGGATCGGTGGCTTCAAGCCCGATAGCGAGATCGGTGTGGCGCTGCGGGCTGGCCATCCGTGCTACTTCATCGCCTTTATGCCGTACCCGATTCCGGGGCAGCGGGTCGAGGACGTGGTCGAGGCCGAGGTCACCTTCCTGCGCCATGTCAACGAGCTTCACCCTGACAGTGAGAAGCCGATGGTGGTCGGCAACTGCCAGGCTGGCTGGCAGATCATGATGGCCGCCGCGCTGGAGCCGGAAGTGTTTGGGCCGATCCTGATTGCCGGGGCTCCACTGTCCTACTGGGCCGGTGAGCGCGGCAAGGCGCCGATGCGCTATACCGGCGGCATGACCGGAGGCAGCTGGGCGACCCACATGCTGTCGGACATGGGGGATGGGGTGTTCGATGGTGCCTGGCTGGTACAGAATTTCGAGCGGCTCAACCCGGCCAACACCTGGTGGGACAAGCAATACCACCTATATGCCCATGTCGATACCGAAGCCGAACGCTATCTTCAGTTCGAACGCTGGTGGGGCGGACACGTGGTACTGGGGGGAGAGGAGATCCAGTACATCGTCGATAATCTGTTCGTCGGTAATCGGCTGTCGACGGCGCAGCTGGTGACGTCAGACGGTCGTCGCATTGATCTGCGCAACGTGCGCTCCCCGGTGATCGTGTTCTGCTCCCAGGGTGATGACATTACGCCGCCACCCCAGGCGTTGGGGTGGGTGCGTGATCTGTATGGCGGTGTCGACGACATCATTGCCAACGAGCAGACCATTGTCTACTGCGTGCACGACAAGACGGGTCACCTCGGCATCTTTGTCTCGGGCAGCGTGTCGCGCAAGGAGCACGCCGAGTTCACGGCCAACATGGACTACATCGACGTCTTGCCGCCGGGGCTGTATGAGACCACGGTGTCCAAGGCCAGCGACCGTCCTGATGCGGAGCTTATCGAGCGCGATTACCTGCTTGAGTTCTCTACCCGTGACCTGGATGACCTGGACGAGGTCGTCAAGCCTCAGCCTCAGGATGATCGTCGCTTTGCGACGGTGGCCAGAGTGTCCGAGATCAATCTTGGTCTGTACCGTCAGTTCCTGCAGCCGTGGATTCGGGCGCTTTCCACGCCGGAGTCTGCCCATTGGATGCGTCGGATGCATCCCAATCGCATGGGTTATCGCCTGCTGTCGGACCGCAACCCGCTGATGGCGCCACTGCCGGTGTTGGCAGAAATGGTGCGCGAACGTCGCCGTGCGCTCAGCGACGACAACGTTTTCCGGGTGTACGAAGACATCGGTTCAAGCCTGATCTCCCGTAGTCTGGATGCCTGGCGAGTGCTGCGTGACCGGTCCATCGAGAAGGCATTTCTGGATATCTATGGCCAGCCCCTGCTGCAGTCTCTGGTCGGCTTGCGCGGTGCCGTGGACGCGGATCGAAGGCTGCCGGGCGCCGAACCCGAACGCCGTCGTTTCATCCAGCGTCGTCGCGACGAAATTCGTGCTCAGGTCGCCCGTGGTGGGGCCCATGAAGCGGTCATGAGGTCGATCATCTTCGTCCTTGGCGGTGCTCCGGCCACCGACGGACGTAATTTCCGCCGGCTGCAAGCCTCCCGGAGCGAGCTGGAGCCCGAGCTTCAGCTGCAGGACTTCAAGCACTTGATGCGCGATCAGTTCTTCATTCTGAAACAGGATCGTGAAGCCGCCCTTGAGGCAGTGCCTGCGTTGCTTGAGGGCCTTGATGCCAAGGAAATTGACAGCCATATCGAGCATATGGAGCACGTTCTGGCGGCCAGCGGTGACTTGAGCGAGCACGCGGCCGCTCGCTTTGAGCGAATCAAGTCGTTGTTCCTCAAGGCGAGGCCGGCCAGCCGTCGCAGGTCAACACGGTCGTCATCCTCTGATGGCGGTGCGGGTGGGAACACCAGCGGCAGTGGCAAGGTGCCCAGCGCGTCCAAGACAACTAGCGCTCCCAAGGCATCCAGCGCTCCCAAGGCATCCAGCGCTCCCAAGGCATCCAGCGCTACCAAGGCATCCAGTGCTTCCGAGACGCCCAGCGCTTCCAAGGAGCCGAGCACGACGAAGTCATCCAGCGCTTCCAAGGCGTCCAGCGCTACCAAGGCATCCAGTGCTTCCGAGACGCCCAGCGCTTCCAAGGAGCCGAGCACGACGAAGGCATCCAGCGCTTCCGAGACGTCCAGCGACACCAAGACGTCCAGTGCTTCAGGCGCCACTACCTCGGCGTCCGGTACGAAGGCCGACAGCACGAAGGCCGACAGCACGAAGGCCGACAGCACGAAGGCGGACAGCACGAAGTCCGACAGCGCTGGAGCTGCTGCAACGACGTCAGAGCCTGCGGGGGTGGCCAAGCCCGAGGGCGCAGAGGCGACACCTGCGGCTTCGCGTCGGCGCTCGACCAGTCGCTCGCGGGGACAGACGCGGCGCTCGTGACTATGGCGCTGCGCTGATCGCCACGTTCGATCGGCCCTGTGGCGTATTCTCGCTATGTCCTTGCCCCCGCCCAGCGGGGGCAAGGTCGTTATGTGGCCGCTGCTTGTCGGACGACGGGGTTAAGGCTAGTCTCTTGCCCATGCGAGTCGGGCGCCGTACAGAAGGCGCCGCGTGATCCGTGACACGACCAGCACTGTTCCAGGGGCAACCGTCGATGTGACTGGCGCGATGTTCGGCACTGGGTTAGGGTAAGCGCATTTTTCCCCGTCAAGCTTCGGCGGGTATGTTACATACTGGCGTACGCCAAGGAGCGCGGCGCCCTGACTTTCGTGGAGTACTATGGGCAAGTCTCTGGTCATCGTCGAGTCGCCTGCCAAGGCCAAGACGATCAATAAATATCTCGGCAACGATTTCATCGTGAAGTCGAGTGTGGGCCACATCCGTGACCTGCCGACCAGCGGCTCTGGCAAGGCGGCCTCCGATCCTAAGGAGCGGGCTCGCCAGGCGGCCGCGACACGCAAGATGTCGGCGGAGGAGAAGGCGGTGTATCAGCGCCAGAAGGCGCATACGCAGCTCATCCGGCGTATGGGTATCGATCCTGACAATGGCTGGCAGGCCAATTATGAGGTGCTGCCAGGCAAGGAAAAGGTCGTTGCCGAGCTCAAGAAGCTGGCTGAGAAAGCCGATACCGTCTATCTCGCGACCGACCTTGATCGCGAAGGGGAAGCCATTGCCTGGCACCTTCGCGAGACCATCGGAGGGGATGAGCAGCGCTATCGTCGAGTGGTGTTCAACGAGATCACCAAGAATGCCATCCAGGAGGCGTTTACCGATCCGGGAAGCCTGAATATCCCGCGAGTCGAAGCCCAGCAGGCACGGCGCTTCCTCGACCGGGTGGTGGGCTTCATGCTGTCCCCGCTGCTGTGGGCCAAGGTGGCGCGAGGCCTGTCGGCAGGGCGCGTGCAATCCGTCGCCATGCGACTGATCAGCGAGCGTGAGAGCGAGATCCGGGCCTTCGTGCCGGAGGAGTTCTGGGATGTGCATGCTGATCTGGTGACGCCAGAGGGCGAGGCGATTCGCTTCGAGCTGGTGCGTCAGGACGGCAAGGCGTTTCGCCCCACCAGTGAGGCAGAGACCGAAAAGCGGATCGCTGCGCTGCGCAAGGCAACCCTTGCCATCTCGGCCCGTGAAGACAAGCCCACCCGTTCCAAGCCGAACGCGCCTTTTATCACCTCGACCCTGCAGCAGGCTGCCAGTGGTCGCCTGGGCTTCTCGGTGAAGAAGACCATGACGCTGGCTCAGCGGCTCTACGAGGCGGGCTACATCACCTATATGCGTACGGACTCGACCAACTTGTCCAGAGACGCGGTGGAAAGCGTGCGCGAGTACATCGGCAGCGAATATGGTGATCGTTACCTGCCCGAGGCGCCGAATCGCTACTCGAGCAAGGAAGGGGCCCAGGAGGCCCACGAGGCGATTCGCCCCTCCGAGGTGACTCGCAGGTCTACCGACCTTGCTGGCATGGAGCGCGATGCAGAGCGTCTGTATGAGCTGATCTGGCGTCAGTTTGTGGCCTGTCAGATGACCCCTGCCGAGTACTTGTCGTCGACGCTGACCGTGGCGGTGGACGGTTACGAGCTCAAGGCCAAGGGTCGTGTGCTCAAGTTTGACGGCTATACCCGCGTCATGACGCCCATGGGGCGCAAGGAAGACGATCAGGCCTTGCCTGACCTGGGTGAGGGTACGCCGATGGCGTTGGACGCCCTCGACCCGAAGCAGCACTTTACCAAGCCGCCGGCACGCTACACCGAGGCGAGTCTGGTCAAGGAGCTCGAGAAACGCGGCATCGGTCGTCCGTCGACCTACGCGGCGATCATCTCGACCATTCAGGATCGCGGCTACGTGAAGCTGGAGAATCGGCGCTTCTATGCCGAGAAGCTGGGTGACATTGTCACCGAGCGTCTCAAGGAGTCCTTCCCTGACCTGATGGATTACTCCTTCACCGCGCGCATGGAGGATAGTCTCGACGAGATTGCCGAGGGCGAGCGCAGCTGGCGCGAGCTGCTGGATGCGTTCTATCAGGAGTTTCGTGAGGAGTTGGCGAAGGCGGAAAGTGAGGACGGCATGCGTCCCAACCAGCCCGTGCCGACGGACATCGACTGTCCCAGCTGTGGGCGCAAGATGCAGATCCGTACCGCGTCCACCGGCGTCTTCCTTGGCTGCAGTGGGTATAACCTGCCGCCGAAGGAGCGCTGCAAGACCACGATCGACCTGCTTCCCGGTGAAGAGGCCGTAGCGGCCGACGCGGGTGAAGAGGCGGAAACCGACGCGCTGCGCGCCAAGGAGCGCTGTCCGCTGTGTGCCACCGCCATGGACAGCTACCTGATCGACGAGGGCCGCAAGCTGCATATCTGCGGTAACAGCCCGGACTGCGAAGGCTACAAGATCGAGGAAGGCAAGTTCCGGATCAAGGGCTATGATGGTCCTGTCATCGAGTGTGACAAGTGTGGCTCCGAGATGCAGCTCAAGTCGGGGCGCTTCGGCAAGTACTTCGGCTGCACCAATGACAGCTGCAAGAATACTCGCAAGCTGCTGCGCAACGGGGAAGTCGCACCGCCAAAGATGGATCCCATCCCGATGCCCGAGCTGGCGTGTCAGAAGGTCGAGGACCATTATGTGCTGCGCGATGGTGCGAGTGGCCTGTTCCTCGCGGCGAGCAAGTTTCCCAAGAATCGCGAAACGCGCCCGCCGTTGGTCAAGGAGCTGAAGCCTCACGCCGAGGAGTTGCCCGAGAAGTATCACTACCTTCTCAGCGCGCCCGAGCAGGACCCCGATGGCCGCCCCGCGCAGATCCGTTTTTCACGCAAGCTCAAGGAGCAGTTCGTGATGACGGATGGTGATAACGGCAAGGCCAGCGGATGGAAGGCAAGCTGGGACGGCTCCTCATGGCAGGTCGAGGACAAGCGCAAGTGACCCCCAGAGCGCGTACCAACCAGTTGCTGTACCAGGTGGAGTTGCTGCTTGCGACACCAGTCCGGGACGATGAGCACCAAGACGCCCACCGGCGTGCCTGCGAGGAGGGCGCGCTGGCGCTATTTGGTTTGGCGCTGGATGCGCTGCTGCGTGATGTCAGCGAGCATGCTCACTTGGTCGAGCACGACTGGCATACGATGCTGGTGGGCGATCGTTATCCCGACATAGCGGAAGTTCGTCGTTTGCGTGAGCTCGCCAATGATCGTGACAGTTGGTTAGGTCGATTGATCTCATATCTGGACGCGCTGGAGAGTGATGGGGGAGCAAGTCAGGGAACTTCCGTGGGGCCTCCTGGCGTTATTGCTGTCGGCGGTCGGCGCGATCTCCGACAGGATTTGAGAGATTGTCTAACGATGGCAAAGGCAGAGATAGCGACGCTAAGGCAGACGAGTGAGGAATGGTAAAGGCGATGTGTCGCCAAGGGGAGACGCCGGGCCTGAGATGAATAGGCAGGGGATGTCCTGGTTGGCCATGGCGCACTAGTGTCTGCCAGATAGTTGATGATGCCTCGCAGAGCGTGGTTTACACTCAGTCACCAATCATTTCTTTTACACACAGTGAGTCTTGTCATGTTCCAGCGGGGTCATCGTCGTCGTTTTATCCAAATGATACTTGGTGCCTGGCTGCTACTCCCCACCGCAGTCCTTGCCAGCTTCGATATGGTCGAGGATCAGCTTAGGCGAGCCATCGTGCCCGATTCCTCGAGTGAGGTGTGGGTGCTCATCGACAATCAGGAGTCACGTCTCACGGTCTATCGTGGTGGGGTGGAACTGGCCCGCTACTCGCCGATATCGGTGGGCAGGGGCGGTGCAAAATCACAGCGAGTGATGGGTGACAAGACGACGCCGCGTGGGGAATTCCACGTCGATCGCTTCAATTTCGACAGCAAATTCGACATCTTCATCGGGCTGGACTATCCCACCCCGACCCATGCGAGAATGGCGCTCGAGTCGGGGCTCTACTCTCAGCAAGACTACGACGAGTATTTCGACTACTATCGGCGGCATCGTAGCCCTCCGCAGCAGACGGTTCTCGGTGGCTATATCGGGATACACGGTGTCGGCGATGGAGATATGGATATTCACCGCAACTTTGACTGGACCAACGGATGTGTCGCCGTGACCAATCAGGAAATTCGAGAACTCTCTGGCCTGATTGGTGTTGGCACTCGCGTCGTCATCCGCTAGTCTTTAGGGGCGCTAGGGACGTTCAAGACTGTGGACTAGGGACGTTCAAGACTATGGACAAGCGCCGTTGTGTATTATAAAACAGCGTTTGACTCCTGTGCTTAGCAGCACAAGTCGCTGCAAGAAAGGCCTGCCTTTGCAGGAAGCCTGATGGATGCATTCCCCTAAAGGGCATGTAGACGTCATTATCGCAGTACCAAGGAAGACTCAAGGAGAACACCATGACTCTGAAGACTACCCTGAAGCTGACCGCCGCCGCCGCTTCTCTGGCCGTTCTGGCTGGCTGTGCTTCCTCCAGCGCTCTGGAAGAAGTTCGCATGACTGCTGAGTCCGCTCAGGCCGACGCTGCTGAAGCTCGCAGCATCGCCACTCAGGCTCAGAACACTGCTAACCAGGCACAGCGTGACGCTCAAGCGGCTCTGCAGCTGTCTCAGCAGAACCGTGAAGAGATGAACCGCATGTTCGAGCGCTCCATGCGCAAGTAATCGTTTCCTTGCCCCCTCGGGGGATGACCTGAACGGTGCGGACATTGTCCGTCCGCCAGGTCGTGAAGCGATAGGCTGAGGCCCAACCGAAAGGTTGGGCCTCAGTCGTTTTTGGGTCAGTGTCACGGCTCTGCATGGTGAAGGCATGCAGCAGCGGCAAATACCTTGATCGACGATGGCAATGGCCGTTTTGGGACCTGCGTGCTGGCGCAGGACCTCCTGCATCAACGTCATACCTGCAGGCGCTGGTAGGCGCGACTCGGCGCCATGTGGTGGCGTTAACGGGGGCTGCTCGATGGGCCACTGGCAGGCTGAAAGGGGCAGGTGTAACGCGCTCACTAAAGCGCCGCTGGCCTAGGTGAACGCTGACGAAAATGGCTCTGATGTCCCTGCGCGCCAGGCCTTATCCGCGTCTCAGGTGCGCAAGTCGCCGCGCCTGTTCGATCTCATGACAGATGCAATAGCAGCCGCGTGGCACCCAACTCTGTCGGTCACTTTGCTCAGATGACCGAGCCTGACAAGGGCGAAAAAAAGGCGCCACAAGGGCGCCTTTGGACGGACATCCAGGGAGCGGAGGTTTTACTCTCCCTGGCTTGCCTGGCTAAGCAGCGGGGGTTCTCCAGCGACCAGTTCGATGTGGTCGTAAAGACTGCCAGGCAGGGGAGTCGGGCGTTCCGGTGCTGTCGCCTGCATCGCTACGGGCAGTCCGCTGGGGGTCTCCATGGCGGCTCTCAGGCGTGCAAAGTCGACGCTGTAATCCTTGTCCTCGACGGCGGATTCCACTTCTTCGATGGCGGCAGTCATGTCCTCAATGGGCGCGCCTTCTTCCTCGTCCAGATAGGGATACGCCTGCACATACAGGTGCTCATCAGACCAGCCAAGCTTGAGAGGCTCGTTGACCAGGCGTACACGCGTACCGACGGAGACCTGGTCAAACAGGTTCTCGACGTCATCAGGCAGCATGCGAATGCAGCCGTGGGTGACGCGCATGCCCACGCCTTCAGGCTTGTTGGTGCCGTGGATCAGGTAGCCAGGAATACCCAGGCGCATCTTGCGGGTGCCCATGGGGTTTTCCGGGCCTGGCGGTACCACGCCGGGGAGCGGGTTGCCGGCTTCAGCGTGCTCGCGGCGAATGGAGGCGGGCGGGTACCAGGAAGGATTCTTGACCATCTCGGTGATGGTGGTAGAGCCCAGCGGCGTTTTCCAGTCCATGCGCCCGACGGCGATCGGGTAGGTCTGGACCGTGCGCGGTTCTCCCTCCTTGGCCGGAGGATAGTAGTAGAGGCGCATCTCGGCGACGTTCACCACGATGCCCGTGCGCGGTGCGTCGGGCAGGATGAACTGGGCGGGAATGACGACCTCGGTGCCTTCTCCGGGATACCAGATACTGACGTCGGGATTGGCGCGAGTGATTGCATTGAAGCCAATGCCATGGTCGTGACCAATATCGATGAGGGTGTCGTCTTCGTCCGCTTCCACGGTGTAGACCTCGCCGATAAGGTCCCCGTCTTCGGGCAGCAGGTAGTGTCCCCTGGGCAGTTCGTCCGCCGCCACCAGAGGAGTCGCCAGCACGCCGAGCAGGCCACACAGGGTGGCGGCGCGAGCTAACGGTCGGCGAAGTGAAATCGAAGTCATTGCAACAGTCTCGATGTTGTGTGAGGGCCGGGGATCACCCGGCCACAGGTGGCAGTGTGTCGATAGCTATAGATTGCCCGCTAATGCGTCTTTGCGCCAGTCTTTACAGAGCAAATGTCAGGCGGCCTGAGCCTTTCGGTTGAGCCGTTCGAGCAGGGCTTCGATCGCTTCGAAGCGTGCCTCTTCGTCAGCCATGTCGACGCTGAAGCGAAGCGTGTCAGCACCCTCGAGTCGATACCTCTGGGGGTCGCTTTGGATGAGCTCGACCAGGGTCAGGGGGTCCACGGCGGTCTGGCCGCCAAACAGGATCCTGCCGCGCTCGGCGCCGGCTTCCAGGCGAGTGATGCCCAGTCGTTCAGCGCGTTGTCGCAGGTGGGTCTGGCGCAGCAGTGTCTTGACCGGCCCCGGCAGCAGGCCAAAGCGATCGATCATTTCGACCCGCAGTTCCTTGAGTTCCGCCTCATTGCTGGCGTTGGCAATGCGCTTGTACATGACCAGGCGTTGCTGCACGTCATGCAGGTAGTCGTCGGGAATCAGCGCAGGCAAGTTGAGGCTGACTTCCACGCCGTCCTGAAGGGGTGACTCAATGTTGGGCGTGCGACCCTCGCGTATGGCCTTGACGGCGCGGTCCAGCATTTCCATGTAGAGGCTGTAGCCAACCGCTTCCATCTGACCGCTCTGCTCGTCACCCAACAACTCGCCCGCGCCACGGATTTCCATGTCGTGGCTGGCCAGGGTGAAGCCAGCGCCCAGATCCTCGGCCTGGCCAATGGCTTCCAGGCGCTTTACCGCGTCCCGTGTCATCGAACGCGGGGGAGGGGCCAGCAGGTAGGCGTAGGCCTGGTGGTGACTGCGCCCAACCCGGCCACGCAGCTGGTGGAGCTGGGCCAGGCCGAACTTGTCGGCGCGTTCGATGATGATGGTGTTGGCGCTGGGTACGTCGATGCCGGTTTCGATGATGGTCGAGCACACCAGGACGTTGAAGCGCTTGTGATAGAAGTCGGACATCACGCGCTCCAACGAACGTTCCGGCAGCTGGCCGTGAGCCACCGCGACGCGAGCCTCCGGCACCAGTTCTCGGACCTTCTCGGCGGCGGTCTCGATGGTCTTCACTTCGTTGTGCAGGTAGTAGACCTGGCCACCGCGCAGGATTTCACGCAGCAACGCTTCCTTGATGACGGCTTCCTCGCGTTGCTGGACGAAGGTCTTCACCGATAGTCGTCGGGCAGGGGGCGTCGCGATGATCGACAGATCGCGAATACCGCTCATGGCCATGTTCAGGGTGCGGGGGATGGGGGTGGCGGTCATGGTCAATACATCGACCTCGGCGCGCAGGCTCTTCAGGCGCTCCTTCTGAGCGACGCCGAAGCGGTGTTCCTCATCGATGATGACCAGACCGAGCTGAGGAAAATCGAGCTGACGGGACAGCAGTTTGTGGGTGCCGATGACGATGTCGACCTTGCCCTCTCGGATACGCTTGAAGGTCTCGGTCTGGCCGCCAGTGCTGGTAAAGCGAGACAGTAGCTCGATATCGACAGCAGTATCGGCGAAGCGGTCACGGAAGTTCTCGTAGTGCTGGCGGGCCAGTAGCGTGGTGGGCACCAGCACCACCACCTGTCGTTGTGACTGGACGGCCAGGAAGGCGGCGCGCATGGCCACCTCTGTCTTGCCGAAGCCGACGTCGCCGCAGACCACACGGTCCATGGGGCGTGGCGCGGTCATGTCTTGAATCACCGCCTGAATGGTCACCCGCTGGTCCGGCGTCTCCTCGAACGGGAAGTTGGCCACGAAGCGGACGTACTCGTCATCCGGGGGCGCGCAGGCAAAGCCTTCGCGGGCCTCTCTCCGGGCATAGATGTCGAGCAGTTCTGCCGCGGTATCGCGAATCTTCTCGGCGGCCTTGCGCTTGGCCTTGTCCCACTGCTCCGAGCCCAGGCGGTGCAGGGGGGCCAGCTCATCGTCGGCGCCGGCATAGCGGGAGATCAGATGCAGGCTGTCGACCGGCACATAGAGCTTGGCGCCGTCGGCGTATTCGAGGCTGACAAATTCGGCTGCCTGGCCGCCTGCCTCCAGGGTTTCCAGTCCACGATAGCGACCAACCCCATGGGCCTGGTGGACCACTGGCGCGCCTGCCTTGAGCTCGGACAGGTGGCGGACCGCGAGCTCATTGTCGTCCGTCGCCTTGGCCTGACGCCGGGTCTGGCGCACCACGTCACCGAACAGCTCGGTCTCGGTGATGACCGTCAGCGCCGGTTGCTCGAGCAGCAGCCCGTTGGCGAGCTGACCTTCAGCGATAGCGAGTGCCATGTCGCCATCGAGGAATTCCAGGAAGCCGGTGCTTGCCGGCAGCGAGCCGGTAACCGGCGCCAGGGTGTCTTCCAGGGCTTCTCGGCGACCGCGTGACTCGGCCACGAACAGCACGCGCTGTTGCGAGTGCTGTTCGAGAAAGTTCTTTAGTGCGGCCAGTGGCTCCTTGGCGCGCGCGTTGATGGCGACGTCGGGTGCGGCCTGTGCCTGGCAGCGATGGGCATGGGGATGATCGGTGGCGTCGGTCAGTTCGATCCGTGGGTGGGCCTTGATCAGCGCAAACAGCTCTGCCTCGGGAATAAAGGCCCGATGGGGGGGCAGCAGCGGACGGGTGGGGTCCACGCCGAGGTTTTCATAGCGACTGCTGATGGACTGCCAGTGGTGCTGAGCAGCGTCGCGGCAGCCAGCCATCATGACCACGTGGGTGCCGTCCGGCAGGTGGTCGAACAGGGAAGCCGTTGTCTCGAAGAACAACGGCAGGTATTGCTCGAGTCCCGCCGACGGAATGCCCTTGAGGGCATCGACGTATAGCGGGCACTGGCGCGGGTCGACGTCGAAAAGCGTCTCGAAGCCCTCGCGAAAACAGGCAATGGCAGAGCGCGACAGCGAATATTCGTGAGCCGGTAGAAGCTCGATGCGCTCTACCTTGTCGAGGCTGCGCTGGGTGTCTGGATCAAAGCTGCGCAGCGTGTCGATCTCATTGTCGAACAGATCGATGCGCAGGGGATGCTCCGCGCCCATGGGGAAGAGGTCGATCAAGGCACCGCGCAGGGCATACTCGCCAGGCTCGAAGACGGTCTCGACCGCGCGATAGCCTGCACGGGACAAGGTTTCTCGAAACGCCTCTCGCTCCAGAGTGGCGCCCACTTCCAGTGTCAGTACGCGGCCAGCAATGTAGTCGACCGGCGGCAGGCGCTGCATCAGCGTATTGATGGGGACCAGCACGATGCCGTGCACGCCATCCTGAAGCTGCCTCAGGGTTCGCAGTCGCGAGGAGACGATGTCCTGGTGTGGCGAGAAGCTGTCGTAGGGCAAGGTTTCCCAATCGGGAAAGGGCAGTACCGGCACGTCAGCGAAGAAGGCCAGCTCCTGTTCGAGTCTCAGCGCTTCAGCGGTGTCCTGAGTGACCACCAGTAGCGGCTCCCGAGAGGCCAGTCGCGCCAAGGCAAGCGCGGCAGCGCTGCCTGGAGGCGTCGTCAGGAACAGGGTGTCGCGAACTCCTTGAGGCAACGGCGGATCAAGCGGCGAAAAGGTAGGCATAGACGTTGTCGTTTCGCTGGCGTTCAGTGGGCGAGCAGGCATCATACCAGCCCCATCTTGGTCGTGTAGTCAAACTGGGATTTCTGTAACGAGCCTACATGGAGTGCGACCATACAGGCATTGCCCCGCCTCATGGGGGCGCAGATAATACTCGCGTTTCCCAACAGACTTAGAGGTCTCTCGTGAGCCAGCAACCCGACATCGTCTTCCAGGAGTGGCACGACAACCAGGCCGTGGCCGAGCAGATGATCCCGCTGATTGGCAGCCTGTATCGTCGCAACAACGTGGTGACGACCATGTTCGGTCGCTCCCTGTTCAACCGTAGCGTGATCAGAATTCTCAAGGATCATCGCTTCGTGCGGAAGATTGAAGGGACTGAGCTGTCGGTTCAGGACACCTTCCCGCTGGTTCAGGCGATGACCCAGCTCAACCTTGGGCCGGCGCACGTTGACGTGGGCAAGCTCGGGGTGGCGTTCAAGAAGCAGGGTGGTGGTGACGCCCTGGCCTTCATGCGCGAGCAGCTGGCCGACATCGTCGACAGCCACGACCCGGATGCGGGTAACGGCGAACCCAAGGACGTGGTGCTGTACGGCTTCGGTCGTATTGGTCGCATTCTGGCGCGCGTGCTGATCGAGAAGGCCGGCGGCGGCAACCTGCTGCGGCTCAAGGCCATCGTGGTGCGTGGGCGCGGCGATATCGCCAAGGATCTGGAGAAGCGTGCCAGCCTGCTGCGCCGCGACAGCGTCCATGGTCCGTTCGATGGCACCATCAGTGTCTGCGCCGAATCTCGCACCCTGACCGCCAATGGCAACGTCATCCAGGTGATCTACGCTGACTCACCGAGTGATGTCGACTACACCGCTTACGGTATCAACAATGCGGTCGTCGTGGACAACACCGGCATCTGGCGCGATGAGGCCGGCCTCGGCCAGCACCTGCAGTGCAAGGGGGTGTCCAAGGCGCTGCTGACCGCACCGGGCAAGGGTGACCTCAAGAACATCGTCTACGGCATCAACCACTCCGATATCACCGCCGATGATCGCATCATCTCGGCTGCTTCCTGCACCACCAATGCCATCGTGCCGGTGCTGAAGGTGATGAACGACGAGTACGGCATCGAGCATGGTCACGTGGAGACCGTTCACTCCTACACCAACGACCAGAACCTGATTGATAACTATCACAAGGGTGACCGTCGCGGGCGCAGTGCTCCGTTGAACATGGTGCTGACCGAGACCGGTGCCGCCAAGGCAGTGGCCAAGGCGCTGCCCGAGTTGGGTGGCAAGCTGACCGGCAACGCCATCCGGGTGCCGACGCCGAATGTGTCGATGGCGATTCTCAACCTGTCGCTCAAGCGCGAGACCGATGCCGCGTCGCTCAACGACTACTTGCGTCGCATGTCCATCGATTCTGCTTTCCAGAAGCAGATCGATTACGTCGACTCTCCAGAAGTCGTGTCCACAGACTTCGTCGGCAATCGCCATGCGGGCATCGTCGATGCCAAGGCCACCATCGCCCAGGGCCGTCATGCGGTGGTCTATGTGTGGTACGACAACGAGTTTGGCTATAGCTGCCAGGTCATTCGTATCCTGCAGCAGATTTCCAACGTGTCCTTCTGCAAGCTGCCGCGCAGCCACGCCTAAGCCGCGTCGCGCGGGCGGAACGGCCCGTTTTGAGGTATCTCAATACCCCCTTGCCAACCTTGTTTGGCAAGGGGTTTTTTCTTTCTGTCGGGGCTCTGATCTGCCGAAACAGTCATTTCTGCTACGTTCGATCATGTGGTCAATTCACTGGCTTGTCTTTATAATGCTGGGGATTTTTCGGGGTGGTTCGATGTCGCCTCGGCGTGACTGGTGATGCGTGGTCAATAACAAGAATTCCTCTCATTTCCACCGAACCTCCGTCCATTATCTACGATCCATCAACTGGGCGAGTCTATGATCGAAGTCAAGAAAGGCCTGGATCTCCCCATCACGGGAGCACCGGAGCAGCGTATCGAGGATGCGCGACCGGTGCGCCACGTGGCGCTCCTGGGCACCGACTATATCGGCATGAAGCCGACTATGGAGGTCAAGGAGGGGGACAAGGTCAAGCTGGGCCAACTCCTGTTTACCGACAAGAAGATCGACGGTGTACGCTTCACTTCCCCGGCGGCCGGTGAAGTGGTGGCGATCAACCGCGGTGAGAAACGCAAGCTGCTGTCGGTGGTGATCAAGGTCGACGAGAGCGAAGAAGCCGAAACCTTCACGGCCCATGGGCGTGATGCGCTGGCGTCGTTGGAACGTCAGACGGTGGTCGACCAATTGGTGGAATCCGGCCTGTGGACCGCGTTGCGAACTCGCCCGTTCTCGCGGACTCCGGCGCTGGATGCTGAGCCAACCGATATCTTTGTCACCGCGGTGGATACCCAGCCGCTGGCTGCCGATCCGGCCGTGGTCATCAACGAGCAGGCGCAAGCCTTCGAAGATGGCCTGACGGTACTGTCGCGCCTGACCAAGGGCCAGGTGTTCCTGTGCACCGCAACGGACGCGCAGATTCCTGGCACCAAGGTCAAGGGCGTCAAGCACGAGAGCTTTGCTGGTCCCCACCCGGCTGGCCTGGTCGGTACCCATATCCATTTCCTGTCCCCGGTGTCGCTGCAGCGTCGCGTCTGGCACATCGGCTATCAGGACGTGATTGCGTTCGGCAAGCTGTTTGCAGAAGGCAAGCTGGACATGAGTCGTGTGGTGGCCGTCGCAGGTCCGCGTGCAGAGCGTCCGCGTCTGGTTCGCACGCGCCTGGGCGCCAGCACCGATGAGCTGCTCGATCATGAAGTGAAGTCTCCGGACGACACCCGGGTGATCAGCGGTGGTGTGTTCTCTGGCTTCACTGCCGAGGGCAGCCTGCGCTACGTGGGCCGTTTCCACACCCAGCTGAGCCTGCTGGAAGAGGGTAACAAGCGTGCCTTCATGGGCTGGCTGTCCCCAGGTGGCAACCGTCACTCGGTGCTCGGGATCTACCTCTCCAGCCTCAAGGGGCTGAGCAACTATGCACCTACTACCTCTACCAACGGCTCCGAGCGCGCGATGGTACCGGTAGGTGCTTACGAGAAGATCATGCCGCTGGACATCATGCCCACGCAGCTGCTGCGTTCGCTGATCGTCGGTGACATCGAGACTGCCATGCAGCTGGGGTGTCTGGAGCTGGATGAAGAAGACCTGGCGCTGTGCACCTATGTGTGCCCGGGCAAGTACGAATACGGTCCCATCCTGCGTGACAACCTCACCATGATCGAGAAAGAGGCCTGATGATGGGTATTCGACAGACACTCGACAATCTCGAGCCGCACTTCCACAAGGGCGGCAAATACGAGAAGTTCTATCCGCTCTACGAGGCGGTAGACACGATTTTCTATTCTCCCCCCAGCGTGACCAAGACCACGGCTCACGTGCGCGACGGTATTGACCTCAAGCGCATCATGATCACCGTGTGGTTCTGCACCTTCCCGGCCATGTTCTTCGGCATGTGGAACGCCGGCTGGCAGGCCAACGAAGCGATCGCCGCGGGCTACGACTCCATGGGTGGCTGGCGTGAAATGATCCTGCTGACCCTGGCCGGTGGTCATGACGCAGGCAGCCTGTGGTCGAACTTCGTGCTTGGTGCGACCTACTTCCTGCCCATCTACCTGGTGACGTTTGCCATCGGTGGCTTCTGGGAAGTGCTGTTCGCGATCAAGCGCGGCCATGAGGTCAACGAAGGCTTCTTCGTCACCTCCGTGCTCTACGCCCTGATTCTTCCGGCCACCATTCCCCTGTGGCAGGTCGCACTGGGCATCACCTTCGGTGTGGTGATCGGCAAGGAAATCTTCGGCGGTACCGGCAAGAACTTCCTCAACCCGGCGCTGACAGGTCGTGCCTTCCTCTACTTCGCCTATCCGGCCCAGATCTCTGGTGACTCGGTTTGGGTCGCGGCAGACGGCTATACCGGTGCCACTGCACTGTCCACGGCCTATCAGAGCGGCATGGCAGCCCTGCAGGATCAGTACAGCTGGTGGGACGCCTTCCTCGGCTTCATCCCTGGTTCGGTGGGTGAGACCTCGACCCTGGCGATCCTGATCGGTGCCGTTGTGTTGCTGGGCATGCGAATTGCCTCCTGGCGCATCGTGCTCGGGGTGTTCCTGGGTATGGTGGCGATGAGCTCGATTCTCAACCTGATCGGCTCCGACACCAATGCCATGTTTGCGATGCCCTGGTACTGGCATCTGGTGGTGGGCGGCTTTGCCTTCGGCATGGTGTTCATGGCCACTGACCCTGTGTCTGCGTCCATGACCAACCCGGGTCGCTTCCTGTTCGGTGCCCTGATCGGTGTGATGACGGTCCTGATTCGCGTGGTCAACCCGGCCTTCCCGGAAGGCATCATGCTGGCGATTCTGTTTGCCAACCTGTTTGCCCCGCTGATCGATCACTTCTTTGTTCAGGCCAACATCAAGCGTCGCGTCAAGCGCACGGCGGTTGTGGCTGAGGAGACCACCTGATGGCACAAGGCAACAATTCCATCAAGAAGATCCTTACGGTCGCCTTCTCCCTGTGTATCGTTTGTTCGATCATCGTGTCGACGGCGGCAGTGGGGCTCAAGGCGCGTCAGGAACGCAACCAGGAGCTGGACCGCAAGTCCAACATCCTGGCCGTGGCGGACCTTTACGAGCCCGGGATGGACGTCGGTAAGGAGTTCTCCCAGGCCGTGACCGCCAAGGTCGTCGACCTGGAAACCGGTGAGTATACCGACGCGGTCGACCCCGAGACCTACGATGGCTTCCAGGCGGCCAAGGATCCTGCACAGTCGCGCACCCTGTCCGGCGAGCGTGACGTCGCAGGCATCGGTCGTCAGGAAAAGTACTCTACCGTCTACCTGGTCGGTGACGAGGAGAACCCCGAGCAGATCGTGCTGCCGATCCGCGGTCAGGGCCTGTGGGGCCTGATGCGTGGTTACCTGTCCGTGCAGGGCGATGGCAATACCATCGGTGGCATCACCTTCTATTCCCACTCCGAGACACCCGGACTGGGTGGTGAGGTCGACAACCCGCGCTGGAAAGCGCAGTGGGAAGGCAAGGAAATCTACGCCTCCAGCGACTCCATGGATCCGGCCATCGAGCTGGTGAAGGGGGGCGCCAGCGATTCCACTGAGGTCGACGCACTGTCCGGTGCTTCCCTGACCAGCCGTGGGGTGACGCATCTGGTGCAATTCTGGCTGGGCGAAGAAGGCTTTGGCCCCTACCTGGAGCACTTCCGCGAAGGTGGTGACAGCCAGGCGACTGCCAGCGCCAGCCCCTCTGACGACAGCGAAGGAGTCTGACGATGTCCGCACCGACAACCAAGGGCGTCATCCTGACGCCGATCTTCAAGAACAACCCCATCGCCCTGCAGATCCTTGGCATCTGCTCGGCGCTGGCGGTGACCTCCAGTCTCAGCGTATCTCTGGTCATGAGTCTGGCGGTTATCTTCGTGACGGCATTCTCCAGCATGTTCGTCTCGCTGATTCGGAATCATATTCCGTCCTCTATCCGTATCATCGTGCAGATGACCATCATTGCGTCGCTGGTCATCGTGGTGGACCAGATCCTCAAGGCGTTTGCCTATGAGATGTCCAAGCAGCTGTCGGTCTTTGTTGGCCTGATCATCACCAACTGCATCGTGATGGGTCGCGCTGAAGGCTTTGCCATGACCAACACGCCTGCGCTGTCGTTCCTGGATGGCGTGGGTAACGGTCTTGGTTACGGCTTCATCCTGATGACGGTCGGCTTCTTCCGTGAGCTGTTCGGTTCCGGCAGCCTGTTTGGCGTGACCATCCTCGAGACCGTGCAGAACGGTGGCTGGTACGTACCGAACGGCCTGTTGCTGCTGCCGCCGTCTGCCTTCTTCATCATTGGTCTGATCATCTGGGTGCTGCGTAGCCTCAACCCGGAGCAGGTCGAGGACAACGAGTTCGTGATGAAGGAAAACACCCAGCCGAAGGAGGCCGTGTAAGATGGAACACTATCTGAGCCTTTTCGTTGCCTCGGTCTTCGTCGAGAACATGGCCCTGGCGTTCTTCCTGGGCATGTGTACCTTCATGGCGGTATCGAAGAAGGTGTCCTCTGCCATTGGCCTGGGCATCGCGGTGGTCGCGGTTCTGACCATCACTGTTCCGGTCAACAATCTGATCCTGAAGTACCTGCTGGCGGAGGGAGCCCTGTCCTGGACCGGTATCGCCGGTGCCGAGAACATCGATCTAACCTTCCTGGGTCTGCTGTCCTACATTGGCGTTATCGCCGCTCTGGTGCAGATCCTCGAGATGTTCCTGGACAAGTTCGTGCCCTCGCTCTACAACGCGCTTGGCGTCTTCCTGCCGCTGATCACCGTGAACTGCGCCATCCTCGGTGGCACCCTGTTCATGGTCGAGCGTAGCTACAACTTCGGCGAGTCCGTGGTCTATGGCCTGGGCGCTGGTGTTGGCTGGGCACTGGCCATTACTGCGCTGGCTGGAATTCGTGAGAAGCTGAAGTACAGTGACGTGCCTGCCTCGTTGCAGGGGCTGGGCATCACCTTCATTACCGTGGGTCTGATGTCCCTGGGCTTCATGTCCTTCTCCGGCATCCAGCTCTGAGTGAGACGGGAAGGGTGCCACAGCACTCTTCTCGGTTCCGAACGCTAGCAATAGGAAACCGACATGGTTGATACAACAGTCATCGTGCTCGGCGTCGTCATGTTCACCGTCATCGTCATCAGTCTGACGGCGGTGATTCTGGCGGCCCGCTCCAAGCTCGTGAGCTCGGGCGATGTGACCATCGAGATCAACGACGATCCCGAGAACACCCTGACCACCCAGGCCGGCGGCAAGCTGCTCAACACCTTGGCAGCCAACGGCATCTTCCTTTCTTCCGCCTGCGGCGGCGGTGGCTCCTGTGCCCAGTGCAAGTGCCGCGTCGAAGAAGGGGGCGGTTCCATCCTGCCCACGGAAGAAAGTCACTTCACCCTGCGTGAGAAGAAGGTGGGCTGGCGTCTGTCCTGCCAGGTGCCGGTCAAGCAGGACATGAAGATCCAGGTCCCTGAAGAGGTCTTCGGCGTCAAGAAGTGGGAATGCGAGGTCATCGAGAACCCCAACGTCGCCACCTTCATCAAGGAGCTGAACCTCAAGCTGCCTGAGGGCGAGGAAGTTGCCTTCCGCGCTGGCGGCTATGTGCAGCTGGTGGCTCCTGCCTACGATATCAAGTTCTCCGACTTCGATATCGAGGAAGAGTACCGTGGTGACTGGGAGAAGTTTGGCCTGTTCAACGTCTCCCACAAGAACACTGAGGAGGTCATTCGCGCCTACTCAATGGCCAACTATCCGGAAGAGAAGGGCATTCTCAAGTTCAATATCCGGATCGCCACGCCGCCGCCCAATTCCAGTCACCCGCCCGGCCTGATGTCCACTTACGTGTTCAGTCTCAAGCCTGGTGACAAGGTGACGGTGATGGGGCCGTTCGGTGAGTTCTTCGCCAAGGACACTGACGCCGAGATGGTCTTCATCGGCGGTGGTGCCGGCATGGCACCGATGCGCAGCCACATCTTCGACCAGCTCAAGCGTCTTGATACCAAGCGCAAGATGACGTTCTGGTACGGTGCACGCTCCTGGCGTGAAACGTTCTACAACGAAGAATACGACAAGCTGGCTGAAGAGCACGACAACTTCGACTGGCATCTGGCATTGTCAGATCCCCAGCCCGAGGACAACTGGGAGGGGCCGACCGGCTTCATCCATAACGTGCTCTACGACATGTACCTCAAGGACCATCCGGCGCCTGAGGATTGCGAGTACTACATGTGTGGGCCGCCCATGATGAACGCTTCTGTCATCAAGATGCTGCTGGACTTGGGTGTCGAGCCCGAGAACATCATGCTGGATGACTTTGGCGGCTGATGCCTTGCCTGCCATGGCATGTCGAAAACCTCGCCCTCGTGGCGAGGTTTTCGTTTATCGGTCCCGCTGACGCTGGGAAAGTGTCTTGGAGGCGCCGTGAAAGTGCCTTGAAAGAAAGCAAAGGGCAGTAGTCGCCGTGACGGTTTCTGCCCAGAGGATAAATCTGGCATAATCCTTTGGTCGACAGGGCGTGCGACTCGACGGCGTCAGGGCGGTCGGTCGTGTTGCTGGGGCAGGGCCCGTGTGCCGAGCATGCGACGGCTGATCCCAGACCGATGCGGTGCAAGGTTCACGCAGCTGTGTGCTACTCACTTCGGCAGGCCTGTCGTTCCATCAAGAGGACACTCGTATGACCACCTACCTGATCGTATTTGGCGCCATGTTGCTGATTATCGGCGCCATGGCCATCGGCGTCATCCTTGGACGCAAGCCGATCGCCGGCTCCTGCGGCGGGCTTAACCAGCTTGGCCTCAAGGATGGCTGCGAGATTTGTGGCG
The DNA here is from genome assembly GCF_019802025.1 of Halomonas sp. DP5Y7-2. NCBI lineage: Bacteria > Pseudomonadati > Pseudomonadota > Gammaproteobacteria > Oceanospirillales > Halomonadaceae > Halomonas > Halomonas sp. DP5Y7-2. The sequence continues at coordinate 253,566 of NZ_JAHVHY010000005.1, read as the reverse complement.
GTAAGGACGACGTGTGTGAAGAGGAGTCGAAGAAGCGCGCCGCCAGCGCACGTCGCCGCTCCGATGAGAACCGCGGGCTTGATCTGGGCTACGACGCCACCCGTCGATAAGGCGTTGCAGCGAGCAGCCTGCGCCTACCGGTATGCGTGACGCATGCTTTGGTTTGCCTGACCGTGACGGCGCCCTGTGGGCGCCGTCTGCATGATGATGCTGTCCCTTGTACGGTCGAGGGACTTTTCCAGGATAAGGATGACACGATGGCAGTGCACAACTACGACGTAGTGGTGATCGGTACAGGCCCCGCCGGCGAAAGCGCCGCGATCAACGCCGCGAAGCACGGTAAGCGAGTGGCAGTGATCGAGAAGCAGGCGCGCGTGGGCGGTAACTGCACCCATTGGGGCACCATCCCGTCCAAGGCGCTGCGTCATCAGGTTCGCCAGATCATGTCGTTCAACACCAATACGATGTTTCGCGACATCGGTGAACCCCGCTGGTTTTCCTTTCCCAAGGTCCGCGAACGTTCCCGGGTGACGATCGATCAGCAGGTGGCGATGCGTACCAACTTCTACGCGCGTAACCGCATCGATCTGTATCACGGCATTGCCCGCTTCAAGGACGAGCATACCTTGACGGTGCGCGGGCAGGGAGACAACCAAGAAGAACTGATCGCCGACAAGGTGATCATCGCCACTGGGTCACGTCCTTACCGCCCGGCGGATATCGATTTTCGACACCCGCGGATCTACTGCTCGGACACCATACTCAGCCTTCAGCATACGCCGCGCACGCTGATTATCTTTGGCGCTGGTGTTATCGGCTGTGAGTACGCGTCGATCTTTTCCGGCCTTGGGCTCAAGGTGGACCTGATCAATAACCGCGGTAGCCTGCTGTCGTTTCTGGATGACGAAATCAGTGATGCGCTGTCCTACCACCTGCGCAAGCATGGTGTGTTGATTCGTCATAACGAAGAGTACGAGCGCGTCGAGGGTGACGAGCATGGGGTCACCGTTCACCTGAAGTCAGGCAAGCGGTTGCGCGCGGACGCCTTCCTGTGGGCCAACGGACGCACCGGGAATACCGACCAGCTGGGGCTTGAGAACATCGGCCTCACCGCGAATGGTCGTGGACAGTTGCAGGTCGATGAACACTATCGCACGGCGCTGCCGCACATCTATGCAGCGGGCGACGTGGTGGGCTGGCCGAGTCTGGCCAGCGCGGCTTACGACCAGGGGCTGAATGCCTGCGACGAGCTGCTGGATCGGGATTTCCGCTATGTGACCGAGGTGCCTACCGGTATCTACACCATCCCTGAAATCAGCTCCTTTGGCCGTTCCGAGCGAGAGCTGACAGAAGCCAAGGTGCCCTACGAGGTGGGACACGCCTTTTTCAAGGATACCGCTCGTGCGCAGATCACCGGAGATACGGTGGGGATGTTGAAGATCCTGTTCGATCAGGACACGCTCGAGATCTACGGCATTCATTGCTTTGGTGACCAGGCGTCGGAGATCGTGCACATTGGCCAGGCCATCATGCAGCAGGAAGGCGAGGCGAACACGCTGAAGTACTTCGTCAGCACCACGTTCAACTACCCGACGATGGCCGAGGCCTACCGGGTGGCGGCTCAGAATGGTTTGAACCGAGTCTTCTGACGCCAGCGGCCATGACCAGAAAAGGTGCCAACAGGCACCTTTTTTTGGGTCTACGGGATGCGCCTGCAGGCGGGATTCGCCCCGCATGGGCTGAGCGGGTGCCGGCTAGTCGTTGTCGCCAAGCAAGTGGGCCATGCATGGCGGCGACGCTGGCTCGAGGTCTTCCCTGTCTTCCTGCTGCAGGGCTTCCAGCAGGCGCTCGCGCAGCTGCGCCAGATAGGAAGCGTCGAGTTCACGGGTGGCCGTCAGCAGCGTCAGGCGCCCGCGGCGTGCCAGTCGCATCAGCGGCAGCAGTTTATGCGGGTGGTCCCGCAGCTCGCCGCGATAGCGGATCTCGAACACCGCACGGCTGATCTCGCCTTGATGATACTGGCGGCGCAGAGCCTGGCTGGGGGAGGCCTCTCGATACCAGTCGGTCAGCGCCAGTGACTCCCGTCGACATCCTCGAGGCCAGAGCCGGTCGACCAATACCCGCGCGCCATCGTTTTCCGCCGGGGCCTGGTAGACGCGCTTGATGACGATGTCGTAGCGCATCATGGTGTGCCCTCCAGCTCGATCAGTGCCTCCTGTGCGCTGGTCTGCCAGGGTCCAGGCAATGCTGCCGCCCGCTGCAGCGCCTGTACCGCCTCCTGAGGCTCATCTTGAGAGGCCAGGGTGAGACCCAGGTTGAGCCAGGCGGGGGCGAGCTCAGGATCGTATTGCGTCGCAGCCCTCCAGGCATCGATGGCATCTTCCAACCGGCCTTGCGCGTGATAGGCGTTCGCTTGGCCAAAGCGCGCCATGGCCGCGTCCGGAAAACGCTCCACGACGGCCTCCCAGGCCGGTAACGCATTGCCAGCGCCCTGCACCCGTTCAAAATCGGAGGTGGCCTGGATCGCCTCGCTGGCCGAGAGGGAAACCGGCAGCTGGCCTGGCGGCAGGGCAACGAAGGCCCAGCGATCGGAACGCTGCCAGGTGGCGTCAAAACGCCCAAACTCGGTACTGTCCTGGCGCGTTACGCCCGTGCGTAGTCCCAGCACCTGCTGATTTAGATCGTAGCCATTGACGATGGCGAAGTGCCACAGAGGAAAGGCGGGTAGTGACAGGTTCTGGAGCACCACTACGGGACGCCCGGCGTCGACTTCCTCAAGCAGAGACTCCAGGCGCGGTGCCAGCACAAAGGGGATGCGCCCATGGCGCCGCGTTGCGGCCAGCATTTCCGGCTGGTAGCTGCCCTTGCGAGCCGGGACGTAGATATCCGGGATCAGATCGTCGACGCTGACATCGACGCCAGTATGGTTGAGCGACATGGCCAGGGTGGCCGGCCCGCACTGGTAGTCACGCTGGGGGTGAAAGGGAACGTCGTCCAGCAGTCGCTGGGCCGACAGTGATTGCGTGCGGCTGGTATCCAGGTCGGGTGTACCGGCACAGCCTGAGAGCACAGCCAACAACGCAAGAGCGCCCGCCAGGCGGGCGCTCGACATGATCACGTGCGAGACAGACATGGGCTTACCGCGTGAACGGATAGACGTCTGTCAGGCCCAGAATGTCAGTGACCAGCAAGATCACGAAAACCGCAAACAGCACACCGATAACGCTGGCGCCGGCAGGCATCTGGTCAAGCTGGTCAGCCATTTGCTGGGCTTCCTGATCGGATAGGGCGGCGACACGCTGTTCGACATCGGCAGGATCGACACCCTGCAGCTCCAGCTGCTGGCGGACATCGTCACGGGCCAGCACGCTGTGGATGCGCTCGCGGGCATCTTGTGTCTGCTGGCTTGCCAGCACGTCGCTGGTGGAGGCCATTGAGACGGCAGTGGCGGCACTGGCGCTGGCGGTGCCAAGGGTCAGGCAGATCATCAGGGCAGTACACAGCAGTCGGCGAAGTGTAAGGGTCATAGCGGCTTCCTTGTAGGGCTGGGTGTCTTGTTGAGCGTTCTGTGATGGCGACCGATAGCGACGAACCTCCTGTGCGTCGATATCGCGCGACAGGGGGAGTATAACCAAGATGCACCAGTTTTTTCATGTGGCTAGGAGGGATGAATTCCACGCCCAGGCAACGCCAGTCTGTGCTCAGCGTGGCAAAGCGGAGTCCGTCATGCCCCCGTCAAGGTAAAGCGGTCGTCGTTGCTGACAGCGGCGGCACGCTAGCCCAGGCGAACGCAGTTTCTGCCTTCCTGTTTGGCGCTGTACAGAGCTTGATCAGCACGTCGATACAAGGTGCCGAAGTCGTCGTCGCGATGGCCAGACACCGCAATCCCGATGCTGACGGTCAGCTGCATGCGGTGGGCAGGTTCGGGCAGGGTAAATCGTTCGGTCTCGCAGCGAATGCGTTCAGCCACTACCTCGGCGCTGTGGGCATTGCTGTTGGCGAGCAGCAGGCCAAATTCCTCGCCACCAAGACGCGCCGCCAGGTCCCCGCGGCGGGCCAGGCGTTTGAGCATGATGCCAAAGGCCGCCAGAACATTGTCCCCCGTGGGGTGTCCGAAGGTATCGTTGACCTGCTTGAAGTGGTCGAGGTTAAGCAGCAGCAGCGCCACGGGGCTATCCGGTGGTTGGCGCATGGCGAGCTGCCGGTGCACCTGACCCAACCACTGGCGGCGATTGCTGAGCTGCGTTAGTTCGTCGGTCATGGCCAGCTGGCGCAGCGAGTGGCTGTAGCGTCGCAGCCGCAGGCAGGTGATGAGGAGTCCCATGCTAACCGCCAGCACCATGCAGACCAGTAAAATGACGGCCAGCGCCAGGTCGCGATTGGTTTCGATCAGGTGGGCGCCACTCTCGTGCAGGCGTTTGTCCAGCTCGGTGTAGATATCTTCCAGCGCCAGCTCCAGGCGCTCGGCCAGCATCAGGGTTTCCGGCGTCAGGGTGTGTGCCTTGAGGGTATCTGGTGTCAGCGGCTCCGGCGGATGAGACAACGCCTGGGCCAGACGTTGCTGTAGCCCATCGGCCTCGCTGAGTTGATCGCTCAAGCTCGAGATGTGGCGGGAGAAGTCGTCATCCTGGGGGGCGGCGACCATGGACATGGAGTCACCGAGTCGATGCAGCCGATGGCCAACCAGGACCACCACCTTTTGCATTTCCTCGAAGTAGCTGACGTCGTCACTATCACGAATGTTGAGCAACGCCCGTAGCCGGATCGCTTCTTCCTGGGCCCTGGCGACGTCGACCATCAAGGCATTGTGGTTGGCCCCCAGCAGCTGTCGATTTTCGCCGAGGTGCCAGATCAGCAGCAGAGCGGCCATTGCCAGGACCAGGGTGGCGGCGATGGTCAGGGGCATGATGACGGCCCGCTTGAGGGAGGGGGCGGGAGAGTTCATACGCTGGCGGACCGCTGTTCAGTGGGCAAGAGGGAAGCGGGAATTGCCTCAGTCTACGCCTTCTGTGCCACGCTGCGGGCCACTACCTCTTCTGGGCCTGAGCCTGTAGCCCCAGCGGCGACGTCAGTACCCATCACCGTCGCTACCACCAGCACTGATGCAGCGGGCAGGCCTGATGTCAGCATTGACGGCCCTGGCAACAGAACGGTCAGCAGATCTGTCAGCCTACCGGTCAGACGATCTGGCAGTCGTCTGGCAGCGTCGAGGTGCCCGCAAACGACTACTGCGCTACCCGGTAGGCCCAGGGCATTTCGGCCAGCAGGCCACGTCCGCCGGCCAGCGTCAGGGTAAGGTCCTGAATGCCTTGCTCCAGGGGCAGGTCCGCGGCGCCCTTGATGGCCAGGTCAAGGCGCTGAGCGAACATCAGCAGCTTGTGAAGACGCTTCAGCGGCAATCGTCGAATCGCTTCCTGATAGGCGGGTCGTCGACGGTCAAAGATGGGGGGCTTCTGCGCCTTGCAGGCGTGTTCGAAGCTCTGGCCCTGATCGAGGTGCTGATGCAGGGAGAGGAGCGTGCGAATTTCCCGGGTCAGGGCCCACAGGATGATGGGGGGTTCAGTGCCCTCGGCCGCCAGGCCAGCCAGGATCCGCAGCACGCGTTCACGTTCTGCCTTGAGACAGGCATCCACCAGGGTGAATACGTCGTAGCGGGCGCTGCTTTCGACCCCTCCAGCCACCTCCCGTGGCGATACCTGTGTGCCGGCGGGCAGGATCAGGGCGAGCTTCTGCAGCTCCTGGTCTGCTGCCAGCAAGTTCCCTTCGGTGCGCTCGCCCAGCAGCCGGGCGGCGTCCATTGACATGGACAGGCCGTGTCGCTGGGCGCGGTCCCTGAGCCAGAAACCTAGACGGGAGGCATCGACCGGCCACACCGGTACAAACAGACCCAGCTTGTCGAGGGCCTTGAACCAGGCGCTTTTCTGCTCTCTGGCATCGAGCTTGGCACAGCTGACCAGCAGTATGTTGTCACTGCTCTGGGCCTGCTCCGCGTACTCCTTCAGCGCCTTGCCACCTTCCTGACCGGGCTTGGCGCTGCCGAGACGCAACTCGATCAGCTTGCGCGAGGCAAACAGCGACATGCTGGCAGCAGATTCGATCAGCCGACCCCAGGCGAAATTGGCTTCCACGTGGAGCACGTCGCGTTCCTCGACGCCGCTGTCCTTGGCCTTGGCTCGTACCAGGTCACAGGCTTCCATATGTTGCAGAGGTTCATCACCGGCGACGATGATCACCGGGGGAATGGATTTTGCCAGGGCGTCAGGCAGCTTGTCGGCGAAAACCTTCATGAACGACTCAGATTTCCTGGATGGCGCGCAGGCGATCAATCATCTGACGCACGGCCTCGCGGCGGGCATCCTCGAGAGCATCGTTACGCAGTTCGTCCTGGGACAGCAGGTTGTCGTCGGTGATCGAGAATTCCTGGATCACTTCCACCGCCTGGCGGTCCGCCACGTAGGCGCCGTCGCTGGCTCGCTGGATGGAGTATGGCACTCGCAGGACAAGCTCCTGGTCCTGTGAGCCGGTATCCAGCACACCCACCTGACGGGTGATGATATCTTCCCCACCCAGGTTGAGGCGCAGCGGGGCATCGGCGTCGATGCGAGTGCCGAGGTTTTCAAGGCGCGAGGCCAACTGCTTGGCAAAGTCAGTGTCGGCACCTTCCAGCGCCAGGCTGTCGAGTGCCAGCACCTCGCCGCCGACGCCCCTGAGGTGAAAACCGCAACCGGCCAACAAAAGTCCTGCGCCTGAGGCCAGAGCCAGGCCGAGGAAGTCGCGTCGTTGCATGTGAACTCCTTGTCGCGATACGGAGAAGCCGGGGCGGATGCCCCGGCGGTCTGCATTTAGCGTTGAGCCCCGTGCAGGACGGAGCCAGTGCATTCAATTGGCAACGATATTCACCAGCTTGCCAGGCACGACGATGACCTTGCGCAACGTCTTGCCATCCACGTGACGCTGCACGTTGTCGTTGGCCAGCGCCAGGGCTTCAACCTGGGCCTTGTCGGCGTCTGCGGGCACTTCCAGGCGCGCTCGCAGCTTTCCGTTGACCTGTACCACCAGCTCGATACTGTCGCGAGTGAGGGCGCTGTCGTCCACTTCAGGCCAGCTGGCGTCGATGACGGCGCCTTCGTGGCCCAGTGTCTGCCACAGGGCGTGGCAGGCATGGGGGGTGATCGGCGCCAGCAGCAACACACAGGCCTCGATGGCCTCCCGCTCCACAGCCAGGCCGGCCGGGGAGGTGTCGTTGAACTTGGCGAGCGCGTTGCTCAGCTCCATGACCGCGGCGATGGCGGTGTTGAAGGTGGTGCGACGACCAATGTCGTCACCGGCCTTCTTGATCGTTTCGTGGGTCTTGCGACGCAGTTCGCGCTGGGTGTCATCGAGCGTCTCAAGAGTGGCCTGGTCAAGCGTGCCTGGCGCACCGGCGTCCAGGTGTTCGGAGACCTGGCGCCACAGGCGCTTGAGGAAGCGGTGTGCGCCCTCAACGCCAGAGTCGGACCACTCCAGCGACTGCTCCGGTGGTGCGGCGAACATCATGAACAGGCGCACCGTGTCGGCCCCGAAGCGATCGATCATGGCCTGGGGATCGACACCATTGTTCTTCGATTTGGACATCTTTTCGATGCCGCCCATCTCTACCGGCTGCCCGTCGCTGATCAGGGTGGCGCTAAGCGGACGGCCCTTGTCGTCACGCTTGACCTCGACGTCGGCCGGGTTGAACCATTCCTTGCCACCGTTGGACTGGGGCCGATAGAAGGTTTCTGCGATGACCATGCCCTGGGTCAGCAGGCGCTGGAATGGCTCGTCAGAATCGACCAGGCCAAAGTCGCGCATCAGCTTATGGAAGAAGCGCGCGTACAGCAGGTGCAGGATGGCGTGTTCGATGCCGCCGATGTAGAGATCGACAGGCAGCCAGTAATTGGCCCGTTCATCCAGCATGGCCTCGGTGTTGTCGGCACAGCAGAAGCGGGCGTAGTACCAGGACGACTCCATGAAGGTGTCGAAGGTGTCGGTTTCCCGGGTCCAGCCGTCGCCCAGATCGCTGAAGGCGGGCATCTTCTTGAGCGGCGAGCCTGACGCGTCCACGGTGACTTCCAGCGGCAAGGCGACCGGCAGTTCGTCATCGGTGAGCGGCACGGTCTGGCCTTCAGGACCGTACTTGACCGGAATCGGGGCGCCCCAGTAGCGCTGACGAGCGACGCCCCAGTCGCGCAGGCGGTAGTTGGTCTTGACGTTGCCACGACCCTCCTGCTCGAGGCGAGCGGCGATGGCATCGAAGGCGGCCTGGAAGTCGAGGCCGTCGAACTCACCAGAGTTGATCAGGGGGCCGTGCTCGACCCAGGCGCCTGCGGACAGGTCGGGGGCGTTGCCGTCAGCGTCGGCAATCACCGCGCGGATCGGCAGCTGGTACTTGGTCGCGAACTCCCAGTCGCGCTGGTCGTGGCCAGGCACGGCCATGACGGCGCCGGTGCCGTACTCCATCAGCACAAAGTTGGCCACGTATACCGGCACGCGATCGCCGGTCAGCGGATGAATCGCCTCGTAGCCTGTGGCCATGCCACGCTTTTCCATGGTGGCAAGCTCGGCCTCGGACGTTCCCCCTTGGGCACACTCTTCGATAAAGGCGGCCAGTTCGGGCTTGTCGCTGGCTGCCTTGATGGCCAGCGGGTGACCGGCGGCCACGGCCACGTAGGTCACCCCCATCAGCGTGTCAGGACGGGTGGTGTAGACGCGCAGCGGGTCGTCGCCAGCCACATCGAAGGCCAGCTCCACGCCGCGGGACTTGCCGATCCAGTTGCGCTGCATGGTCTTGACCTGCTCAGGCCACTCGACCTTGTCGAGGTCTGCCAGCAATTCATCTGCGTAGTCGGTGATCTTGAGGAACCACAGCGGGATTTCCTTGCGCTCGACCGGCGCGCCGGAGCGCCAACCGCAGCCATCGATGACCTGTTCGTTGGCCAGGACCGTCTGATCGACCGGATCCCAGTTGACGGTGGACATCTTCTTGTAGACCAGGCCCTTCTCGACCAGCTTGGTGAAGAACCACTGCTCCCAGCGATAGTAGTCGCTGTCGCAGGTGGCGAACTCGCGGTCCCAGTCGTAGGCGAAGCCCAGCGCCTTGAGCTGTGCCCGCATATAGTCGATGTTCTCGTAGGTCCATTTGGCGGGGGGGACCTGGTTCTTGATCGCGGCATTTTCGGCAGGCATGCCAAAGGCGTCCCAGCCCATCGGCTGCATAACATTCTTGCCTTGCATGCGCTGGAAGCGTGTTACCACGTCGCCGATGGTGTAGTTGCGTACATGCCCCATGTGCAGCTTGCCGCTGGGGTAGGGGAACATCGACAGGCAGTAGAACTTTTCCCGGTTCGCGTCCTCTAGTGCCTTGAAGCACTGATTGTCGTTCCAGAATGTCTGAGCGTCGCGTTCGATTTCGTGGGGCTTGTACTGGGCGTCCATCGCGGTCTTCGAGTACCTTGCAATCAAGGCGCGCCCAAGGCGGCGCGCAGGGTGTGGGTATCGTCCGGTGGCAGGGTTGTGCAGAATCAACAGTTAGCGCGGCGACCACCGGCGCGGCAATGATGCACGCAAGGATACCCCAGCTGCCTGGGGTCCGGCTATGGTGGGCCGCTTGTGTTGCGCCTGGTAAGCCCGGGCAGCAACGTTCATCTCAAGGAGGATACGGTCATGAGTGAACAGCATTCCAATCCAGGAGAGCATCGTCTGAGGGACGGCTATGAGCGGATGCTTGCGCGCCTCAAGGAAGGCGCCGAGGACCTGACCTGGGACAACCTGCAGAAGGACCTGGACGACGCGGTCGAGTTCGAGGCAGAGCTTGAGGAATACACCAAGGATGAGCTGGCGCTGCTGCGAGCCTGGGTCGAGCGTGACCTGAGAGACATGCGCCGCTACCTGGCCGCCGGGGGAGAGGGGGTCGCCAGCTGGTTGGGGATTGACCTGACCATTCTGTCGAGAAAGGTGGTGGACTCGCTGTTGTCCATTGCCGACCGCAGCGTCATCGAGCGCGAGAGGCTTGAAGACGACCTGGAGGCGTCCCGTGCCGACTATACGGCGGGCGAACTTGCCGCTCCGGGACGGATGTCCTGCGTGCACTGCGATGCTGCGGTCGAGCTGCACGGCGTCACGCGCATTGAACCATGCCACCAATGCGGGCATCGCTATTTCGTGCGCGCTGCCTGAGGCGTACGGGTGTCGGGTGACAATGCTTGGGCGAAGGGGCGTCGGCCCCTTCGCTGAGTGAATGCGCGCCCTTGAGACCTGGAGCGGGCTCAGGCCGCCACGGCGTGGCCGAGCCAGGCGATGGCGGCCAGCACCAGCAGTGACATGACCAGCGCGTAACGCAAGTTCTGTCGCATCATGCGGTAACCGCTGACCCCGTAGCGTCCCTGCAGCGAGAGGTTGATGCCCGACAGTGGGCCGACGCTGGTGCCCACGGCCCAGGAGGCAAGCGCGACAAAGCCAAATAGGGTCTGGTGGGGGCCGTCCAGTTCCAGCATGGAGGCCAGTACCGACACGCCAATGATCGGGTGCAGGCCAGCGATCGCGCTGATGACGATGGCCAGGTAGCTTGAGGCCGCGGCGAGCGCGCCAAACTCCGGGAATAGCGTCCAGTTGCCCGCCGTTGCCGCATCCACCAGCACCGACAGCCCCTTGGTCAACAGACCGGCACACAGAAACAGGGTGATCTCCCCGCGCATGCCCGGCAGTCGGTAGTGGAAGTGCCGGACCATGCGTTCGCGGGCCACGCTCAGACCCCGTGCAAGATTCGTCACGATAGCCAGTAGGGGCATAAGAAAGGTGATGATGCTGACGATCGTCAGTGACGGTGTCACGACGAAGTGGAACAACATGACCAGGGCGGCGATGACGGCCGGCATCAACAGGCTAGCAGGGGATAGTGAGAAGCCTGGCACCGTCGACACGTCGAAGCGACGTGACAGTTCAATCACGCTGTAGAGCCCTCCAGCGAAGGCCAGCGGAAGGCCAACGCTGAGCAGGGTGGTGTACTGGAGTGACGGCGCCAGGGACAGCACGACACCCATGGCGGCGAAGAAGGGTGACCACAGCGCTGCACTGGACAATCCACGGTTGAGCCCAAGCAGTTGAGGCTCCGACAAAGGGCCGCGCCGCTCAAGGCGATCACCGACCATGAAGACGGTGGACAGATTGAGGATGCCACCGAGCAGATGGACCCCTAGCCAGGTCCCGATCAACCCCCTGCGACCCGTGACGGGCTGACTTGTGGGCTCGCGCGTTGGCGGGCGTCCGATCAGCGCGATGAAGCTGACGCCGGTCAACATGGCCACCACGAAGGCGTTACCGTCCAGCAACGTCATCAGCGCTGGGCGCGCATCGAACAGCGTCATTGCCACGGCCAGAAAGAGGACGCCGAGTAGCGCCAGAACACCCGCCTGCCACTGGTTTCGCCGAGGGATATCCGGCCATAGCAGGGCGCTGGCGAGCCAGAACGGGAGGCTGACGCTCACGCTCGGCAGCCATGGCGCCAGCATGCTCGCAACCTGCATGGCCAAGCCGGTAAGCAGCAGTAGCGCCGCCAGGCGATGGCGCAAGGGGGGCAGCGGAGGCGTGTTCGCGGCGGATGAGCTGTGCATGCCTGAGTCCCTTTGGCGTTGGTGGTCCTGTTGGGTCGAGTGACGAAGTGGGTCGAGTGACGAGTTCGGTCTGCTGGCGAGTTAGGTCTGTTGGCAAGGTGCGCTGTCATGAAGCGAGGCACCTTACGACGACCAGGTGTCAATCGGCAGCGGCAGCAGGCGTTTCTGCATGCGTGTCGAACAGCTCCAGCAATGAGCGGGCCGCATTGGAGAGCGTCCGGTCCCGGTGGGTCAGGTAGCCGAGGGGACGATGGATAGGCTGGGCGTCTGGCATCAGTCTAACGAGCCGTCCATCGACAATCTCGCGCCTGACCATGGAGTCCGGCAAGAGGGTCCAGCCTAGCCCAGCGGTAGCCATCATTTTCAGCGTTTCCAGATAGTTGGTCGACTGTCCTACGGCAGGCACCAGGCCATGGGCGGCCAGCCGCTCGAGGATCAGCTGTCGGGTGAAGGTCAGCGGGCCCGGCAGAAGTGCGTCGTGGCGTGCCAGGGACGCCAGGTCCAGCGGGTGCTCTCGAGACAGCGGATGTTCAGGAGACGCGACAAAGCTCAGCTCGTCCGTCCACAGTTGGCGAGCATGCAGCTGGCTGTCTGGCGCGGCAGACAGCGTGACCAGTGCGACCTCGATGTCGCCGTCCAGCACGCCCTGATAGGCCTGCTCCGAGTCCAGAAAGCGCAGGTCCAGCCTCACCTTGGGAAAACGCCTGACGTAGTCCTCCAGAATAGGCGGCAAGCGGTGAAGGCCAATGTGATGGCTGGTCGCTAGAATCAGGGCGCCCGAGACATCGCCGGTAAGATTGCCAAGCGCCCGGCGACTGTCGTCTACCATGACCAGGATCTGGCGCGCCCTGGGCAATAGCAGGCGTCCCGCTTCGGTCAGGCTGACGCGCCTGCCGATACGGTCGAACAGGCGCGCACGGGTCAGGGTTTCCAGGGTGGCGATGCGCTTGCTGACAGCCGGCTGCGTCAGATGCAGCTGTTCCGCGGCGCGAGAGAAGCTGCCGCTGTCCGCCACCGCCAGGAACGCCTGCAGACTTTGCGTATCCATGACGGGCTCCAGAAAAAGATGTATTCCATACAGGAATCGTTTGAATAAATAACATGAATTGATTTTATTGGCGAGTGGCGCGAGACTCGTCCTATCGCCAGCGCGACGTGCCCGGCTAGCCCGGCAGAATGACCCGGCAGGGCACCTGGTGGCGATGACACGACCCGGTCACAGCACAAGCCACTGGGCAGTGGCACTAAAAAGATCAGCGATACCCTTACACCGTGGCAGCACGCAGAGAGGCATGACACACGGATGCCGAGCCAGCCGACATGGCGGTCCGTGGCAAGCCTCCGCAACGCTTAGACAGACCTTGACGCAAACGCTCGAGGCAGGACTTGAGGCAGGAGATTCCGCATGGCAGGCCAGACGCTTTACGACAAGTTGTGGCAGCAGCACTTGGTGAAAGAGCGCGACGACGGCACGGCGCTGATCTACATTGATCGGCAGCTGCTCCACGAGGTGACCTCGCCCCAGGCGTTCGAGGGGCTCAGGATCGCCGGTCGCCAGCCCTGGCGCCTGGATGCCAACCTGGCAACCCCCGATCACAACGTGCCAACGACCGTAAAAGAACGGGCCGAGGGCAATACCGGGATCAAGGATCCAGTGTCGTTGATCCAGGTCCAGACGCTGGATGACAACTGCGATGCGTTTGGCATCGAGGAATTCCGCATCAATGATCCGCGTCAAGGCATCGTGCATGTGGTCGGCCCTGAGCAGGGTGCAACCCTGCCCGGCATGACCGTGGTGTGTGGTGACTCTCACACTGCCACCCATGGCGCCTTCGCCGCTCTCGCCCACGGGATCGGCACCTCTGAGGTCGAGCACGTGCTGGCGACCCAGTGTCTGCTGGCGCAGAAGATGAAGAACATGCAGGTGCGTGTCGAGGGCACCTTGGGTCAGGGCGTCACCGCCAAGGACGTGGTGCTTGCCATCATCGGCGAGATCGGCACCGCTGGCGGTAACGGGTATGCGATCGAGTTTGCGGGTAGTGCGATCCAGAGCCTGACCATGGAAGGGCGCATGACGGTCTGCAACATGGCCATCGAGGCAGGAGCACGGGTTGGGCTGATTGCCGTCGACGATACCACCATCGACTATCTCGCCGGACGTCCCTTCGCACCTACCGCCGAGCAGTGGGAGGCAGCGGTGGCTGACTGGCGCCAGCTGGTGTCTGACGCCGATGCCGCCTTCGACAAGGTGGTGACCATCGCCGCCGAGAGCATCGAGCCTCAGGTCAGCTGGGGTACCAGCCCGGAAATGGTGACCGGAGTCAGTGGCGAGGTGCCGGATCCCGCTCAGGCGGCAGACGACACCGCACGCACCGGCATTACCCGTGCGCTGGAATACATGGGCCTTTCACCGCGTCAGAAGATTACCGATATCCGGCTCGACAAGGTGTTCATCGGCTCCTGCACCAACTCTCGCATCGAGGACTTGCGCGAAGCGGCCAAGGTGGCCCGTGGCCGCAAGGTAGCGGACAGCGTTCAGCTGGCCATGGTCGTGCCCGGCTCCGGTCTGGTGAAACGTCAGGCCGAACAGGAAGGTCTCGACAAGGTATTTATCGAGGCGGGATTTGAATGGCGCGAGCCCGGCTGTTCCATGTGCCTGGCGATGAATGCCGACAAGCTGGGTGCGGGAGAGCATTGTGCCTCCACCTCCAACCGTAACTTCGAAGGTCGCCAAGGGTATGGCGGTCGCACCCACCTGGTGAGCCCGGCCATGGCCGCCGCCGCTGCGATCGCCGGACACTTTGTCGACGTGCGCAGCTTTGATTCCACTACCGCTCGCCAGGAGGCCTGAGCCATGCAAAAGTTCGAACGCCTCGAAGGTCTGGTGGCGCCAATGGATCGCGCCAATGTCGACACCGACCTGATTATTCCCAAGCAGTTTCTCAAGTCGATCAAGCGCACCGGCTTTGGCGTCAACCTGTTTGACGAACTGCGCTACCTGGACGAAGGGCAGCCGGGTCAGGACGTCAGTCAGCGTCCCTTGAATCCGGACTTCGTGCTCAATCAGCCGCGCTACCAGGGGGCCAAGGTGTTGCTTGCGCGCCGTAACTTTGGTTGCGGGAGTTCGCGCGAGCATGCGCCCTGGGCGCTGGAGGACTTCGGCTTCCGCGTTGTCATCGCGCCGAGCTTTGCCGATATCTTCTACAACAATGCCTTCAAGAACGGCATCCTGTTGATCACGTTGGGTGAAGATCAGGTGGATCGTCTGTTTGCTGAAGTGCACGCCAACGAGGGGTACTGCCTCGATGTGGATCTTGAGCACCAGCGGGTGACGACACCCAGTGGCGAGATTCTCGAGTTCGAGGTAGATGCGTTCCGTAAGCACTGTCTGCTTGAAGGGCTGGATGACATTGGCATCACCCTCCAGGATGAAGACGCCATCGCGGCCTTTGAGTCTCGCCATCGGGCCGCTCGTCCGTGGCTGTTCCGCGAGCCCGCCAAGGCCTAGGCGATTTACCGCCCGGCCTGGAGCAGGCCGGGTGACTGTTTGCACTGTCTCAGGAATACATGGTTATGACCCGCAAGATTCTTGTCCTTCCCGGTGATGGCATCGGACCGGAAATTACCGCCCAGGCCACTCGCGTGCTGGACGCCCTGAAGGCGAAAGGGCTGGACGTCGAGGTCGAGCAGGGGCTGGTGGGTGGTGGTGCCTATGATGTGCATGGGGTGCCGCTGCCTGACGAGACGCTGTCCAAGGCGCGACAGGCCGACGCCATTCTGCTGGGGGCGGTGGGAGGCCCTCAGTGGGATACCATCGAGGACCTCAGCAAGCGCCCGGAGAAGGGGCTCTTGGGCCTGCGCAAGGAGCTGGGCCTGTTCGGCAACCTGCGCCCCGCGATCCTGTATCCGCAGCTGGCAGAAGCCTCAACGCTCAAGCCTGACGTTGTGTCTGGGCTCGACATCATGATCGTGCGTGAACTGACGGGCGGGATCTACTTCGGTCAGCCCCGTGGTGTCGAAGAACGTGGCGGTGAGCGGGTCGGTTTCAATACCTATGTGTACAGCGAAAGCGAGATCGAGCGCATCGGGCGTGTCGCGTTCGAGATGGCGCAGAAGCGCGGCAAGAAACTGTGCAGCGTGGACAAGGCCAACGTGCTGGAAGTCACCATTCTGTGGCGTGAGGTCATGGAACGTCTGGCACCAGAGTATCCCGATGTCGAGCTGTCCCACATGTACGTGGACAACGCGGCCATGCAGCTGGTGCGTGCGCCCAAGCAGTTTGATGTGGTGGTAACCGGCAACATGTTCGGCGATATTCTGTCGGACGCCGCCGCCATGCTGACGGGATCCATCGGCATGCTGCCTTCAGCGTCTCTCAATGAATCCGGTCAGGGCATGTATGAGCCTTGTCACGGTAGTGCCCCGGATATCGCCGGCAAGGGCATCGCCAACCCGCTGGCCACGATTCTGTCGGTGGCGATGATGTTGCGCTACTCTCTTAATGAGCCAGCCATGGCTGAGCGCATCGAGGCGGCGGTGGGCAAGGTGCTGGATCAGGGGCTTCGCACGGCGGATATCGCCTATCCGGGCACCCGCCAGGTCAGCACCGCCGAGATGGGTGACGCGGTGCTTGCCGCACTGGACTGAGCGAGAGCGGAACACAACGCTGAGCGAGGGGCCATCGGCGTCTCGCGAAGGTGAAGCGGAAAGCCTACCGGCAGCATCTGAAAGGTGCTGCCGGTTTCTGTATAATGATTGTCTCACTCGATTTCTAGAGGACTTCACATGTTGAAAGTCGGTTTCGTCGGTTGGCGTGGCATGGTGGGTTCCGTGCTCATGCAGCGGATGGTGGAAGATGGGGATTTCAACGGCATCGAGCCGGTGTTCTTCACCACCTCCCAGGTTGGTCAGGCCGGCCCCGACGTAGGTGTGGACGTGCCTCCGCTGAAAGACGCCTTCGATATCGAGGCGTTGAAGGCGCTGGACGTGATCATCACCTGTCAGGGCGGTGACTACACCAAGAAGGTCTATGAGGACCTGCGTGGCGGTGGCTGGAAGGGCTACTGGATTGACGCTGCCAGCACCCTGCGCATGAGCGACGATGCCACCATCGTGCTTGATCCGGTCAACCGCAAGGTGATTGACGCTCAGCTTGATGCTGGCGCGAAGACCTTTGTCGGCGGTAACTGCACCGTCAGCTTGATGCTGATGGGCCTTGGCGGTCTGTTCGAAGCCGATATGATCGAATGGATGACGTCCATGACCTATCAGGCGGCGTCAGGCTCCGGTGCCAAGCACATGCGCGAACTGCTCAACCAGATGGGCGGATTGCGTGACAGCGTGGCCAGCGAGCTGGCCGATCCCGCCAGCGCGATTCTGGATATCGATCGCAAGGTCACTGCGGCCATGCGCTCCGGCGAGATTCCGACGGACAACTTTGGTGCACCGCTGGCCGGTAGCCTGTTGCCGTGGATCGACTCCAAGCTCGACAACGGTCAGAGCCGCGAGGAGTGGAAGGGCTTCGTCGAGACCAACAAGATTCTCGGTCGCCAGGACACGCCGGTGCCGATCGATGGTCTGTGCGTCCGTATCGGTGCCATGCGCTCCCACAGCCAGGCGTTCACCATCAAGCTGCGCCAGGATGTGCCGCTGGATGAGATCGAAGAGCGCATTGCTGCCCACAACGAGTGGGTCAGCGTCATTCCCAATGATAAGGACGCCACCATCGACGGGCTGACGCCGACCGCGGCAACCGGCACGTTGAACATCCCGGTGGGACGTCTGCGCAAGCTGAATATGGGCGGCGAGTATCTCAGCGCCTTCAGCGTAGGGGACCAGCTGCTGTGGGGGGCCGCCGAGCCGCTCAAGCGGATGCTCAAGGTGCTGCGCGAACGCTAAGACTGGCGTCAAGGCAGTGGATAAGGTAGTGAAACGTATCGGGGCACCTCAGGGTGCCCCGATTGTTGCGAATTACTCGATGTTGAGCTGCCCGTTGGCGATCAGCTGATGAAGGAAGTCGTTGCCGTCTCCTGAGTAGTCGATCTGTCCTGTCAGAACAATCCGCTGATCAGCGTTACTCCCATCCAAGTGAATGCCGCCGTCCGTCTTGATCGCAAGCTCTACTCGGTTGTGTTCCCCGCTTGCCACAACGTAGTCTTCGACGCTGCCATTGCTGGCATCAACCAGCAGATCTGCCAGGTTAAGTCTGTCAGCATTTGCATCGACACCGAAGAGGCCCGACCGGAATCCCTTGATCTCATCCAGCGCAGGTTGATCGGTTGTCCCTTGGTTTGCGGTGCGCCACTCATAGGTGTCGGCGCCCAGCTCACCAATCAGAATGTCGTTGCCGCTTCCCCCGATAAGGGTATCGTCACCGCCACCACCTATCAGGACGTCATCGCCACTCGCACCGTCAAGGGTGTCATTGCCACCGTCGATACGGCCGATGTCCCTTAACTGTTGGTAATGCTGTCTGACGTAGTGGATGATGTCATCGTCCGTAGGAACCGCCCCGTCGTTCACGGCCCAGCGCAGATATTCGGTCAATCCCGCATAGCCTAGCCCGTCGTGGCTGCCAGCCGAAAAGGCGACGCCTGAGTCCTGATTGATCCACGACAAGTGATCTGTGTTCAGGGTATCCCCGAAGATCACATCGTTACCCTGGGTGCCATTCAGCCTGTCACTGCCTAATACCAGCGGAGCTGCCGTCGTGCTGTCGTTTTGCAGTGCTGCGTCGAGTTCGGTGACACTGGTTATTCGCTGTGGTTGTCCAACCATGCCAGAGACCTGGCCATCTTCCAGAGTCAGTGTCTCACGGCCGGTCTGGCCGGTATTGTCAAAGAACTGCAGTTGTTGCTCCTTGGCCAGGAAGCTGACGCCTATGGCGTGAACCTCAGAGAAATCCGACAATTCCTTGAAGGCGGCAATACTCTGCCCCATGACGACGCGCGTCGTGGACATGCCATCGCCAGGAGTCACTGCTTCACCCGCATTGTTCAAGTAGCTGTTGGGCCGGCCGTCGGTCAAGAAGTAGCTCAGGTTGTCGAAGCCGTTGTGACTCACTCGCTCAAAGAAGTCGCTGGCATCCGTAAAGGCGGCCTCAAAATTGGTGCCGTTCTGGGTTGCGATGTGGTTGATGAAGGAGAGGGCTCTGGAAATATCCTCTGTGCCGAGCTGGTTGATTTGAAGGGTGTCACTGAGCTCACGGTTAAAGGTGATCAGGCGCAGGTTGACGGTGCCTTCATGATCTGCGAGCTGCCGAATCAGCGAGCGGAGTGAGCGCTGAACCAGTTCAAGTCGAGTGTATCCACCCTCAGCTTCTCTCTGCATGCTCTGAGAGGCATCGATCATGATCGCGACATTGTAGTTGCCTCCGTGCACGATATGTTGCTGAGTGCCGCCGATATCCCCAATCAACACATCACTGCCCATATCGCCGGTCATGCTGTTGTCGTTGTTGCCACCGACCCGGAGGACGTCGTCCGCCGCAATGACACGGACGGCCACTTTGGCGGCGCTGCTATCGCCATCACGATCCATGAGGGTGTAGGAAAGCGTTGCAGTGCCATCGAAAGCCGGGTTGGCGGTGAAGGTCAGGCTGCCATCGGCATTGATCCTGACTTCACCGATAGCAGAACCGCCGTCGACGCTGGCGCTGGTAATGCGATTCAGGCCGTCAGCGCCGGGAGAGTCGTTGGCCAGCACATCGATGATGACGGGGACGCCTGCGTCGGCGCTGGCAATATCATCGCTCGCCTCGGGGCTATCGTCGTTGACCAGGACATTGAGAACGCCTGACGCGCTGTCGCCATCGCGGTCGGTGATGGTGTAGCCAATGGCGAAAGGGATGTCGTCCTCGGCGTCAGTCGTGGCATGGTCCAAGGGGCCGTGCAGTGTCACCGCGTAGCTGCCGCTGGCAACATCCGTCAGCTGGATCGATATCACCTGCTGCCCGCGATCGTCGGTACCCGATACAGTAAGGCCGTTGTCCTGAAGGGCCCAGGCCACGGGATGGCCTCCAGAGGTGATAGACGGAAGACCGTCAGTAGACCAGAGGAAGCTGCCGAAGCCATCGCTGCCGATGTGATAGCCAAGCTGGCCTGCGGCAACGACGGTTTGGCCAGGGATATCCCCGATACCACCAGCAAGACCATTCGCGAGCCCATCCTCATCAACGGCCGCCACGGATGCACTGGTCTCCGGGTTTGCATCTGTCTCGGGTGTAATAGGCCTGTCGTCGGGGGCACTAACCTGGATGGAGAGCTGGCCATCGACCGGGTCGCCATCCGCGTCTGTCACCGTGTAATCGACGATGGCAGTACCGTTGAAGTCCCTATTTGGGACAAACCACATGCTGCCGTCCGTCAAAGTGACGAGTGTTCCGACATCGGTGCCACCTTGAACGCTGGCGCTAACGAGCTGGCCAGGACCATCGGCACCAAAGGAAACGCCGTCGAACACGTCGATAGCGATGGATGTGCTGCTGTCCGTTGTTACATCATGATGGCGCGAGGTGGGAGTATCGTCATCGATGATGATTTGCAGCCGGCCTGTTGCGGTGTCGCCGTCTCCATCAGTGATGACGTAGTCAAGGTCGAAGGAAATATCGTCCTCGACGATGGCTCGTGGGTGATCCAGGGGGGCGAGTAGTTGAATGTCGTAGCGCCCGGCGGACACGTCGACGAGTCGTATGTGAATCACTGGGGTGTCCTGGTTTCTACTGCCAGTGATCGTTAGGCCGTCGTCACTAGTGGTCCAGGTGACTGGGTGTCCCGCGGAGGTCAGACTGGGAAGTGAGCGAGAGATCCACTGGAATCCGCCTTGGCCATCTTGTCCGAAATGATAGCCAAGCACTCCTCGGTCGATAGTGTTTTCGCCAATAACGTCGTTAAGGCCGCCGGCAATTCCGGAGGCTAATCCATCCTCGTCAACCACCGCCCGAGCGTGCTCAGTGTCGGGCTCGCAGTCGGAATAGGGCGTATTGGGACGGTCGTTGTGAGCCTCGCTTCGTGAGAGGCCTGATGTCTCGAGCTGAGTGTCCGAGGCAGCGCCTTCGAGGCCAAGCGGTTTCACTGGTAGCAATGAAGCGGTGTCAGGAGCGTCGATAGGTAACTCAGTGCTCATGAAATATCCTCGGATAGTAGGTTTTTTTCGGCGGTAGAAAACTAAACCTATATCAAGGAATAGAAAGGTGAGTACTGTACCGGTGTTCAGGGGTCGTGAGATAGCGGAGGGGAAGTGGTGTGTTGGGGCATATTTCTAACGATAGTGTGCATATTCGGCTAGTATGATTTTGCGGATTGGTCGCGCTATACGTTGGTTTATTTCGTATTTATTTCGCCGTAGTGATCGTGCTGTTCTTTAGGGAGTGATCCATGAGTAGGGCGAAAAGAAAGCTCTCGCTAAGCGAGAGCTTTCGGTCAGCGACAAGATGTATGGGTAACTTAAGGATGAAGACGAGAGTGGCTAGTGCTATTCAACCTCAAGCTGTCCTCTACTGATAAGATTCGACAAGAAGCTGGTGCTCGAATCTCCCTCCATATCGACCCCAATCAGTGTGATGATTTGATCAGCACCCTCGCCATCATCACCAATGCCGCCACGGGTCTTGACCGAAAGAACAGTATTCTCACCCTCCTGATGTGCGCGCACGTAGTCGTCGACATCTTGTGCGGTGGCATCTTGAAGAAGGTCAGAGATGTCCAGCTTGTCAGCATCCTCATCAACGCCAAAGGTCCCTAGCGTGAAATCTTTGATGACGTCTATGCTGGGTAACGTCACGGTACCTGCGTCACCTAGTTTGTACGTCACAGTGTCAGCACCGAGTCCTCCCCATATCTCATCGTTTCCGGCCCCGCCTAGCAAAATGTCGTTGCCTGCACCACCAATCAACACATCGTTGCCGAGACCGCCGCGAAGATCATCGTTTCCTCCGTCGCTGCTGTGGTCGATTAGCTCTGCATAGTGCTCCGTCAGGTAGTCGATGATCGTCTGCTTTTCGGGTGGTGTGCCCGCGCCATGGTCCGGCGACCATGTGAGAAATTCGATGAGGCCGGAGTATCCCGATCCATCATGGCTACCGGCCGCAAACATTTTTCCTGTGGCGGTATTGGTCCATGAAAGATGGTCAGTATTGATGCGATCGCCGAAGATCACGTCATTGCCTGCACCGCCTTCCAAGGTATCGTTGCCTGCGCTTGCCTGCCCAGCTGGCGTCAACGAGCCGGTCGTCAGGGCGAGATCGATTTCCTCCACCGTATCCACGTGGGTGGACTCACCCGCGGCTGCCGTGAACAGTTTTCTGTCAAAGTCTGTGCGAATCGTCTTGGTAGAGATATCGCCCGTATTATCAAAGTAATCCATGTAGTCATTGCCCTTGGTGCCTTCGGCGGCACTGGGACGAAGTGCAATGGAATGGATATCGGTCAGTCCCTTGAGAGTATTGAAGGATGCGAGGGTATCTTTCATGACGGCGCTGTGGCCTGGCTCGTCCACATAGGTCTTGACCTGCTGTCGCTTGCTATTCCAGAAGACCGTGGGGCCACCATCGCTGAACAGAAAGGTGATGTTCTCGAAGTCATTGGCAGCGACCATCTTCTTGTAGTAGTCGCTTGCCAAGGTAAAACCTGCATCGATATTGGTACCTCCTGCTGACCTGGAGTTTGTTAAAAACCCCTTGGCGGCAGCAAGTTGGGACTCATCGAAGTCGATGTAGGTGCGCTGAACCGCTCCCGTATTGAACTTCACCAGTTGCAGGTTGATGGTGCCGGCAACGTCCTTGAGCATCTCCAGCTGACGAAGGACCGCCTGTACCTGGAATTTCAACATGGAGAGTCCTGGGGCGGCGGCGTTCCTTGAACTGATGGAGGTGTCCAGGATAAAGGAGATATTGTAGTCCTTGCCGGCCTCGACCAGCCGCTCTGACCCACCGACATCACCGGTCAATACATCACCGCCACTTCCGGTGGTGGCTTCATCGTCTTCGTTGCCACCGACGAACAAATCGTCCTCTGCCGGCAGGGTAAGCACCAGGCTGCTTGTGGCAGTATCGCCATCGCCATCGCCATCGCTGGCGATGAGGTTCACGGCGAGCTCGTGACCTTCGGCGGATTCCCCAGCTACCTCTAGCGGTGCATGGGTGCTGACCTGGTAGCCAGTCCCTGCATCATTTAGCTGTATGCGGAAGACGAGCTCGCCACCGCCTGTCATGGCATCCAGGGTGGTACCTGTGTCACCGATAAGCAGAAGTAGGGGCTGGCCGTTGGAGGTGAGAGCCTCTCCTGTCGCAGTGGTGGCGGGTTGTCGGTCAAGCGCTGGATCGAAGACGAGCGAGGCTAAGCCATCAGCGCCCGCGTGATCGATGGCACTAATGGTTCCCGTGGTGCCGTCCGTCAGAAATCCTGGATCAGTGGTAAATGCGCCTGGAGCATCATCGTCGATGACGAGCGTCAGGCTACCGTCGGCGCTATCTCCATCTTCATCGGTGACCGTGTAGCCAAGTACCAGCCTGATATCATCTTCACTACTGTCATCGGGATGGTCGAGCGGGCTTAGCAGTGATGCAATATAGCTGCCGGTGTCCTGCTGAGTGAGAGAGACAACCAAAGCCGTCTGACCATTGGCGCTTCCGGTCAAGGTTCTGCCGTCTGCACTAACGCTAAAGGTCAGAGGCGCTCCACCAGCGGTAAGGTGTGACAACTGGTCGATGTTCCACCGGAAAGCGTCCTGTGAGGCCGCGCCATCGGCGCCAAAGTCATAGCCAAGTGAGCCAGTGATGGTGGTGATACGTCCCGCTGCATCATCTATGCCTCCCTCGATGCCGCCGATCAGTCCGTCTTCATCGAGAAGGGCAGTTGGGGCTGTCGTCGACGGGTCGTCATCAGAGTCGGGTGTGATGGGGTGAGCCGACTTTTCAATAGCGACGACCGCCTGCGCAACAGCTGTGTCGCCGTCATTGTCAGTGACGGTAATGGTAAAATCCAAAGCACCGGAGGCAGCTTCGTGGGCTACAAATGTCCATGACCCATCGGTGCTTACGGTGAGCGTACCCTGAGCTGTGTCAATGGCACTATTCAGTGAATATTCTGTGTCATCACCAGAGACCTTGATAACCGTACGCTGGTGGCCATCCGCTCCTCCATCCCATGTCCATTGAGAGGTAATGCTGCCACCCTGCCGTACGCTTTCCGGCGTAACGATACTTGCAAGAGGGGAGTCGTCATTGATGTCAATCAAGATGCGTGAGCTGGCGGTATCTCCGTCTTCATCGGAAATCGAAAAGCCGATGGCAAAGATCAGGCCATCTTCGACTCCCGAAAGTGTGTGATCCAAGGGAGCCATCAGTGCTAGTTCATATGCACCTGTCACAATATTGGTATTAGTGAGCCGAAGCACAGCGTCACCTTCCGATGTGATGGCGGTCAGTGTTAATCCATCGGTCGATCTCTCCCAGTGAAGGGGCCTCCCAGCTGAGGTTAGGGGCGGGAGCTGGGACGTATCCCAGGCGAAAGCACCCCGCTGCGCATCACCATCTGCGCCGAATCGATAACCCAGATAGCCGGTAGTCGTAGCGAGCTCGCCCATGACGTCCCCGGATCCACCTGCTACACCTCCGGGTAGGCCTTCTTCGTCAATCCTGGCTAAGGCGCTGATGTTTCTTCCTCCATCGGTAGAGACAAAGTCGCCAATTGAGGAAAAAATCGGTCCATCTGTTTTCGAAATAGTCATATCATTCTCCATGCTCTGTAGAGCCACTATTAAGTACGTATTCATCAAGAGGAATAGACGCTGTGAGTTTTATTATTGTCAGTGGCTCTAAAAACCCTGGTTCCTGGAACGTATCTCTTCGTTGATCTCGATGCTATCTTTTTACGTAAAGAGGATGCGTCATGTGTCTAGCTGTCCGTTATTAATAAGCTTTTCAATATAATTTTCGCTGACTCCATCAAAGTTGATGGTCTGGCCCGTCAAGGTAATAATCAAGTCGGCATTGCTTCCGTCGTCATTGATGCCACCATTCGTCTTAATCGACAGCTGGACGTTACCGTCTTCTCCAGATGCATGAACAAAGCTCAAAATATTGCCAGTGTCTGCATCCTGCAGAAGCTCGCTGAGGTCGAGCTTGTCTGCATGGGTGTCGCTACCAAACTTTCCCTCTCGAAAGCCAAGTACTTTATCCTGGTCGGGAGCATCTACGTTTCCTGCATGATGAGCGAACCAACGGTAGATATCAGCGCCGGTCTCACCTATTAGTGTATCGTGACCTGGCCCGCCTATAAGTAGGTCATCGCCACCACCTCCAACTAGAGTGTCGTTTCCGGCTCCGCCTTGAAGAGTATCTTCACCACCATCCATTCTTCCTATGTCGCGCAATGCTCTATAGTGTTTGGCGATATAGTCAGCTAGCTGTTGGTCGCTTGGACTTGAGCCATTGTTGACGCTCCACTTGATGAAATCTTCCAATCCTTGGTAACCGAGACCGTTGTGCTGGCCGGCAACAAATCGCTCGCCTGTGTTGCCGTTGGTCCATTCAAGATGATCACTGTTGATAGCATCACCGAACAGGATGTCATCCCCGAAGGATCCTGCTAGTGTGTCGTTACCCAGAGCCTTGAGTGTTGCTCCATGACTGCCGATCTGAAGGGCGGTATTGAGATCAGTTACCGTAATGGCAATATCTGGCTGGCCGACCTGAGAGGTGATGACGGTCCCATCATTGAGTGAAAGGGATGCGACATCTGTGCTGTCGGTGTTGTCAAAGAATCTCAGCTGATCTTCCCTGACGTCCTCGCTGATCCCGATCGCATGCACATCACCCACCTTCGCAAGTTTATTGAAGGAGTTCAGCGTCGCGTCCATGGTATCGCCAGTAAGTGACAGGCCATTCCCCGGCGTGGTGGGTTGTCCATTCCCTTTTATGTAGGTGTTGGGTCGGCCATCTGTGACCAGATAGGCAATGTTCTCAAAATTCGGCTTGCTGAAGTTCGTCAGATAGGTTTCTGCACTTCGGAATGCGGCATCGAAGTTAGTGTTGTTTACTGTTTCTATCGCATCGATGAAGGACTTCACCTCGGCGAGGTCTTCGGTCGAGAAGTCTCGGAATGTCTTGATGGATGAAATGTCCCTATTGAAGGTAAGGACTCGGAGGTTGACAATCCCATCGTGCTCGGAAAGATCTCGTGCAAGGGCTTTGATGGAGCGTTGCATGACTTCGAGGCGCGTGAGTCCACTGTTGGTCATCTGTTGCATGCTTTGTGAGGCATCAAGCATCAGGATGGCGTTATAGTTTGTGGCGGCCTCAATTTTGGTGTCTACGCCGCCCGTGTCTCCGATTAAGACATCGTTACCCAAGCCTGATTGGTGCTTGCTGTTGCCATTGTCGTCCACGATCAGCTCTTTGGGTGGGGGAGCGACCGAGACTGTCAACGTGGCGCTAGAGCTATCGCCATCACTATCACTAAGTTGGTACTTGATAATGGCGTCACCGGAGAAGTATGGGTTTGGTGTAAAGGTGATTGAGCCATCCTTGTTGACAGTGACCGTTCCGGTTGCAGCCCCGCCATTTACGCTGGCGGCGGCGATTGAGCTCCCATCTGCGCTCAGATTATCGTTGTCAATGACGTTCACCGTAATTGATTCACGGTGCAACGTGTGTGTGCTGTCATTCCGCGCAAGCGGAGCGTCGTCGTTGATATTGACGTGAAGTGAGCCTTGAGCGGTATCGCCATCACTATCTGTGATTTGGTAGCGGATGTTGAGTGACAGGTCGTCCTCAATACCTGGGGCGGTATGATCTAATGGCTTGAGCAATGTGACGCGATAGTTGCCGCTTTCAATATCTGATAGCTGCACGACAATGATCCGCGCGCCTGCGTCGTTGACGCCAATCAGTGCCCGTCCGTTAGGGGTTAGGGTCCAGGTGACAGGATTTCCCCCCGAGCTGAGCGTAGGTAGACCCTCCATGGACCAGCGGAATGCCTGCACCGTGCCAGCGCCATCAGTACCGAAGTCGTATCCCAGCGAACCCGTTACGGTTGTGACGACACCCGGCGCATCGCCAGGGCCACCCTCGGCTCCGCCGGGCAGCCCATCCTCGTCAACAAATGCTGAGACTGGCAGTGTCAAGGGATTGCCGTCGCTATCTGGCGTGACAGGGTGGCCGTCCTGATTGATGACGAGCTCGGCGCTGGCGATAGCGCTATCGCCGTCGGCGTCGGTAACGACAATCGTGAAATCCAGTGTACCGGTGGCATTTTCCGACGCGACGAAAGACCAGGTGCCACTGCTATCAACCGTCAACACCCCCTTGCTGGTGACAATGGCTGTATCGAGGGCGTAGTGGGTGTCGTCGCCTGAAATACGCACAGTCTTGGTGTCTGGGGCATCGGCTCCGCTGTTCGAATGCCATTGTGAGTGGACGCTACCCCCTTGATCCACGCCAGCTGGTGTGACGATGCTGGCCATTGGAGAGTCGTCGTTGATATTGATCAGAATTCGCGAGCTGGCGGTATCCCCGTCATCATCGGTGATGGTGAAGCCCACAGCGAAGACCAAGCTATCTTCGGTATTGATCAGAAGATGCTGGAGGGGCTGATACAGGGTGAGTTCGTAACTGCCATGGACGACATCCACGTTAATGAGCTCGAGCACGACGTCATCGTCGTGTGTCACCGCCTTTATCGTTTTGCCGTCAGCGGAGCTGATCCAGTTTAGCGTTTCGCCCTGTGCTGTCAGCGCGGGGAGGTGGTCGGTCTGCCAGAAGAAGCTAGTGTTATCTGCACGTCCATCAGCGCCAAAGTGGTAGCCGAGACTCCCGTTTACTGTGTAAGAGAGTTGGGCGATGTCTCCGGATTCCCCAGTAAGTCCGTTCACCAGTAATTCTTCATCGACACGGGCTAAGGCGCTGATGTTCTTGGCACCATCCGTTGCAACGAAGTCTGCTAACGAGGTGAATACGAGGCTGCTATCATGGCTTCTATTCATGAAGTTTGCTTTCCTTTTTAACAACATGTTTCTGAATGTTGTATAACGCTAATTAAGGGTGCGTGATGCCAGTATTGTACTTATGGTCGATATGAGCCTTTTTCTTGCGAAAATGATCGACTAAGCACAACAAGAGGCAAGGTTTAAAGGAAAGTCGTATCCCATCGTTAGGTTGGGGAAATGCCAGATGACGGGGAGTGTTCAAGTGAGGTTGTGCCGCAATTTTCATGTGCTTTTCTTGGTACCAAGACGAACGCATTCGTCGAGGGAGCGGCATCATGCGCGAATCCCGGGAGGCATTGCTGCGTTGTGCAGCGAGGGTGGGCGGCGACAATGGAGCGCGAGACAGCACAGTGTTCAAGGGAGTGCGGCGGGAGGATCCAGCTGCTGTACTGTCTCGGGCGTGGTTGTCCGGCGCGAGCCGCAGCCAAGGGTCGTAGGTAAGTTCAATGTTGGGGGGGGAACGGTAGACTAGAAGGGGAAGCGGATTGCAGGACGTCTATGCGGTCAGGGCTGGCAGGAGCCACGGTGACAGGCTGACCGCGAGGCTGGTCGTCACCGAGCGGTTAAGGGATAATGCACCTTTCATTCGCGCAGATTCCTGCGTGGCCACCGCTTTCTTCGGCTTGCAGGTCGTATGTCCTTCTTTCATCACCTTGACGAACGTACTCCCATGGAGGGTCGGCTCGCGCTCAGCGTTGAGTACGATGGAACCCATTACTGTGGCTGGCAGCGGCTCAAGCACGCGCCCTCTGTGCAGGGCGCAGTAGAGGCGGCGCTGGCCAAGGTGGCGGGCGCACCGATCACCTTGCACTGCAGCGGCCGCACTGATTCTGGCGTGCATGCCACGCGGCAGATCGCCCACTTTGATCCGCCTGTGCAGCGTTCGGAAAAGGCCTGGGTGTTTGGCGGTAACGCCAACCTTCCTCGCGATATCGCCATCCGCTGGATTCGTCAGGTGCCGGATGAGTTTCACTCCCGGTTCAAGGCGCTGGCCCGTCGCTACCGGTACGTGATCTTGAATCAGCCCAGTCGGCCGGTGCTGGAGCGTGCCAATGCTACCTGGTGCCGCGACCCTCTGGATGCGGACGCCATGCACGTGGCCGCTCAGGCTCTGGTGGGCGAGCATGACTTCTCAAGCTTTCGCGCGGCAGGCTGCCAATCCAAGACGCCCTGGCGGCACTTGCACTTCATAGAAGTCCATCGGCATGGCCCGCTGGTGGTGGTCGACCTGCAGGCCAATGCGTTCCTGCATCACATGGTCCGTAACATCGTTGGCGCGCTGGTCACCGTTGGACGTGGCGAGCAGGGCACCGATTATATTCAGCGGCTGTTGGCGTTGCGCGACCGCCAGAAGAGCGACGTCACCGCCCCCGGCTGCGGCTTGCACTTTGTCGACACCCTGTATGATGAGCAGTGGCAGCTGCCGGCGGAGCCTCTGGGGCCCAACCTACTGGCCTTCCTGGGTGAGTGGACCGGTGAGCGTCCCTTGCCGGACTGTCCGATGGTCGAGTTTCGACGTGGCCGCCCGATTGCCGAGACACGCCGAGCCGTTCGCGCCGAGGAGCTGGATGGAGCACCGTCCAAGACGTCTGAGGAAAGGTCATGACAGCACCAATGCAGCGTACTCGGGTCAAGTTCTGCGGCCTCACCCGGGAACAGGACGTCGACGCCGCCGTGGCGTTGGGTGCTGATGCCATCGGTTTCGTACTGTGGGCGGGCAGCAAGCGGGCCGTCGACGTGGATCAGCTGGCGCGCTTGTCGGCTCGGGTGCCGGCGTTCATTACGCGGGTGGGGCTGTTTGTCGATGCCGCCCCGGAAGAGGTGAGTCGGGCCCTGCCATGGCTGGACCTGCTGCAATTCCACGGTGATGAGTCCGCCGCCGAGTGCGAGCGCTATGATCGTGCCTATATCAAGGCCCTGAGAATGCGTGACGGGCTGGATGTACACGCCGCCGCACGCTGCTACGACAGCGCCCGGGGGCTGCTGCTCGATGCCTACCGCCCAGGTGTGCCAGGTGGTACCGGTGATACTTTCGACTGGAGCCGAATTCCACCAGCGCTGGGTAAAGCTGTTATCCTCGCGGGCGGTTTGTCCGACGACAACGTCAGCCAGGCGATCCGCCAGGTGAGGCCCCATGCGGTGGATGTGTCGGGGGGCATCGAAAGTGCTGCCGCGATCAAGGATGCTGGGCGGATGCGTGCCTTCGTCAATGCGGTGGCATTGGGCGACAGGGTCGCGAACCAGACAAGCGTCTAGGAAGGGCGCTCAAGACGGGCGCTTGCTTGGGGCAACAGTCGTCGCCGAAGGGGCGGGGGCGTTGCTACATGCCAAAGACGCAGAGCCCAATAGACAACTCTGAAGGAGTCCGACATGAGCAAGTTCAGTGAGCTGTCCCGCTGGCCAGATGCCAGGGGCCATTACGGGGCCTACGGCGGGCGTTTCGTATCCGAGACCTTGAGCTTCGCCCTGGATGAGCTGGACCGCACCTATCAGAGCCTCAAGAACGACCCTGATTTTCAGGCTGAATTCGATCATGACCTCGCCCATTACGTGGGCCGGCCGTCGCCGCTGTATCACGCTCGGCGCTGGTCGCAGCAACTGGGTGGCGCACAGATCTGGTTGAAGCGTGAAGACTTGAACCACACCGGCGCCCATAAGGTGAACAACACCATCGGCCAGGCGCTGCTGGCCAAGAAGAGCGGCAAGCCACGGGTGATTGCCGAGACCGGGGCAGGCCAGCATGGCGTGGCGACCGCTACCGTGGCGGCGCGGCTTGGGCTGCGCTGTGATGTCTATATGGGTGAGGCTGATACGGAGCGGCAAAAGCTCAACGTCTATCGCATGCGTCTGCTGGGGGCCAACGTGATCCCGGTGACGTCGGGCACGCGCACGCTCAAGGACGCCATGAACGAAGCGTTGAGAGACTGGGTCACCAACGTCGACGATACCTTCTACATCATCGGCACCGTGGCAGGCCCTCACCCTTATCCGCAGCTGGTGCGCGACTTCAACGCCGTGGTCGG
This sequence comes from Halomonas sp. DP5Y7-2, assembly GCF_019802025.1. NCBI lineage: Bacteria > Pseudomonadati > Pseudomonadota > Gammaproteobacteria > Oceanospirillales > Halomonadaceae > Halomonas > Halomonas sp. DP5Y7-2. The sequence goes on along the minus strand of NZ_JAHVHY010000005.1, from coordinate 222,929 downwards.
ACGGGAAGCCAGGCAGCAGTCGCTGGACGAATTTGGCCGTCTGCCCGACGCCCTGGTGGCCTGTGTAGGCGGTGGCTCCAATGCGATGGGCCTGTTTTATCCCTTCGTCGAGGATGATGGCGTGCAGATGTACGGCGTCGAGGCGGGTGGCGATGGCCTGGACAGCGGCCGTCATGCGGCGCCCCTGGCATCCGGCGCCCCTCGCGGCGTACTCCACGGTAATCGTACCTACCTGATGTCCGATGAAGGAGGCCAGGTCAGCGACACGCATTCGATTTCGGCAGGGCTGGATTACCCCGGTGTCGGTCCCGAGCACGCACTGTGGAAGGACGTGGGCAGGGTCAACTATGTAGCCGCCAATGACGACGCGGTGCTCGAGGCCTTTCGTGAACTGACCCATGTGGAAGGCATCATGCCAGCGCTTGAGTCGGCCCACGCCCTGGCCCATGCCAAGGTGTTGGCGCCGACCATGTCACCCGACCAGAATATTGTGGTCAACCTGTCCGGACGCGGTGACAAGGATATCCTCACTGTCGCCAAGATCGACGGTATCGACCTTTAAGGAAGCACAAGGGGATCCCATGTCTCGAATCGAACAGCGGTTTCGTTCTCTCGCCGAGCAGGGCCGCAAGGCGCTGGTGCCCTATATTACCGGGGGCGACCCGGTGCCTGGCGTGACCGTGGACTATATGCACGCACTGGTGGAGTCGGGTGCCGATGTCATTGAGCTCGGCGTCCCATTCAGCGACCCCATGGCCGATGGTCCGGTGATTCAGAAGGCCTGTGAGCGGGCGTTGAAGCATGGTACCCGCCTGGTGGACCTGCTGGAGATGGTCGCTACCTTCCGCCAGCGTGACCAGGAGACGCCGGTGGTATTGATGGGGTATCTCAATCCTATCGAGCGCCTCGGGATCGAGCGCTTCGCACGGGAGGCACGTGCCGCCGGTGTCGATGGCGTATTGGTGGTCGACATGCCTCCGGAAGAGGCAGACGAGCTTGGCCCGCTGCTGGAAGCTGAGGATTTGTCGCCAATCTTTCTCGTCGCCCCTACCACTTCACCTGAGCGTGCCGCTACAATATGCGCCCACGCGCATGGGTATCTCTACTATGTGTCGCTCAAGGGAGTGACTGGTTCGGCGCGACTCAATGCTGACGACGTAGCAGCGCATCTGGCGCCCCTGCGGCAGCTGACCGATCTGCCGCTGTGCGTCGGCTTCGGCATTCGGGATGGGGCCTCTGCAGCAGAGGTGGCCAAGGTCGCCGATGGTGTGATCGTCGGCAGCGCCCTGGTATCGCGCATTGCTGAACACTGTGACGCTCCTCATGACGCCATCGCCGAGATTAAGGCGGTGATGACAGAGATACGCCATGCCCTGGACGCCTGACAGGCATCCAGGGTAGAGATTCGACCCTGTCGTCGGCCATGGCCGGCGGCCGTTGCAACGGAAGACTTCTGACATGAGCTGGCTAGACAAGATTGTGCCCTCGGTGGGCCGCATTCAGCGCAAGGATCGTCGGGCGAGCGTGCCGGATGGCTTGTGGCGCAAGTGCCCCAAGTGCGAGTCGGTACTGTACTTGCCCGAACTCGAAAAGCATCACAATGTGTGCCCGAAGTGTGACCATCATCTGCGCCTGACGGCACGCAAGCGCCTGGACTGGTTCCTCGACAAGGAAGGTCGCGAAGAGATTGCCGCTGACCTGGAGCCGGTAGATCGTCTCAAGTTTCGTGACTCCAAGAAGTACAAGGACCGCCTGGCGGCGGCCCAGAAGGATACCGGCGAAAATGACGCCCTGATCGCCATGCGCGGTTCGTTGGATGGCATCCCGGTGGTGGCGGTGGCCTTCGAGTTCACCTTCATGGGCGGGTCCATGGGCGCCGTGGTGGGTGAAAAGTTCGTGCGTGCCGCGACCATTGCCCTGGAACAGGGCCAGCCGCTGGTATGTTTTTCTGCCTCCGGCGGTGCGCGCATGCAGGAAGCGCTGTTCTCGTTGATGCAGATGGCCAAGACCTCTGCCGCTCTGGAGCGCCTGAAGCAGGCGGGTGTGCCTTACATTTCGGTGCTGACCGATCCGGTCTTCGGTGGCGTGTCTGCCTCCCTGGCCATGCTGGGCGACCTGAACGTGGCCGAGCCGAACGCGCTGATCGGCTTTGCCGGGCCCCGCGTTATCGAACAGACCGTGCGCGAAAAGCTGCCTGAAGGCTTCCAGCGCAGCGAGTTTCTGCTCGAGCACGGCACCGTCGACATGATTATCCATCGCCATGACATGCGGGCCCGTATCGGTGGAGTACTGCGCAAGCTGACCCATCAACCGGCGGCAGGCTTGCCGGATGAGGATGCGCCCGACCTGGTGGATGCCGCCGAGGCAGCCGAGCGCAACCTGGCCATGGCCGACGCGCCACAGCCAGAGGCTCTGCGTGCAGTGGACGATGAGGATGTCGGGTCTGCGTCGGAGGACAGCCACGCTGACCGTCCCCAGGACGCTCCGCGCTGATTCATGGACGAGCACGCCCTTCCCACCACTCTGGACGCTTGGCTGGCTCGGCTGGAAGCTGCCCACCCTGTGGGCATCGACCTCGGTCTCGAGCGCGTTGCCGCGGTCGCCGGCAGGCTTGGGCTGACCGCTGAGCCCATCGCCGAGGCTGTGATCACCGTGGCCGGCACCAACGGCAAGGGGTCCACCGTGGCCATGCTGGAAGCCTTGGGGCGGGCCCACGGGATGACGACGGCGGCGTACACCTCGCCGCATCTGGTGCGGTACAACGAGCGCCTGCGCCTCGACGGGCGTGAGGCCAGCGATGCGGTGTTGATGGAGGGTTTTGCTCGGGTTGAGCAGGCCCGTCTGTCGCCAACGCCGGTCAGCCTCACCTATTTTGAAGTGGGAACCCTGGCGGCGCTGTGGACCATCGCCCAAGCCAAGCCTCAGCTGGCCGTTCTTGAGGTGGGTCTGGGAGGGCGGCTGGATGCCGTCAATGTGGTCGACCCGGATGTGGCCGTGGTCACTACCGTGGCCCAGGACCATGCGGCGTTTCTCGGCAACGATATCACCGTGATTGGCCGCGAGAAGGCCGGCATCATGCGTTCCGGCAAGCCCGCCGTGCTCGGTAGTACCGCTCTACCCGACAGCGTGCCGGGGCATGCTGCCCGCATTGGTGCGACAGTCTTCGCCCTTGGCCAGGCGTTCCAACACGCCTCGTATCCGTCGACTCCCCAGTCGCCCTCTGGTTCAGTCACCCAGCAGGACAGCGGTGCCAGCTGGTCCTGGCAGGGCACTGCCTTGGACGGCGCGACGGTTCGCGTGGGAAATCTACCCGACCCGGGCTTGCCGCGGGATAATGCCGCCAGTGCGCTACAGGCGCTGTGGCTGGCCCGGGGCAGTCTGGAGGCATCGGCCTGCCAAGCCGCGTTTGCCCAGGTATCGCTACCGGGGCGCATGCAGTGGCAGGGTCGCTGGTGCCTGGATGTCGGCCACAACCCTCATGCCGCCGCCTACCTGGCCACTCGTCTCCACAGCCGTCGACACGCCTTAGGGGGTGACGAGCCAAGCGGGCGCCTGTGGTGCCTGATCGGTATGCTGGAGGACAAGGATGCCGATGGCGTCCTGGCTGAGCTGGCGCCGGTGGTCGACGGTTGGGTCCCGGTGACTCTCGAGGGGGCGCGAGGTCGCCCCAGCCAGGACCTGGCCGCGCGCATTGAACAGCTGGGAGGCGTCGTGATGCACCAGGCTGACACGCCTGACGCAGGGGCGGACTGGCTTGAATCGCGCTTCGGCGAAGCGGATGACGTTCTGGTCACCGGTTCCTTCTTCACCGTTGCTGCCATACTGGCGAGGTGGGAACGTCAGAGGGAATGTCAGGGGGAGCGTCAGAGCGACCGACAGACCGGAACCGGCAATGCCTGCGAGGGAGCGACATGAAATACGGAATGCGCGAGCGCGTTAGCGGAATCATCATCGTGGTGGCCTTGGGTGTCATCTTTATTCCCCTGTTGTTCGATGAGCCGGAGTCAGAGCAGCAGCGGCCCGAGCCGGTGCTGACCATCGACCCTCCAGTGGACGTAGAGCGCCGTGATGTGGCGGACCCCACGCCGCCCAGCACGCTGGGGGCCAACGAGTCAGCCTCATCGGGTGAGCAGCAGAACAGCGCCAATGCGTCCACCCAGTCACAGGTTGACCCGGGGCCCGCAGAGCAGGTGACTGCCGGCACCAACGCCGACGCCGATCGCCAGAATGGGGCAGGCCAGGGCGCTTCGTCCTCTGCTTCCACGTCGTCTTCCTCCACCGACTCGCCGCGTCAGGAACCTGCTGAAGACCCCATCGCTGCCTTGGCGCGCCAGGCGGATCAGCGAGAGGGTCGCGCCGCCACGTCCGCGGTGCAGGGCGGTGAATGGGCCGTTCAGGTGGGCAGTTTCGGTGAGTCCGCCAATGCTGATCGACTGATGAACAAGCTGCGCGATCAAGGTTATCCTGCCTACTCGCGTGCCCGCAGCAACTCGCTGACAACCGTCTACGTGGGGCCTTTTGCGGCCTCGGAAGATGCCGAGGGGGTCATGGGCGAGCTCAAGTCTCGTGAGAACCTTCAGGGCTTGCTGGTCAAGGTGGATAGCTGATGCTTGCGACCTGGGTGGACTGGGTATTTGTGGCGGCACTGGCCTTGGCAGTGGGCGCGGGCTTCGTGCGAGGCTTGGTCAGGGAAGCGCTTGGCCTGGCGAGCTGGATCGTGGCCCTGTTGGCGGCGCGGATGTTTTCCGAGCCCGTTGCCGATCTATTGGGCAAGTGGATAGAGAGCCCGGACGGCCGCCTGATCGTCGCCTTCGTGTTGATCATCATCGTTACCATCCTGGTCGGGGGTATTCTGATCCGCATGGTGCAGGCAGCGGTGGAGTGGGTCGGGGCGGGGTTTCTCAACCGACTCACCGGCGCAGTGTTTGGCGGGGTGAAGGCGACAGCCGTGCTGACCCTTGTGACGCTGCTGATCGGATTTACCCCGCTGGATCAATTGAAGGCCTGGCAAGACGCCAGCGTGCGCCCCCATTTCGAGCAATTGCGTGACTGGGGGCTGGGGCAGCTGAGTGACTTTGACGGGCGCTTGCCGGATTTCCCCGAGTCTCTGCGCGAGCTTCCGCAGCCAGACATGCAGACGCCGTCTCAAGGACAGTTTGAAGGGCACTCTCAAGGACAGTCCCCGGTACCATCTTCGCCGTCTTCGGGCGGTGAGGCAGAAGGACCTGCCATCGACGATGCGAGCAGAGCAAACGGTACGGCGCTCTGACTTCGGCAGTGACAGACGACTCTTGCGCTGGCCTTGCGGCCGGCGTTTCACGGCAAATGAGGTAAGTTGAATGTGCGGTATCGTCGGCCTGATGGCCAAGCAGGCGGTTAACCAGGCAATCTACGACGCTCTGACGGTGCTACAGCATCGCGGTCAGGACGCGGCGGGCATGATGACCTGGAACGAAGGCCGTTTCCTGCTGCGCAAGAGCAATGGTCTGGTTCGTGATGTGTTTCACACTCGCCACATGGCGCGGCTCAAGGGCAATCTGGGTATTGGCCATGTCCGTTACCCTACCGCCGGTTCTTCCAGCGAGGCCGAGTCCCAGCCGTTCTACGTCAACTCTCCTTACGGGCTGGCGCTCGCTCACAACGGTAATCTGACCAACTCCGAGCAGCTCAAGAAAGAGCTGTTCTCGTCGGACCTGCGCCATATCAACACCAGCTCCGATTCCGAGGTTCTGCTCAACGTGTTCGCCCATGAGCTGGGCAAGCAGGGGCCGCACCTGGAACCTGGCGATATCTTTGACGCGGTGCGTCGCGTGCATCGGCGTTGCCGCGGTGGTTATGCCGCGGTGGCGGTCATCAACGGCGTTGGCCTGGTAGCCTTCCGTGATCCTCAAGGTATTCGCCCCGTGGTATTTGGTACCCGTGACCAGGGTGACGGCCAGGAAGTCATGATTGCGTCCGAGTCTGTTGCGTTGGACGTGGGTGGCTTTGAGCTTGAGCGTGACCTGGCGCCGGGCGAGGCCATCTTCGTGGACATGGACGGCAACTATCACACCCAGCTGTGTGCGGACCGTCCGGTGCTGGCGCCTTGTATCTTCGAGCATGTGTATCTGGCTCGCCCCGACTCTCTGCTGGACGGTGCCTACGTCTATGGCACGCGCCTGCAGATGGGCCGTAAGCTGGCCGATCGCATCAAGAGCGAATGGCCAGAGCACGATATCGACGTGGTCATTCCGATTCCCGACACCTCCCGCACCTCGGCGCTGGAGATGGCACAGCATCTGGGCGTGACGTACCGGGAAGGGTTCATGAAGAACCGCTATATCGGTCGTACCTTCATCATGCCGGGGCAGACCCAGCGCAAGAAGTCCGTGCGTCAGAAGCTCAATGCCATCGATGTCGAGTTCAAGGGCAAGAACGTACTGCTGGTCGATGACTCCATCGTGCGCGGGACCACCTGCAAGCAGATCATTCAGATGGCCCGCGACGCCGGGGCCAACAAGGTCTACTTTGCCTCTGCCGCACCGCCCGTGCGTTATCCCAACGTGTACGGCATCGATATGCCGGCGGCCAACGAGCTGATTGCCCACGGGCGCAGCGAGGCCGAAGTGGGCGAGCTGATCGGTGCCGATCGCATCGTCTACCAGGATCTCGAGGACCTCAAGGCAGCCTGCCGTGAAGTCAATCCTGCTCTGGACGAGTTCGACTGCTCGGTGTTTGATGGCAAGTACATTACTGGAGACATCGACGAGGCGTACCTGGCCGAGTTGGAAGCGTCGCGTAATGACGGTGCCAAGCAGGAACAAAGTGCCGGAGATCACGCACTGGTCGGCATGCACAATCAGGACGATATAGACTGATAGCCAGCGCAGCGGGCCGGGTCGATTCCTGACCAGGCCCGGTGTCGGGGTCGTCGGCCGTCAGTCAGGGAGAGCAAGATGCAGGATTCGACGCAGGATACGTGGAACATCGACACCCTGGCGATTCGCTCAGGGCACGATCGCACCCACGAGCAGGAGCACGGTGAGCCGATTTTCACCACCTCGAGCTTTGTCTACGGCAGTGCAGCCGAAGCGGCGCGCAAGTTTGGTGGTGAGGAGCCGGGGAATATCTACTCGCGCTTCACCAACCCCACGGTGCGCACCTTCGAGCGCCGCCTGGCCGCGATGGAAGGCGGCGAGCGCTGTGTCGCGACCAGTTCTGGCATGGCAGCCATTCTGTCCACGGCGCTGGCATTGCTGTCCTCAGGCGATGAGATCGTGGCCTCACGCTCCTTGTTCGGGTCGACGGTCAGTCTGTTCGACAAGTATCTGGGCAAGTTCGGCATCAAGACCCGCTACGTCGAGCTGTCGGATCTGGCAGCCTGGGAAGCGGCCATCACGCCGGCGACTCGCCTGCTGTTTGCCGAGACACCGTCAAACCCTCTCTCCGAGGTGGCGGACATTCGTGCACTGGCAGACCTGGCCCATCGTCACGATGCATTGCTGGCCATCGATAACTGCTTCCTGACCCCTGCGCTGCAGCGTCCACTCGCACTAGGTGCGGACTTGGTGGTGCATTCTGCTACCAAGTACCTGGACGGTCAGGGGCGAGCGATTGGTGGGGCTGTGGTGGGCCGTGACAAGGAGCTCGAGGAAGTCTTTGGCGTGGTCAGGACCTGTGGGCCGTGCCTTAGCCCCTTCAATGCCTGGATCTTTACCAAGGGCCTTGAGACCTTGAGTCTTCGCATGCAGGCCCACGCCGCTTCTGCGCTGGCGCTGGCACAGTGGCTCGAAGCCCACCCTGCAGTGGAGCGCGTGCACTACAGTGGATTGGAAAGCCATCCCCAGCATGAGGTCGCGCGTGAGCAGCAGCAGGGCTTTGGCGCGGTGCTTGGGGTCGAGGTGAAAGGGGGCCGCGAGCAGGCCTGGTCAGTGATCGATGCGACCCGCATGCTATCGATCACCGGCAACCTTGGCGATGCCAAGACCACCATCACTCACCCGGCCACCACCACGCATGGGCGGTTGTCCGATGAGCAGAAAGCCATCGCCGGGATTTCCGAGAATCTGATTCGTATTGCGGTCGGGCTCGAACATCTTGACGATATCAAGGCTGATCTGGCTCGCGGCCTGGACGCGCTTCGCTGATCGTTTTCCCTCTTGCGGGGGCCGCCTGGCCCCTGCAAGAGCAGATCCACTTCCGTCTCATGGACCGCTGATGCTTCCTTCCTGTCTGCGTCATCGTCCGTATCTTTCCAATGCTATTCGTTGAGCGGTATTCACTGCTCTGCCGTCCTTGTCCAGCCGTACTCTATCTAGCGTCGTTCTATCCAGACGAACCTAATATCGCCGTCTGGCACTCCGTCCTTACCATCTCTGGCTCCAACGTCGGAGCTGGGGCCTGGTCTGACAGCCATCGGGAGAGCCGATGGTGCTCGCGGCGTTTCTGTGTAGCTGTCCGATCTTTGCGCAAGCGATAACGCCGACGCAGCGTGAGGGCTCAGCCCCACGACAGACTCAGTTTTATTGAACCAATCATTCGGAATTTTTCCACGGATTGGCGCCTCAACATGAGTTAAGCTCGATTTCATCGATGAATCAGAGGACGCCGTCATGTGGCGCAATTCACCAAGGGGCTGGGGGCTTCTCGCCATTGTGTTGCACTGGAGCAGTGCAGTAGCCATCGTCGGGCTGTTCGCCCTGGGCTGGTGGATGACGGGGCTCGACTACTACAGTGAGTGGTATCACCTGGCACCTTGGTGGCACCGCGGCATCGGCGTTCTGGTCATGCTGATGATTCTGGGCAGGATAGCCTGGCGCCTGGCACAGCCGACGCCTGCCGCCCACGGGTCGCGGCTGGAACGTCAGGCGGCCTCCTGGGGGCATCTGGCGCTTTATGTACTGATGTTGGCGGTGCTGATCAGCGGGTACTTGATCTCTACCGCGGATGGCAAGGGCATCGAGGTGCTCGGCATGTTCACGCTTCCCGCGGTGATCAGTGACCTGCCTGAGCAGGCGTCACGGGCAGGGGTGGTGCACTGGTACAGCGCTGTGGTGCTGATCATTCTGTCGGCAGGACATGCACTGGCGGCCTTCAAGCACCACTATGTCGACCGTCAGGACACATTGCGGCGTATGCTCGATCCTCGGCTGTCACAGCAAGGACGACATGCGGCCGAATCGAAAGGTCGTTGAACGCGTTACGTCACTCACGCACGACTGACGTCATCACAAGGAGAAAGACATGCTCAAGAAGACCGCTATTGCCGCCCTGGCCGCTGGCTCTCTATTGCCCCTGGCGCAAGCTCAGGCCGCTGATTACGCCATTGATTCGGAGGGGCAGCACGCCTTTATCCAGTTCAAGATCAGCCACCTCGGCTACTCCTACATTCTCGGCAGCTTCGAGTCGTTTGACGGCACCTTCAGCTACGATGGTGAAGACACTGCCAGCGCCTCGGCGCAGCTCGAGGTCGACGTGACCAGCCTGACGACCAATCACGCTGAACGCGATAAGCATATCCTGAGCGGCGACTTCCTCAACGCCGACGAGTATCCGACGGCCACCTTCACCTCAACCGGGTTTGAGTCCACCGGCGATGGAGAAGGCGTGTTGACCGGCGACCTGACCCTGCATGGCGTGACCAATACCATCGAAATGCCGGTGACCTTGCTGGGCGAGGGCGAAGATCCCTGGGGTGGCTACCGCGCAGGTTTCGAGGGCTCGACCGAGCTCGCGCTGGGCGACTACGACATCGACATGAGCAAGTTCCCCGAAGCGATGCGCAGCCTTGAGCTTTACGTGACGTTCGAAGGCATTCGCCAGTAACACGCGGCGTCACGCAGGCTGTACGACGACCCCGGGCCCAGGCCCGGGGTCTGTGGTTGCGGGATAGGGTGAGCGCGCTGCGGCGTTGCTATACCATACGCGGCCAGACCTACCAATCGGAGATACCGTGCACCTAAGTTCCGACTCCAGCGCCTTAGGGCCAACCCTGTGGCGCAAGACCTGGCCGATGGCGATCGGGGTGCTATCGCTGCTCGGCTTTCAACTCGTCGACTCTGCATTTGTGGCGCGCCTGGGGACAGCTCCCCTGGCGGCGCAGTCCTATACCTTTCCCCTGTCGTTTCTGGTGATTGGTGTCCAGGTTGGCATGGGGATCGCCATTGCCGCCCTGATATCGCGCGCGCTGGGGGCGGGCGAGGCGGTGAGAGCACAGCGCCTGGGAAGCCTGTCGCTGATGATGGGTACGCTCGCCATCGGGGCGTTGGCGCTGCTGCTGTGGGTCCTGCAGACCCCGATCTTCAGTGCCCTGGGGGCTGACAGCGATGCGCGAGCGCTGATTCGTGCCTACTGGGCGCCACAGCTGATCGCGGCCTGGCTAGGCGCCCTGGTGTACTTTGGCTATAGCCTGTTTCGTGCCCACGGCAATACCAGCCTGCCTGGCAGCATGATGGTCCTGACCAGCCTGGTGAACCTCGCCCTCGACCCTGTGCTGATCTTTGGTATCGGTGACTGGCAGGGGCTGGGGCTGCCCGGCGCTGCCTGGGCAACGGTACTGGCCTTCGGCAGCGGCCTTGGCGTCTTGGCCTGGCAGCTGAAGGGGCGCGAGTGGCTCGCGTTAAAAGGCCTCGGCGAGGAGTGGCGAAGCTCTGGCAAGGCCTTTGCCAGTGTTGCCTGTCCCGCCATGATCAGCCAGCTAATGCCGCCGCTCGCGGCCATGCTCGCGATTTCGACCGTGTCGGGGCTGGGTGATGCGGCAGTGGCGGCCTGGGGCTTGGCCAGCCGCCTGGAAACCGTGTCGCTGATGGTGGTGCTGGCGCTGACCATGTCGCTGCCACCTTGGCTCGGACGCTGTTATGGGGCGGGGGACTGGTCTCAAGTTCACCGTCTGATGCGGCTGGCATTGAAGGTAGTCGTGGGGTGGCAACTGGCCCTTGGTATCGTCCTGGCGTTGGCCGCGCCATGGTTGGCCGGCATGCTGGCCGGGACGGAGGATGTCAGCCAATCACTGGCGACCTTGATGCATTTCATGCCACCCAGCTACGCCGCCTTGGGAGTCTGCATGCTGGTAGTGTCCGCCGGTAATGCGCTTGGCTGGCCGATGCGGGCGATGCTGCTGTCCGCGGCCAGGCTGTTTGTGTGCTATCTACCCTGTCTGTGGCTCGGGGTGATCCTGATAGGCGGGGTCAGCGGTCTCGGCATGGGAGCCGCGCTGGGTAACCTGCTGGCGGGCCTTGCCGCTTACCTGCTGTTGCGCCGCACCCTGTCGCGACCCAAGCGCTGCGGCACTGCGGTTTGAAGGGGTAGTGGATATTGCTTTTTTTGTGTCGTTAAGCGATTAATGCTTCTACTTAGTGGGTAAAAAACGTTCTCCCATCTCGTGCATATGGGCAAAAAAAGAATAAAACACTGGTTTAGCCCCTCTATACTCGCGTCATGTCGAGCCGCAGCCCGTAGCTGCGGCTCATTGCATCAACGGCTGGCATGACAGCGCCCCTGACGGGCGTGGCACCAACAATGAGAATAGAGGAGCGGCGACATGAAGGTATTGGTTCTGGGCGCAGGTGTGGTGGGTGTAACAACGGCCTACTATCTGGCACGTCAGGGTCATGAGGTCCGGGTCGTGGACCGCCAGCCTTCCGTTGCCATGGAGACCAGCTATGGCAATGCGGGCCAGGTGTCCTTCGGCTTCTCTTCTCCCTGGGCAGCGCCGGGCATTCCACAGAAGGCCGTGAAGTGGATGTTTCAGGAGCACGCTCCGCTCAAGATCCAGCCCAAGATGGACCCGACCATGGGTCGCTTCATGATGCAGATGCTCAGCAACTGCAACCCCGAGCGCTACGCCATCAACAAGGAGCGCATGGTACGCGTCGCCGAACACAGCCGTGCCTGCATCAATGCCCTGCGTGATGAGACTGGCCTTCGTTATGAAGACCGCCAGAAGGGGCTGCTGCAGCTGTTCCGCAGCGAAAAGCAGGTCGAGGCCGTCGGCAAGGACATGAAGGTACTCGAGCAGTGCGGTGTGCGTCATGAGTTGCTGGATGCCAGTCGCATCGCTGACGTCGAGCCGGCGCTGGCGCGGGTGCCCGGCAAGTTCGTGGGTGGTCTTCACCTGCCCGATGACCAGACCGGTGATTGTCACCTGTTCACCAATCGTCTGGCGGACTACTGCCGCGAGAAGCTGGGCGTCGAGTTCCTGTTCAACACCACCATTGAGCGGCTGACTCGCGTGTCTGGCAAGGTCGAGGCAGTGCACACCAGTGCCGGAGAGTTGACCGCAGATGCCTACGTCATGGCGTTGGGTAGCTACTCGCCGTTCCTGGCGCGGGACTTGGACATCCGCCTGCCCATCTATCCGGTCAAGGGCTACAGCCTGACCTTGCCAGTGCTCGATGATGGCGGTGCGCCCCAGTCCACGGTGATGGATGAGACCTTCAAGGTAGCCATTTCGCGCTTCGACAACCGTATTCGCGTTGGCGGCACCGCGGAGCTTGCCTCCTACGACCTCAGCCTGGCGGAAAAGCGTCGTGCGACGATCTCCATGGTGGTGCGCGACGTGTTCCCGGAAGGTGGTGATCTGGCCAAGGCCGAATTCTGGACGGGACTGCGTCCCATGACCCCGGACTCCACTCCGATCATCGGTGCCACCAAGTACGACAACCTGTGGCTCAATACTGGCCACGGCACCCTGGGCTGGACCATGAGTTGCGGCAGCGCTCAGCTGTTGTCTGACCTGATCGACGGTCGTGCACCCGCCATCGACCCCAACGGGCTGGCCGTGTCTCGCTACGCGGCGTGAAGCGACAACCCGCAGAGGAAAGCCAAGGCAAAGCGATAGGGTGAAAACCCAACCGATAGACCGCCAGGGCAGGCTGGTGGCGTAACACGCTACCAGGCACAACGCCAACACCACGACACCCCGACGGGCAACGCCCGCCGGGGTGTCGTAGTTTATGGGGGAAAAAAGGCCAGGGATTGTTACCCGCTGTCGTCAGGGCAAAGAAGTGGGTCTATGCTGAAAAAGCCAAGTTTACTTAGGGGGAAGAGGCCTTTGGGCGGGTGGTCAATCCGGCGATAACAGCAAGAAGAACTTGGTAGAAAGTTATTTTGAGGCAACCGGTGGGGTGATGATCCTCGGCGCTGGTGTTTGCTTTAGCACGGTGACGATGCTGCCGTTTTCGGCACTGGCACGGTGGGGCGTTTACTGCTGAGCGCGGGTAAGCTGAGGGCGTTGGCCCCTTGACGATCATCGCCTGCCTGCAATGTTTCTCGAGACAGCCGTGGCAGAGGAGCTGAGGCGCTGAGCAGGAAAGGTGGAAAGGAGCTGAGGTTGAGAGAAGAGAGAAGAGAGAAGAGAGAAGAGAGAAGAGAGAAGAGAGAAGAAGAGGAGGGAAGATGACGATGAAGGTGGTCGTGATCTGGGCCCACATCTCTGAATACCCGGACCCCATTACCTTCAAGAGCGGCGATGAGGTGCATCTGGGTGACGAGGATCTGGAATATCCGGGCTGGGTGAGAACCACCACCCGGGACGGCAAGGTCGGTTGGGCGCCTCTTGCCTATCTCGAGGCGACAGACGACCCGCAAAGGGGGATCGCCACACGGGACTATGACGCCACGGAATTGAATACCCAGGTGGGTGAGCGCCTGCACGTGCTGGATCAGCTGATGGGATGGGGCCGTGTCGAGAATGCGTTGGGGCAGGTGGGATGGGTTCCTCTGAGCACGGTGGAGGGCTTGATGGACACTGATAGCGGAGATGCAGGGAAATGACGCCCGTGGTGCAGGAAGAAATCTCCGGTTGTGGCATCGCCGCTTGCGCCACCCTTGCCGGTATCGACTACGCCCAGGCGAAGGTTGAGGCGAACGCGCTGGGGATCTTCGCCGAGGATCCCACGCTGTGGTCCGGCACGGATCATGTTCGGCGCCTGCTTAAGGCATTGGGTGTTGAAGCAGCAGCCGGGGAAGCGGCGTTCAGCGGTTGGGACCAGCTTCCCGACAGGGCCCTGCTGGCGATCAAGTGGCGCCTGGAGAGAGGCACGCCATTCTGGCATTGGGTGGTGTTTTACCGGCGGGACGGGAGTGCTGTCGTGCTGGACTCGAAGAAGTCACTGAAAAACAACGTCCGCAGAGACTTTGGGCGAATAAAGCCAAAGTGGTACATCGAGCTATGAGGCTGTTAGCCAACGCTATCGAACGATGGCGTCGGTACACGATGCTGATGAGCCATGGTGTGATGGTTGGGTGAGTCATAGCAGTGCGAGGGTCAGCGCTATGGGGTAAAGCGCTGCGAGGTAAAGCTCTGCAAGCTAAAGTACCGCGAGGTGACGTCATGTGAAGGGGTTTCTCGTTGTTGTTGTGCTGGTTGTCGGGCTTGTCAGTGTGTTTTTTGGCATCGGAAAGAGTATCAACTCGACGACAACGCTGCGTCTTTTCGAGCTCGTCACGCCCTATAAAACACAGACCATCCTCTATCGGCATGTCGATACTCCGGACCTCGTGATCGAATTGCAGATGAAAGATATTGGGGCGAGGGGGTACTTGAGGCGCACCGTGAGAGTGGCGCCAGGTCTGCTCTGGGACAGCGTCGAGGAAGTCGATCTGCAGAGCATCGATAGCAATGAATGGCGTCGCGTCGATGAGTACGTCAATGAGCATGGCTTGAAGGGAGGTTAGCCATATGGACGTTGTCGTCAGGCGGGCAGAGCCCGAAGATGCGGAAGGCCTCAGGAGCCTCTATGAACGAGCCCCTGTCTTTGCCGACACCTTGCAACTGCCATTTCCCAGCACCCGTCTGTGGAAGGAACGCCTGGCGTCGTTCGATGAGCACTTCCACTTCCTTGTGGCGACGCTCAACGATGAGCTTGTCGGTAGCCTGGGGCTCGAGCAGTGTCGTTCTCCGCGAAGACGTCACGTGGCGACCTTCGGCATGGGGGTGAGAGATGATGTCCAGGGACAGGGGGTGGGCCGCGCGCTGATGGCCAGCATGCTGGATCTATGCGACAACTGGCTGGCAGTGACACGCATCGAGCTCACGGTCTACGTCGACAATGCGCGAGCGGTTGCGCTGTACCATGGATTCGGCTTTGACATCGAGGGCGAGTCGCGACATTTTGCCTTCAGAAACGGGACCTACGTCAGCGCCTACTCCATGGCCCGAGTGAACGATCAGACAGCCCAAGGAGACCTTCCCCGGTGAGCCTTTTTGCCGCTACCCCCACGCCACCCTACTATGCGGTCGTCTTCACGTCCTTACGCACTGCCGGCGATCACGGCTACGCCGACATGGCGGACAAGATGGTCGAACTGGCTGCGCAGCAGCCGGGTTTTCTTGGCATCGAATCGGCCCGTGAGGACGGCGAAAATGGCCTCGGCATCACCGTATCCTACTGGGCCGACCTGGTGTCCATCCGCGCCTGGAAGGCCCAGCTCGACCATCGTCAAGCTCAGGCCATGGGGCGCGAGCGCTGGTATGCCAGCTACAGGGTCCGAGTCTCCCTGGTGGAGCGGGAATATGGTTTGTCACACCACTAGGTGCAGGCGCCGACGCAGGCGCTAGCACGCTGTCGGGCGCTGACAGTGAGAGGCCACGGTCCATACTCGGCCCCTGTGCTGGCAGCGTCGCTGCGGTGTCAGCATCAACGGGCGAACTGACTCAGGGGCAGGTAGTCCAGGCGTTGACCGGGCACCACCTGAAGGCCTGGTGGTACCACCAGATAGCCGTCGGCGTGGGCGGCACATTTCAGCATATTGGAGCCTTGGGCGCCGGCGATGCGTGCCACCGGGGCCACATCGCTGTGGTCGAGATATACCCTCAGCAATTGGTGGCGTGCTGGATTGGCGCGGAAGGTAAACCCTGCATGGACGGGAAAGCGGGCGAGGGGCGCCAGGTTGCGCCCTTGCAGCCGCTGCAATAGCGGAAGCCCCAGCAGGTGCCATGACACCAGCGCTGCGGTGGGGTTGCCGGGCAGTCCCAGCAATGGGGTGCCGCTAGCCTGGGATTCGCCGATGTAGCCCAGGGTGAAGGGCTTGCCCGGCTTCATCGCCACGCCACTGAGGCTGATGCCGCCAAGTTGCTCCAGGCAGGGCCTGACATGGTCTTCCTCACCCACGGATACGCCACCGGAGCAGACGATCAGGTCTGCCTGGCGGGAGGCATAGCGCAGGGCGTTCTCGAGGTCCTGACGGGTGTCTTCGATGTTACCAAGATCTACCAGTTCGACATGCTGGTCCTGGGCGAGGGCATGCAGCATCTCGGCATTGGAGTTATAGATCTGCCCGGGCGACAGCGCCTGCCCCGGGTTGACCAGCTCGGTACCGGTGCTGATGATCGCCACACGCAGGCGCGGTCGGCAGGGCACATCGGTCAAGCCCTGCGCGGCCAGCAAGGCCAGGCGAATGCCGTCCAGACGCTCACCGGCGTCCAGCAGTAGTGCGCCCTCGCGTAGCTCTTCGCCGCGACGGCGAATGTGCTGGCCTTGGCGCAGGTCCTTGGGAAAGTAGATCTGCCCCTTGTCGTCCAGTCGCACGTGTTCCTGGGGGACCACCACGTCGGCGCCATGGGGAATGGGAGCCCCGGTGAAAATCCGAGCGCAGCCGCCGAAGGGCAATGGTTCAGGCATGCTTCCGGCGGGCACTCGCAGCAGTACCGGTAGCCCCACATGGTCCTTGAGGTCGGCCAGGCGCAGCGCGTAACCGTCCATGGCGCTGTTATCGACGTTGGGTACGTCCATGCGGGCATGCAGGGACGTCGCCAGCACACGGCCTCGCGCGTGATGGCTGCGCACGCATTCTGTTCCCGTCACCGGGGTGGCCAGCGCAGTGACCTGATCCCGGGCCTGCCACAGGTCGATGAGTGGGCGCGATTCCTTGGGAGTGTCGCAGCTGCAGGTGTCGCTCATATCAGACCTCTTCCAGACGGTGGTCCATCGCCTGCGAGGACTGGCGGCTGGCGCAGCGCTGGGGGTCGTTGACGACCATGGCCACAAAGTTGCAGGGACGCGTGCGGGCATCGAGCTGGGCCGCCAGTATCTCATCCCAGGCCATGGCGCAGGCCTTGGGGGAACCGGGCATGGCGAAGACCAGGGTACGGTCGATGATGCCGGCGATGGCACGGGACTGTATCGTCGAGGTACCAATACTCTCGAACGAGCGCTGGCGGAACAGCTCGCCGTAGCCTTCGACGACCTTATCGAACAGCACCGTCAGTGCCTCCGGGGTATTGTCCCGTGCGGTAAAGCCGGTGCCGCCGTTGACCAGCACCACCTGGATGTCTTCGCGCAGGACCCAGGCGCTGACCTGGGCGCGGATGCGGTAGATGTCGTCCGGGACCAGCGCCCGTTCGGTGAGGCGATGGCCGTGGTGGGCAAGACGTTCAGCCAGCAAGTCGCCGCTGTCGTCCTCCGACAGGCCCCGACTATCCGACACGGTCAGCAGGGCAATATCCAGAGGAATGAAGACGGCGCTCGTTGACGTATGTGACATGCAAGGCCTCCGTGAAGCATGCAAAGGGTACGGGTGCGCATCCGTCCGGGAGCACGGTGCTTCGAGTTCAGCGCTTCGAGTTCAGCGCTGCGAGTTAGACGCTTTGAATTCAGCGCATCAGCGGTCCGTCGGCGTCCTCGTCGGCGAGGGTGAAGCCTTCCACGCCAATCTCGCTTTCCAGGGCCAGCAGGTAGTGGCGCAGGGCCACTCGAGTGGCCTGCTCGGTCAGTTCATGCTGAACGCTTTCCTTCACCTCGGCGTAGGGCAGTGGCTGACGATCGAGGCGGGCATCGACCCACACCACATGCCAGCCATAGCGTGAGGGCAGCGCGCGGTCATGCAGTCCCTCCGGCAAGGTGTCCAGGGCGCGATCCAACTCGCTGACGGTTTGACCCCGCGCCACCCAGCCGAGGCTGCCGCCCTGGTCCTTGGACGGGCATTGAGAATGCCGCTGGGCCAGTTCGGTGAAGCGCTCAGGGCGCTGGCGAAGGGTCTTGATCAGGGTTTCCGCCTGGGCCAGCTGGGCGTCCCTGGCCGCTACGTCATCCGGGGCGGCCGCCAGCAGGATGTGCCTGACCTTGTAGCGAGCGGGCTCGCAGAAGCGCTCAGGGTGAGCGGCGTGGTAGCGCAGGCAGGCGTCGTCATCGGGTGCCGGAATCTGCAATTCCTGCTCCAGCATGACGGCAATGGCGCGCTCGTCGGGTTCATGCAGGGTGCCCGTCTCGATCCCCAGAATCTCGGCGCGCTGTCGCAGCAGGGCCTGGATGACCAGGGCGCGGGCCGCCGCCTTGGCGGCGGCCTCGCGATCCGATGACGGATGAAACTGCATTTCCCCGGCAATATCTGCCTCATCGATGACGGCGCCGCCAACGCGGATGCTCAGGCGAGGTGTGGCCGGCAAGGTTTCCAAGGGAATGGTTTTCATCATCAGGGTCCTCAGGCGCGTCGCCGCACGATTTGATAGCGGCGGCCCAGATAGCCAAGCGGGGCGCTCCAGGCGTGCACCAGACGGGTGAACGGGAAGATCAGCACGATGGTCAGTCCCACCAGGATGTGCAGGTGGTAGATGAAGCCAATGCCTTCGAGATGGGAGGCGGCCCCCCCCTGGAAGAACACGATGGCCTGGGCCCACTCAGCCAGCTTGATCATCACGCCACCGTCCAGGTGGTGCATGGCGGCAGGGATGGTCAACAGGCCCAGGGTGACCTGGACCACCAGCAGCACGATGATCAGGTTGTCCATGACGCTGGAGGACGCCTTGACCCGGGGATCGGTGAAGCGGCGGTGAAGCAGCATGGCGCCACCGATCAGGCAGGCGATACCGGCAAGGCCCCCCACCAGAATCGCAAACACCTGCTTGGTGCCAGCGCTGATGAAGGGCGCGTAGACCCAGTGTGGTGTCAGCAGGCCGACCAGGTGGCCGAAGAAGATCACCAGGATGCCAACGTGGAACAGCGGGCTGGCCAGGCGCATGCGCTTGGACGATAGCATCTGGCTGGAACCGGTCTTCCAGGTGTACTGACCGTGGTCGAAGCGTAGCAGGCTGCCGATGAGAAAGACGCTGCCCGCCAGGTAAGGGTAGAGGCCGAACAGCAGGGTATGCAGGTAGTTCATGACAGACCTCCAGTGGGTCGAGAGGGCATGGCATCGGGAAGACGAATGGTGTCGGGCTGGACGCTGCCACGACGTTCGGCAAGACGCCTGCCTTCCGCCGAGGTCAGTGCACAGTCCTGATCCGATTCGGCCGAGAAGCGGACGGCTTCTTCTTCCCACACGGCGTCCAGGGCAGCAGGGGTGTTGTCGGGTGACTCCTGTTCGACCGCCTCGCGGTGGGTGTCCACCTGATCCTCGGCGCCGATCATGGCCAGCAGCGTGCGCGTGATGAGCGCCTGATCGCACTGCTTGCTCTCCAGGCGGGCCGTGAGCAGCGCCAGGATATGGCTGACATCGCCGATCCAGCTGGCGATGTCGTTGGCACTACGGGTAGACAGGAATTCCAGCAGCAGCGGCAGGTGGTCGGGTAGCTCGCGGCTGTCCAGGGCAAAGCCAGCCGCCTCGTACTCGCTGAGCAGGTCGACCATGGCCTGGCCGCGGTCCCGGGACTCGCCATGGACATGTTCGAACAGCAACAGCGAGGTAGCGCGGCCGCGGTCGAACTGGGCGACATAGGCCGCCTGGACGTCCAGCAGGCGGGCATCACGCAGGCGATCGCACCAGTCAAGCAAGGCCTGCCGGGGGGCTCCCCCCGGCAGTGGCATGGCGGCAATGGCGGCCTTGACCTCATCGATAGCCGCGATCAGCTCTCGGTCGGGATAGTCGAGCAGCCGGGCCAGGGCACGCAGGCCCTGGGCGAGTGGCCCTTGAGTGGCGGCATCAGTCATGCTCGACCTCCGGATGAGCGGGATCGTACTGCTCAACGTCGACCAGGGTGGTGGTCTGCTTGCGTCCGCCGAACAGACTGACATCGTCGCTTCCGCCCTGGCAGCCATTGCCGAAGGTGAAGCCGCAGCCGCCACGCTCCGGGAAGGCCTCGCGGGCCAGTTCGCGATGGCTGGTCGGGATGACAAAGCGGTCCTCGTAGTTGGCGATGGCCAGGTAGCGATACATCTCCTCGACCTGGGCCACGCTCAGCTCGACTTCGTCCAGTACGTCGAGGCGAGCCTCGCCATCCACGTGCTTGCCACGCATGTATTCGCGCATCGCCATCATCCGCTTGAGCGCTCGCAGCACAGGGGCTTCGTCACCGGCGGTCAGCATGTTGGCCAGGTATTTCACCGGGATGCGCAGGGACTCGACCTTGGGCAGCACGCCATCGCTCTCCACGTGACCGGCATCCACCGCCGACTGGATGGGAGAGAGCGGCGGCACATACCAGACCATCGGCAGGGTGCGGTATTCCGGGTGCAGCGGCAGGGCCAGCTGCCAGTCCATGGCCAGCTTGTAGACTGGGGACTCCTGGGCGGCCTTGATCACGTTGTCGTCGATGCCGTCACGCTTGGCCTGGGCGATGACCTCAGGATCGTGGGGATCGAGGAAGATCTCGCACTGGCGCTGGTAGAGGTCGCGGTCGTCCTTGGAGGCGGCGACGTCTTCGATACGATCGGCGTCGTACAGCAGCACGCCGAGGTAGCGAATGCGGCCGACACAGGTCTCGGAGCACACCGTCGGCTGGCCGGACTCGATACGCGGGTAGCAGAAGATGCACTTCTCGGACTTGCCGGTCTTCCAGTTGTAGTAGATCTTCTTGTACGGACAGCCGGACACGCACATCCGCCAGCCGCGGCACTTGTCCTGGTCGATCAGGACGATGCCGTCCTCCTCGCGCTTGTAGATGGCACCGCTTGGGCAGCTGGCCACACAGGCAGGGTTCAGGCAGTGCTCGCACAGGCGCGGCAGGTACATCATGAAGGTGTTTTCGAACTGACCGTAGATGTCCGCCTGGATCTGATCGAAGTTGACGTCCTTGCGCCGCTTGGCGAACTCAGTGCCAAGAATTTCTTCCCAGTTCGGGCCCCACTCGATCTTTTCCATGCGCTGGCCGGAGACCAGCGAGCGCGGACGGGCCACCGGCTGGTGGCGACCCCGCTTGGCCTGGTGGAGGTGCTGGTAGTCGAAGGTGAACGGCTCGTAGTAGTCGTCGATCTCCGGCAGGTCCGGGTTGGCAAAGATGTTCGCCAGTACCCGCCACTTGCCGCCGATACGCGGTTCGATGGTGCCGTCCTCGCGGCGTAGCCAACCGCCTTTCCAGCGGGCCTGGTTTTCCCATTCCTTGGGGTAGCCGATGCCCGGCTTGGTCTCGACGTTGTTGAACCAGGCGTATTCCACGCCTTCACGGCTGGTCCACACGTTCTTGCAGGTGACCGAGCAGGTGTGACAGCCGATGCACTTGTCGAGGTTGAGCACCATGCCCACTTGTGAACGGATCTTCATTTCACTGCCTCCTGAACGCTGTCCTGTCCTTCCCCGTCCAACCAGTTGACGTGCTTCATCTTGCGCACCATGACGAACTCATCGCGGTTGGAGCCGACGGTGCCGTAGTAGTTGAAGCCGTAGGCCAGCTGGGCGTATCCGCCGATCATGTGGGTCGGCTTGGGACATACCCGGGTCACCGAGTTGTGGATGCCGCCGCGGGTGCCGGTCACTTCGGAGCCGGGCACGTTCACGATGCGTTCCTGGGCGTGGTACATCATCGCCATGCCGTTCTTGACCCGCTGGCTGACGACGGCGCGGGCGGCAATGGCGCCGTTGGCGTTGTACAGCTCGATCCAGTCGTTGTCCTCGACGCCGATGGCGCGGGCGTCATCCTCGGACAGCCAGACGATGGGGCCGCCCCGGGACAGGGTCAGCATCAACAGGTTGTCGGAGTAGGTGGAGTGGATGCCCCACTTCTGGTGCGGGGTGATCCAGTTCAGCGCGATTTCCGGGTTGCCGTTGGGACGCGGCATCGCCATGGCCTTGGTGGCCTTGGTGTCGATGGGCGGACGATAGACCAGCAGGCTTTCGCCGAAGTCGCGCATCCAGGCGTGGTCCTGATAGAACTGCTGACGTCCGCTGACCGTGCGCCAAGGGATCAGCTCGTGGACGTTGGTGTAGCCCGCGTTATAGGACACGTGCTCGTCTTCCAGGCCCGACCAGGTCGGACTGGAGATGATCTTGCGCGGCTGCGCCACCACATCGCGGAAGCGGATCTTTTCCTCTTCCTTGGGAATCGCCAGATGGGTATGGTCCCGTCCGGTAATCTTCGACAGCGCGTCCCAGGCCTTGACCGCAACCTGGCCGTTGGTCTCCGGTGCCAGTGACAGGATCACCTCGGCGGCGTCGATGGCGGTCTCGATGCGCGGCTGCCCCTTGGCCGGGCCGTCCAGCTTGACGTGATTGAGGCCGCGCAGCAGTTCGACCTCCTTCTCGGTATTCCAGCTGATGCCCTTGCCACCGTTGCCGATGCTTTCGAGCAGCGGCCCCACCGAGGTGAAGCGCTCATAGGTCTCGGGGTAGTTGCGCTTGACCTCGACCAGGCTCGGCATGGTCTTGCCGGGCACCGGCTCGCACTCGCCGCGCTTCCAGTCGAGCACCTCGGGTTGGGACAGCTCGCCTGGGCTGTCGTGCTGCAGCGGCAGGGTTACCAGGTCGGTTTCCTCGCCCAGGTGGCCGGGGCAGACCTCGGAGAACTTCTTGGCGATGCCCTTGTAGATATCCCAGTCGCTACGCGCCTCCCAGGCCGGATCGGTGGCGGCGGTCAGCGGGTGGATGAAGGGATGCATGTCCGAGGTGTTGAGGTCGTCCTTCTCGTACCAGGTCGCGGTGGGCAGCACCACGTCGGAGTACAGACAGGTGGTGGACATACGGAAGTCGAGGGTGGTGAACAGGTTCACCTTGCCTTCTGGGGCTTCCTTGTGCCACGTGACTTCCTTGGGCATGGCGCCACCGGACTCGCCCAGGTCCTTGCCCTGCAAGCCGTGACGGGTGCCCAGCAGGTACTTGAGCATGTACTCGTGGCCCTTGCCGGAGCTGCCCAGCAGGTTGGAACGCCACACGAACATGTTACGCGGGAAGTTCTGGGGGTTGTCCGGGTCTTCGGCGGCAAAGGTAAGTCGTCCTGCCTTCAGCTCGTTGACCGTGTAGGCGGCGGTGGACATGCCGGCCTCAAGCGCGGGGCCCGCCAGTCGCAGCGGGTTGATCCCGAGCTGAGGAGCGGAGGGCAGCCAGCCCATGCGCTCGGCGCGCACGTTGAAGTCGATCAGGCTGCCGTCGTACTTGCTGGGGTCGGCCAGCGGTGACAGCAGCTCCTTGACCTCGAGCTTCTCGTAGCGCCACTGGCTCGAGTGGTTGTAGAAGAACGAGGTGCCGTTCATCTGGCGCGGCGGACGCTGCCAGTCCAGACCAAAGGCCAGCGGCAGCCAGCCGGTCTGGGGCCGCAGCTTTTCCTGCCCCACGTAGTGGGACCAGCCACCGCCGGACTGACCGATGCAGCCACACAGCACCAGCATGTTGATCAGACCACGGTAGTTCATGTCCATGTGGTACCAGTGGTTCATCCCGGCACCGACGATGATCATGGAGCGACCTTGGGTCTTGTCGGCATTGCTGGCGAACTCGCGGGCGATGCGAATGCACTGGCTGGCCGGCACGCCGGTGATCTTTTGCTGCCACGCGGGGGTATAGGGACGCAGCTGGTCCAGCGAGGTGGCGCCGTCGTCCTCGCCGTCAGCACCAAGGCCACGGTCGATACCGTAGTTGGCGCACATCAGGTCGAACACGGTGACGGCCAGCACTTCCTTGCCGTCTGCCAGGGCCAGCTTCTTGGCCGGCAGGCAGTGGTGCAGCACCTCGTTGCCTTCGACGTGGTCGAAGTGCTCGTGGGCGATACCGCCGAAGTAGGGGAAGGCCACCTTGGCGACGCTGTCATGGGCATCGGCCAGGGACAGGCGCAGGTCGACCTTCTGGCCGTCGGCGTCGAGTGACTCAAGGCTCCACTTGCCTTTTTCCTCGCCGCCATTTTCCCCCCAGCGGAAGCCGATGGAGCCACGGGGCACGACCAGCTGATCGCGCTTCTCGTCCCAGGCGACGGTCTTCCACTCGGGATTGTTGTCCTGGCCAAGCGAAGCATCAAAGTCGGCGGCACGCAGCTGCTTGCCGGGCGCGTAGCTGCCGTCTTCCCGGGGCTCCAGCGCCACCAGGAAGGGCATGTCGGTGTAGCGCTTGACGTAGTCGGTGAAGTAAGCGCTGGGGGAGTCGAGGTGGAATTCCTTGAGGATGACGTGGCCCATGGCCATGGCCAGAGCCGCGTCGGTACCCTGCTTGGCGGACAGCCACTCGTCGGTGAGCTTCGACACCTCGGCGTAGTCCGGGGTGATGGACACGGTCTTGGTGCCCTTGTAGCGCACCTCGGTAAAGAAGTGGGCGTCCGGCGTGCGGGTCTGGGGCACGTTGGAGCCCCAGGCGATGATATAGCCAGAGTTGTACCAGTCAGCGGACTCCGGCACGTCGGTCTGCTCGCCCCAGGTCTGGGGGGAGGCCGGCGGCAGGTCGCAGTACCAGTCATAGAAGGACAGGCAGGCTCCGCCGATCAGCGACAGGTAGCGGGCCCCGGCGGCGTAGGAGACCATCGACATGGCGGGAATCGGTGAAAAACCGATGATGCGGTCAGGTCCATAGGTCTTGGCGGTATAGACGTTGGCCGCAGCGATCAGGGTCTGGGCCTCGTCCCAGTCGGCGCGAACGAAGCCGCCCATGCCACGGGCACGCTTGTACTGGTTGGCCAGGACCGGATCTTCGACGATGGAGGCCCAGGCCTCCACCGGGTCTTCGTGCTTGTCCAGCGCCCGACGCCACAGGCTGACCAGCTCCTGACGGATCAGCGGGTACTTGAGGCGGTTGGCACTGTACAGGTACCAGGAGTAGCTGGCGCCACGCGGGCAGCCACGTGGCTCGTGATTGGGCAGGTCGGCGCGGGTGCGGGGGTAGTCGGTCTGCTGGGTTTCCCAGGTCACCAGGCCATTCTTGACGTAGATCTTCCAGCTGCATGAGCCGGTGCAATTCACCCCGTGGGTGGAGCGCACGATCTTGTCGTGCTGCCAGCGAGCGCGATAGCCATCTTCCCAGTCGCGGGTCTCTTCCCTCGTTTCGCCATGTCCATTGGCGAACTGGGGAGGACGCTTGGTCAGGTATCTCAGCCGATCGAGAAAGTGACTCATGGGGGGTCTCCTCAAAGGCCCCCTTGCGGGGGCCATGCTAGGCGGTCCTTGTGGACTCGAATGTCACGGTCTGGTGGAGTCTTGAAGCTCAGAGCTAGCTCTCAACGTCAGCCCTGAATGTCAGTGCTATGCATCGGATGCCTCTTTTGGTTGGTCCTTGCTGCGGCCCTTGCAGGCAGGCCCGGCGTCCAGATTGAGTTCGATTTCTGCGCCCTTGCGGCTGTAGTAGAACCAGGTCAGGGCGGTACACAGCAGGTAGAAGACGATGAAGCCAAGCAGGGCGGCTTCCGGTCCGCCTGTCAGCGAAATCGAGGTGCCGAAGGACTTCGGGATCAGGAAGGCGCCGTAGGCGGCGATCGCCGACGTGAAGCCAATGGTGGCGGCCGATTCGCGCTCTGCATGGACCAGCTGTTCAGCGCTGGTCAGGTTGGGCATCAGACGCGGCACTTCCTTGCGGAAGATCGACGGAATCATCTGGAAGGTGCTGGCGTTGCCGACGCCAGTGGCGAAGAACAGCAGCATGAACGAGGCGAAGAAACCGTAGAACGCCATCGGCATGGTCTTGTTCATCAGGAAGAACAGCACGCCGATGACCCCGGCGATCATGGTCAGGAAGGTCCAGAAGGTGACCCGGGCGCCGCCGAAGCGATCGGCAAGACCGCCGGTCCAGGCACGGCTGAGGGCGCCGACAAACGGGCCGAGGAAGGCATACTGCAAGGCGTCGATGGCCGGGAACTGGGTCTTCGTCAGCAGCGGGAAGCCGGCAGAGAAACCAATGAAGCTACCGAAGGTGCCGGTATAGAGGATGCACATCAGCCAGTTGTGCTTGCGCTGGAAGATGACCGACTGTTCCTTGAACGAGGACTTGGCGCTGGCGATGTCGTTCATGCCGAACCAGGCGGCAACGGTGGCGATAGCGATGAACGGCACCCACACGAAGCCGGCATTCTGCAGCCACAGCATGCCGCTGTCGGACAGCGGTTGGCCGTCTCCGGTAAACATCACGAAGCTGCCGGTAGAAATCACCACGGGCACCAGGAACTGCATCACCGATACGCCAAGGTTGCCAAGACCGGCATTCATGGCCAGTGCCTTGCCTTTCTCGCGCTTGGGATAGAAGAACGCGATGTTGGCCATGCTGGAGGCAAAGTTGCCGCCACCGAAGCCACACAGCAGGGCAATGATCGCCATCACCAGGTAGGGGGTGTCAGGGTTCTGTACCGCAAACCCGATCCACAGTGCCGGCAGAATCAGTGAGGCCGTGGAGAAAGCGGTGAAGCGACGCCCGCCGAAGATCGGCACGGTAAAGCTGTAGAAGATGCGCAGCGTAGCGCCGGACAGTCCAGGCAGGGCGGCCAGCCAGAACAGCTGGTTCGGGCTGTAGTCAAAGCCCACCTGGGGCAGTTTGGCTACCACCATGGACCACACCATCCAGATGCTGAAGGCCAGCAGCAGACAGGGGATCGAGATCCATAGGTTGCGACTGGCAATCTTGCGGCCGGTGGTCTGCCAGAACGACTCGTCTTCCGGGCGCCAGTCCTGCAGCACGAATTTGCTGGGGGTAGAAAGCTCCGGCAGATCGGTGGATTCGCAGCGGTCGCGAGCCTCGATGCGTTCGGCTTTACGGATCGCGTGATGCATCCACAGCAGCGCTGCGGCGACCACGACGAACATCAGCATGAAGCAGCTCTGCCAGATGCCGATGACATCGTTGAGCATGCCGAAGGTCAGTGGCAGGAAGAAGCCGCCGAGTCCGCCTACCATGCCTACCGCGCCGCCCACCAGACCCACGCTCTTGGGATAGTAGACCGGGATGTGCTTGTACACGGCGGCCTTGCCCAGGGACATGAAGAAGCCCAGCACCATGGTCAGCAGGATAAAGCCGACCAGGGGCATGGCGAAGGTGAATTCGACCGGGCCACGCACTCCGTCGATGGTGTATTGGGTGGGCGGATAGCTCAGCAGGAAGGTGCAGATAACCGAGGCCAGGAAGGTCCAGTACATCACCCGACGAGCGCCGTAGCGGTCCGACATCCAGCCGCCGAGGATGCGGAACAGCGAGGCTGGGATCGTGTACAGCGCCGCGACGATGCCCGCCGCGCCCAGGCTGAGGCCGTAGACTTCGATCAGGTAGTGGGGCAGCCACAGGGCGAGGGCCACAAAGCCGCCGAAGACGAAGAAGTAATACAGCGAGAAGCGCCACACGCGCAGATCGGCCAGCGGCGCAAATTGCTCGGACAGCGGCTGGCGCACGGCGTTGCGGGAGCGACTGCCGGGATCTTCCTTGGCCAGCACAATGAAGGCGACGCCCATGATGGCCATGATGGTGGCATAGACCAGCGCGGTGCTCTTCCAGCCCAGTGCCAGGAGCAGGAAAGGGGCGCCAAAATTGGTCACGGCAGCGCCCACGTTACCGGCGCCAAAGATGCCCAGAGCGGTACCCTGACGTTCCTTCTCGAACCAGGCGGAGGTGTAGGCGACGCCAACGATGAAGGAACCGCCCGCAAGGCCGATACCCAGGGCGCCGACCAGTAGCATCGTGTAACTGTTGGCAAAGGTCAGCAGATAGACGCAGGTGGCCGTGATCAGCATCAGCAGGCCGAACACCCAACGGCCACCGAAACGGTCAGTCAGTACGCCGAGGAATAGACGGCTAATGGAGCCGGTCAGCACCGGCGTGGCCATCAACAGGCCGAGTTGAGTGTCAGAAAGACCAAAGTCTTCCTTGATCTGAATGCCGAGAATCGAGAAGAGAGTCCAGACGGCGAAGCAGAGAGTGAAGGCCAGAGTGGCCAGACCTAGCGCTTGATTCTGCTGACGCCGCGGTACGGAGTCATGTTGAAGCATGTGCTTTCCTCAGTAGGGGTGCCGGTTTGTCCCCTTAAACATTGCTACAATGTATCTGCAAGGCACTTGATTGTGATCAACAGAATGGGAGGGTATATCCAGCGTGGTTGGTCTCTTACCTCCATGGGGGTATGCGGGTGTTTTTAAGAGATTCGTCACGTATCATCTGCCTCGAAACATAAATGAGACATTCTGATATTGGTTAGGTGATAACTCCCTTGATCTGGGTCAATAGAAGTGGGTGGTGGAAGACAAGACACGAGGGGCAGCCATGAACGGCGCCTTTTACCTGCGCCGCTCTCTGATGCTGCGCATGCTGGTCGCGATGGCCGCGATTGCCTGTCTGGCGCTGGTCAGCCTGCTGGGCTCGATCGTTATCGCCCAGAGCGCGGGTGGCTACGCCGATGCCATCAATCAGGCGGGGTCGCTGAGGATGCAGGCCTACCGATTGCTGTCGACCAGTGAACTGCTGCCTGCCGACCATCCCCGGCGCCGTTGGCAGCAGGAACAGATGGAAGCCACTCTTGCCAGCCCAGCCATTGTCAGTCTGATTCCTGGCGATGTGGATGACCCCCTGAGAGATTCCTATGACAGAGTGGTCGAATGCTGGCACGAAAACCTGCGACCCAATATCCATGCCTTTGACGGCGGCAATGCCTTTCGCCTCGATGACCAGGTGGCAGAGTTCGTCGATAAAGTGGATATTCTAGTTGGGAGTCTGCAAAAATATGCGGAGTCTAAGGTGGTCTTTCTGGAAGTTTTTCAGGGTGTATCGCTGACCATACTTGTTGTTTTTATGGTGATGGTGGTGTACAGAATTGTGTGTGGCGTCATGCCGCCTTTTAGAGATCTTATTCGGGTGGTAAATGGTGTGATGGTGGGTGACTTCTCCGGTAGAACGACCTACCGCGGGAATGACGAGCTTGGCCTCTTGTCGCGTACGATCAACAAGATGAATGCCAGTCTTTCGGAAATGTACGGGCAGCTCGAAAAGCGAGTGGCGGCCAAGACGCATGAGTTGAAGCGCAGCAATGATGCGCTGCGCATGCTGTACCTGACGGCGCGACGTTTGAATGGCGTGACGCCGTTGACCCGTGAGGAACTTGAAGACGTCCTGCGTCAATTGGAGGCGGTCACCGACGAGGGACCGTTCGAACTGAGGCTCACTACCGGTGGGGCCGGCAAGGAAATGATTCGCCTTGTGCCTCGGCCCGCGGCCCATCATCAAGCCGAGGCTGCGACAGCGCGATCGGAGTCGGGCAGTCGTATGACATCTTCTCCATCGCCAGGCAGCGGCAATGAGTATGCAGTGCGTGTGCGCGAGGCAGGGCGCGACTTCGGCGAACTGCGGGTCCAGCAGCCCCCTGGGCACATGTTGGCACAGTGGAAGATCGAGCTGGTCGAAACCGTGGCAGGGCTGATCGCAGCGGCCCTGTCATTGTCGGAAAAGTCCGATGAGCAGCGCAGGCTGGCGCTGATGGATGAGCGCGCCGTCATTGCCAGAGAGCTTCACGATTCCCTGGCGCAATCATTGTCCTACCTGAAGATTCAGGTGACGCGATTGCAGATGCAGCTGGACCAGCAGCGCCACGAACAGGTCGCGCAAGTGGTGGCCGAGCTGAGGCATGGGCTGAACTCGTCCTATCGTCAGCTGCGCGAACTGCTGAATACCTTCCGTCTGCGCATCCACGAGGCGGGCCTGGAGGCGGCGCTTGATGAGACGGTGCAGGAGTATTCCAAGCGGGGCGACTTCGAGCTGACCTTGAAAGGGCAATGGAGCGGGCTAGCGCTGACGCCTAACGAAGAAATTCATGTACTGCAGATTGTGCGCGAGGCGTTGTCCAACGTGGCGCGCCACGCCAGGGCCCGCCACTGTACGGTCAGTCTTGCCGCAGAAGAGACGGGGCATTATCAGCTGTCGATCAAGGACGATGGGGTCGGTATCGGACCCCAATCAGATCCATCCATTTCCCATGGGATGGCCATCATGGAAGAGCGGGCGAGGAGCCTGAGTGGAAAGCTCTCGGTCAATGGCATCAAGCCATGTGGCACCGTGGTGACCGTCCGCTTTCTGCCGCGCCTGCTGGTACAGCTACCTGTCGCGGTCAGCTGAACGTGTCGTCCGGCACAGGTCGGATGCACTCACTCAGGAGATTTGGCAATGAGCATGCTTCGATTGATGATCGTGGACGATCACCCTCTCTTTCGGCGTGGCGTTCGCCAGCTGGTGGACATGGATCCGAGCCTGGTGGTGGTGGGCGAGGCCTCCGACGGTGCGGAAGCGGTGCGCAAGGCGATTGACCTTCAGCCCAATCTGATCCTGCTGGACCTTAACATGCATCCGATCGATGGGATTGAGGTGCTGAGGCGGATGCGCGACGCGCGGGTCAAGAGTCGTATCGTGATCCTGACCGTATCCGATGCCGACGATGATGTGGTGCGGGCGCTCAAGGAAGGTGCCGACGGCTACCTGCTCAAGGACATGGATCCGGAGGAAGTGCTGCGTCTGATCCGCGAGGCCGCGCAGGGGCAGGTGGTGCTGGGGCCGCAAATGGCGTCGTTGCTGGCCAGCGTGGTCAAGGGCGAGCTGCCGGCGGGGGGTGACGATGGCATGTCCTGCCTCACCGCGCGAGAGCGAGATATCCTGCGCACCCTGGCCCGGGGGCTGTCCAACAAGATGATCGCCCGTGAACTCGACATCGCCGAGGGCACCGTCAAGGTGCACGTCAAGCACCTGTTCAAGAAGCTGGACCTGCGCTCCCGAGTGGAAGCGGCGGTGTGGGCGACCAAGCATGGCCTGGGCTGAACGGCGCTACCGGCATTGCTGCGCTGACCTTAATACGACAACGCCCGGGCTGGACCCGGGCGTTATCTCTTTCTCCAATGACGCCTCACCGCATAGCGGTAGTGGCTAGGCGTCAGTGGTGTCTCAGCTATTGACCGCGGCCACCGCCTTGGCCAGGTAGGGCAGGTTTTCCTGAGAGAAGCCCGCCACATTGGCACGGCCGGAGCGCACCATATAAATGCCAAACTCATCGCGCAGGCGATCTACCTGTTCCGGTGACAGACCGGTGTAGGAGAACATGCCACGCTGCTCGGCAATGTGCGCATATTTCTCGCTCAGCCCGTAAGGCTTCAGTGCTTCGACGAAGTCGCGACGCAGGGTGTTGATGCGGTCACGCATTTCCGTGAGTTCCTCACGCCAGACGCCTGCGAGCTCGGCCGAGTGCAGAATTTCGGCGACGATAGCTCCGCCGTGGGCGGGCGGGTTGGAATAGTTCTCGCGGGCGACAATGGCGATTTGCGAACGAACGTTTTCCATCTCTTCGTTGTTCTTCGCGACCACGATCAGCGCACCGGTACGCTCGTTGTAGATGCCGAAATTCTTCGAGCAGGAGCTGGTGATCAGCACATTGTCGAGGTTCTCGGCCAACAGGCGCACGGCGTAGGCGTCTTCATCCAGGCCTTCAGCGAAACCTTGATAGGCGAAGTCCACCAGAGGCAGCAGGTCACGTTCCTGCAGCACCTCAAGCACCTGTTGCCACTGCTCGTGGTTCAGGTCAAAGCCCGTCGGGTTGTGGCAGCAAGCGTGCAGGACCACCACGTCGCCCTGGGGAATCTGCTTCAGAGCCGCCAGCATGCCGTCGAAGTCGAGACGGTTGTCGGCATCCACGTAGGGGTACTTGTGCAGTGCGATACCGGCGGCGGTAAAGATACCGTGGTGGTTTGGCCAGGTGGGGTCGCTGACCCAGATGCCCTTGCCAGGCAGCTGGCTGGCAACGAAGTCGGCCGCCAGACGCAGAGCGCCGGTGCCACCGGGAGACTGGGTGGCACTGGCACGCCCAGCTTCCAGCACCGGTGAGTCCTGGCCCAGCACCATGGGCAAGACCACGGCACCGTACTCGGGAGCACCGTGTGAGCCGATGTAGGTCTTGGTGGTCTCGTTGTTGAGCAGCAGGGCCTCGGCCTCCTTGACCGCACGCATCACCGGAGTGTTGCCCTTTGCATCGCGGTAGACGCCGACGCCAAGATCGACCTTCTGGGGGTTGGTGTCTTTCTTGAAGGCCTCGATGAGCCCGAGGATGGCATCCCCGGGAACCCGCTCAATCTTCTCGAACATTTAACTTGCTACCTCGTCGGTTCTAGCCGCTAGGATGAAATCGTTCTTGTGCAGGCCCTTCATTTCGTGGGACCACCAGGTCACGGTGACCTTGCCCCACTCGGTCAACAGCGCCGGATGGTGACCAGCCTCTTCAGCGATCTCGCCGACGCTGTTGGTGAACGCCAGGGCCTGCTTGAAGTTGCGGAAGCGATAGCTCCGCTCCAGTTGCATGATGCCATCGCGCTCGACGATCTGCCACTCGGGCAGCTGTTTTTGCCAGCTGGCCATCTCGCTCTCGCTGGCATGAGGGGCGTCCCAGCGGCAGGCTTCGCAGGATTGTTGTGACAGGGACGATGGGTGTTCGCTCATGGGATAGCTCCAAATGCTAGTGGTAGGGCAGAAATTGCCGGTCGTCAGGCGCGGGGTGACCGCGCCTTGGGCGTGAACAGCGGGGCAAAGAGTCCTAGCGCCTTGGCCTGTTCCACCAGCGCCATCAGGTCCTGCTGGGCCAGTGTCTGGAGGTCGTCAAGACTGTCGAGAACATAGTAAAGCGGTTGCAGGATGTCGATGCGGTAGGGCGTACGCAGTGCATCGAGGGCATCGAAGCGACGCGTTACCGGTGCGTCGGAAAGCGCGTGGAGCGTCTCCCGTGGCGATGAAATGATGCCTCCCCCATAGATGCGTCGGCCCTCTGGCGTGTCCACCAGGCCGAATTCAACCGTCATCCAGTAGAGCCTGGCCAGATACACCCGATCCTTGGGCTCGGCTGCCAGGCCCAACCGCCCGTAGGTGGCGGTGAACTCAGCGAAGGCCGGATTGGTCAGCATGGGGCAGTGGCCAAAGATCTCGTGAAAGATATCCGGCTCCTTGAGGTAGTCCAGCTCTTCCGGGGTGCGGATGAAGGTGGCGACGGGGAAGCGCCGGTTGGCCAACAGCTCAAAGAAGGTATCGAAGGGGATCAGCGCCGGGACTGCGGCGGTTCGCCATCCCGTGGCGTCGTCCAGCACCCGATCTATCGCATCGAGCTGCGGGATATGATCGGTGGGCAGGGCAAGGCGCTCCAGCCCCTCCAGGTACTGGTGGCAAACACGTCCTTCGATCAGCGCCAGTTGACGCTCCATCAAGGTTTGCCAGGTGCGGTGCTCCGTCTCGCTCCAGTGGATCTTGCCATCATTGTCAGGAGTGTGAGCCTCGTAGGCCGTCGCTTTGCCAGAGACGGACGCATCCGCGGAGTGGTTCGAAGGAGAGTGAAGTGAGCCAACGAGAGGCGAGTGCGTAGACGGTGCGCTCATGGCGCCTCCAGATAATGGTGAGCGGAAAAGGCGGGTGTTGTCCTGCAACAGAGTGTCGGTCGAGTGCAGGCCATGTGCGAGGGGGTTGTGGTAGAGAAACCGGGTCGATCTGGTGACGAAGGGGAGGCGAGTGTAAGAAAAACGTGACAGCAGGGCCGCAAGGGCACTAGCCCATGGCCATAGCTCGACCAAAGGGGCAGGTCTCGTGTGCAATGACTTCGATAAGCTGTAAGGAAAACGTGACAATGGAGGTCGGACGCCGTGACAGCAAATTTCTGCCCGTGGGTCTTCTGCCTATCGATAAGGAGCGCTAAGTCAGCATGCGCCTGAGAGTACATTGCCAGAACCGCATCGGTATCCTGCGTGACATCGTGTCCCTTCTTGCTGACTACGGCGCCAACGTGGCGCGTGGCGAAGTGGGTGGCGAGCGCGGCAATGCCATCTATCTCCACGTGCCATTGCTGCTTAACGCGCAATGGGTGACGTTGAAGCCTCGTCTGGAAGACGTGTCTGGCGTCTTTGGCGTGCGCAAGGTCAGCCTGATGCCGAGTGAGCGTCACCAGCTGGAGCTCGAGGCGCTGCTTTCATCGCTGACAGACCCGGTCATGTCCATCGACATGGAGGGGCATCTGGTCGCGGCCAACCGCGCGGCGAGTCAGCTGCTGGGGGTGCGGGTAGATGAAGTGCCAGGTCTGTCCCTGGATCGATATCTGCCGGACTGTGACTTGCCCGATGTGATTCGGCGTAACAATGCCAGGGTCAACGGACTCAGAGTCCGCCTGAAGAACGCCACCTTTCTTGCCGATATCGCTCCGCTGCACCGTGAGCATCATGACGATGTCGAGTCATTGGCGGGGGCGGTGGTGACACTGCATAGCGCTGATCGCATTGGCGAGCGGATCTACCAGATACAGCGCCAGGAAATGCGTGGTTTCGAGGCAATGTTCACCGCAAGTCCCCGGCTTGCGTCGCTGATTCATGAGGCTCGGCGAATGGCGCCGCTGGATGCCCCGCTGCTGATCTTCGGTGAAACAGGCACCGGCAAGGAGTTACTGGCGCGGGCGTGTCATCTGGCCAGCCCCCGTGGGCAGGCACCCTTCATGGCCTTGAACTGCGCAGGCCTGCCGGAGTCCATGGCCGAGACGGAGCTGTTTGGCTATGCACCGGGGGCCTTCGATGGCGCCAGGCCAGAGGGCAAGTTGGGCCTGCTGGAGTTGACCTCGGGCGGTACCATCTTCCTCGATGAAGTGGGAGAGATGAGTCCGCGCCTTCAGGCCAAGCTGCTGCGGTTCTTGCAGGACGGCGGCTTCCGTCGAGTCGGCGCTGACGAAGAGACCTACCTTGATGTGCGGGTGGTGTGCGCCACTCAGCAGGACCTGCTGTCGCTGTGCGATCAGGGGCTGTTTCGCCAGGACCTTTACCATCGCCTGAACGTGCTGTCCTTGAACGTTCCGCCATTGCGAGACTGCCTGGACGGGATTGAGGCGCTGGCCGAGCATTTCGTCGACCGCGCTGCCCGTCAGATTGGCTGCCCGTTGCCTGAGCTGTCCAGCGCCGCTGTCGCGCGAATGGCCGGCTATGAATGGCCGGGCAATGTGCGGCAGTTGGAAAACGTGCTGTTCCAGGCGGTATCGCTGTGTGAAAGCGGTCGCATCGAGCCGGAGCACCTGCGCTTGCCTGAGGGGCCGGCCTCTGGCGATCTGGCTGGCATCGAGCTGGACGGCACCCTCGACGATATTCTGGCCGACGTGGAGCGCCGGGTGCTGGCCGCGCTGTATCCGCTGCATCCCTCCAGCCGGCAGTTAGCGCGACGGCTTGGCGTTTCCCACACCACCATTGCCAACAAGCTGAAGCGATACGGGCTGGGGGGCACCTGAGCAGGGCGTGTCAGGATCCGATGACCTGGATCACGGCGGCACGCACCTGGGGGTAGTGAACCTGTTCGTGACTTGCAAAGCCGGCGAGTTTACGCGCCTTTGCCTGACTTAGCGCAGGACTGACGATGCCACACAGAAAACGTGTGGCCAGGTCAGCGTCCAGCTTTCTGGGCGGTTTCGTTGCGCTCAGCGCGTCACTGAGCTCCGTCAACCAGCCATGCAAGGTTTGCTCATCGGCAGGCAGCGTCGGTGAGGCGGCGCTCAGGCTCGCCCGCTCTCCGCGGCAGGCCGAGCAATGTCCGCACGCCCTTGGCGCGTCGCTATCTCCGAACCAGTCCGCAAGGCCGGCGCTGATGCAGGTGGTGGATTCGAACAGCGCCAGCATGGCCTCCAGGCGCTGAAGCTCCATGTCGGCACGGGCCACGAACTGCTGATGGAGTTCGCTGGCCAGATGCTGGGAGTCCACGTCGGACAGGACGCTATACACCTCAGTGATCTGCTTGCTCTCGAGACGAATCCACTGTTGCTGGTCGAGATAGTCCAGTGCCTTCAGCACTCTTGCCCGGGAGGTATCCAGGCCTCGCGCCTTGCCAAGCTGGTACAGGCGTTCAAAGTCCAGGCGATACCAGCTGCGCCCCTTGTCGGACGCCTCGATGATGGCGGACAGGAAAGCCCCTCTTTCTCCAGGGAAGCGAGCGAGAAGCGCTTCCTGCTCAATCTCGAGGCGAAAACGGTACTCGGCAAAATAGCTGTGGCTGGCGCGGATGATGCCCATCAGCTCTAGCTTGACCAATAGCGTCTTCAGCGGCAGTTCGCGAATATCCGTCTGCCGCGATAATGCATTGAGCGATAGCTCCCAGGCACCCGGCGCCGCCGCCAGATCATCCAGTACCGCCTGGATGCCTGCCCGGGGTGGTACATCGCCATGGACGAAGTTCTCGAGCACAGGGAGGCTCTCTCGCCCGGCGAGCATCAGGCACTCGGCGCGGGCACCGTCGCGGCCTGCTCGACCAATTTCCTGACTGTAGTTTTCAATGGATTTGGGCAGGTCGAAGTGCACGACGCAGCGAATGTCTGACTTGTCGATGCCCATACCGAAGGCAATCGTGGCAACGATGATCGGTAACTGGCCCGACATGAACGCCGCTTGAAGCTGGGCGCGGGTGTCTGCGTCGAGGCCCGCGTGGTAGGCCGCCGCTTCCAGGCCGGCGGCCTTGAGATAGGCAGCGAGCCGCTGTGCACTTTGCTGTAGCGTGACATAGATGACGGTGCTGCCATGTTCCCCATGGGCCTGGTCGCGCTGGGCGATCAGCCAGCGGGCAAGATATCGGGGCCGTTCATCGGCGGGCACGGGAGCGATGGTGAGGTCAAGGTTCGCGCGATAAAAGCCCGTGGTGATCACGTCTTCACGGGCAATGGAAAACGCGGTCCGCATGTCGTCAATCACCTTCGGCGTGGCGGTAGCGGTCAGCAGCAGCACCTGAGGGATGCCGAATTCATGACGGTAGTGCGGCAGCTTCTGGTAGTCGGGTCTGAAGTTGTGTCCCCATTCCGACAGGCAGTGCGCTTCATCAATGACCAGTAACGATACCCGTACGTCCTGCAAGAAGTGGCGAAAGCGCTCATTCTTCAAACGCTCGACCGATACCATCAGCACACGCAGGTGGCCCGATCGAGCCGCCGACATGACCTGCTGCGTTTGCTCTGGCGATTGACTGGAGTCGATGCTGGCGGCAGCGATTCCGCGCTGTTGCAAGGACGCGAGCTGGTCTTGCATCAGCGCCAGTAGCGGCGACACGACCAGCGTCAGATGAGGAAGGTGCAGGGCGGCTAACTGATAGCACAGTGACTTGCCGGAGCCGGTAGGGAAAATGGCGGCAGCGCTGCGACCCGCGACAAGGGCGTTGATCGTCTCGCGCTGGCCGGGACGAAACTCACGATATCCAAAGACCGATGCCAAGGTGTCATCGATGCGGGGAGAGGCAGAAGGCAATATAGGTAGTCTCTAAAATGGAGCCTTGCCACCTAGCGGACAGGCTGGGGTGACGTGGCAGTATTCGCAGCGTGACAGGCTACCTTGTTGTGGGCCGGGGATGAAGTACAGGCCGGCAGCCGGCCCGCAGCAGTGACG
The DNA here is from genome assembly GCF_019802025.1 of Halomonas sp. DP5Y7-2. Taxonomy (NCBI): domain Bacteria; kingdom Pseudomonadati; phylum Pseudomonadota; class Gammaproteobacteria; order Oceanospirillales; family Halomonadaceae; genus Halomonas; species Halomonas sp. DP5Y7-2. The sequence continues at coordinate 185,523 of NZ_JAHVHY010000005.1, read as the reverse complement.
CCGTCGAAACACGCTGGGTGACACTCGCTAGCGTACAGAAAGGGCCGAGGGTTATTCGCTACGCTGCGGGCTCCAGCGCTGGATGACCCGGTTTCGCCCCTGCTGTTTCGCCTCTACCAGATTGGCGTGCACCTGCTGCATCAGTTGGGCGCCGGTGACTCCTCGCTGATAGTCACTGACCCCCACGCTGACCGTCACCTTGTGCCGGCCGATACCGAAGTCATGGCGTGAGATGTTCTCGCGCAGGCGCTCCGCCAGCTCGCGCCCCCGGCCGGCGGGGGTCATGGGCAGCAGCAGGGCGAATTCATCGCTGCCCATGCGCGCCAGATAGTCCTCCTGACGCAGCTGGCTGGAGGCCAGCGCGGCGATCTGGCAGAGCACTCGGTCGCCCAGCCCCCGCCCCCAGGTGTCGTTGATCAGGGCGAAATGGTCCAGGTCGACGAACAGCAGGGATAACGGCACGCCGTGGCGGTTGGACATGGACGCTGCCTTATCCAGTTGGCTGACCAGCGAGCGCCGATTGGCCAGTCCTGTCAGCTCATCGGTACCAGAGAGGTAGCGCAGGCGCTGCTCTTCCGCGACTTGATCTTCGATGTCGATGAGCAGCCCATGCCACAGGATGCTGTCGTCGCAGCGCTCGGGCAGGGCCTCCAGGGAATACCAGTGGGGGTTGAGTTCGCCCACGGGCAGGCGCAGCCGAGTGGACACGGGAGACAGCCAATGGGCGGAATGCTCGATGGCGCGGATAAATTCTCCGTAGGCTTCTCCCAGCAGGTCGCCGAGCCGCTGGCGCACGTCATTGGCAGTGGCCAGGGGAGCGAGCCGTCGGGTCATCGGGTCGTCGCCGGTCAAGGCAGGAAGCTGCAGACGACCCCTGGCGTCACGTTGAAGTGTGAAGAGCACGCCGGGTACGCGCTGTAGGCAAGCAAGACGCTGCGCATCGGCATGCGTCTTGGTCGCGGAAGTGTTAGCGCAGTCATCCATGGTCAGGCAGTCCTTGGCCGCAGGAAGAGTGATCAACCCGAGGTATCGGGCTTAACTCACCATCTTAAGGGCTAGCCGAAAGGGGTATATCAGCCTTAAGGGCTAAGAAAAAACGACGTTTTTCTGCTTTTACAGGTATGCAGTATCTGGATGCTGCGGGCGCCTGTGACAAATGTGTATGTAATACATTGTGTTACAGGAACTTCTTGCGCCGATGACGCGCGCTCTAAAAAGGCTCGCCAGCGCCATGTCGGCTGTGCTGTTGCAGTAGTCACTAGGCACGTTCTCGTGCTCCGTCCTTCCTAAGGCTTAGGTAAGAGGAATGAGGTGATGGGCTGCAGCCTGTGCCAATTGATGTCCCAGGCGTTCAAGTGGATCGCCACCGTGGCGCCAGAAATGCCAGAACAGCGGCACATCGAGATACCAGCCGTCGACCACGTCGACCAGCGTTCCCTCGGCCAGCTCTCGCCGGGCTTGAATGTCCGGCACCAGACCAAAGCCCAGACCCGCCTTGGCCAGTCCTATGAATCCCTCGACGCTGGCACAGCGATGGTGAGGGAAGGGCCCGGTGACGCCCTGGGCATCCAGAAAACGGTGCTGAAGCTGATCGTTGGGGCCAAAGATGATGGCCGGGCAGTGCTGCAACGCCTCTGCGGTAGCGCCTTGAGGACAATGGCGCGCAAGAAAGTCGGGACTCGCCAGCGCTCGGTAGCGCATGGCACCGAGTGAAATGACGCGTGCTCCTTGTACAGGGGTGTCGCTGGCACATAGACAGGCGGCGACTTCCCCCTTGCGCATGCGCTCAAGCCCCACGTCCTGGTCTTCAATGACCAAATCGAGGGTGATGGCCTGATGCTTGAGATAGTCGCCCACCGCCTGGGGCCACCAGGTCGCCAGGCTATCGGCGTTGATGGCGATGCGCAGCTGTCGATAGCCGACGGTCAGTGAGGGGGCCTCCTCGATAAGCTCGGCCTCAAGTAGGCGGACCTGCTGGACGTGGTTGAGCAGTCGCCGGCCCAGCCCGGTGGGGGTAGGGGGCGTGCCGCGGATCAGTACGGGCTGTCCCAGGCGTGCTTCCAATAGCTTGACGCGCTGTGACACGGCGGACTGTGTCAGTCCCAGCGCTCGGGCGGCGCGTTCAAAACCCTGATGCTCGAGTATCGCGGCGAGGGCATTCAATAACTTGTAATCGAGCATGGGTCGCCCTGGAAGTGACGCTGCCTCATTAGAATTTCTAATGAGGCAGTCGGATAAGTTGTTTCTCTAATTCTAGCGCGCTCCTTACTCTTGTCTACCTGGGTGGCTTGCACCCGGACCTGTATGGCTTTCGTTGCCCGGCATGCCGGCCTTGTCGCGCCCCGCCTTGCTTGACGTGGCGAGAGATGAGATCAGCGGTGTTGCCCTTGATAAAGGAGTTTTCGGCATGTGGTTGTCAGTGTTGCAAGGCGTGGTAACTGGCGCGGGCTTGATCATCGCGATTGGCGCGCAGAACGCCTTTGTCCTGGCCAAGGGGCTTCGCCGCCAGCACATCTGGTGGGTTGCCGGCATCTGCGCCCTGTGCGATGCGCTATTGATCGGTCTGGGGGTTCTCGGGCTCGGCGCACTGATTGCCCAAAGCGAGGGAGCGATGTGGCTGGCGCGTATTGGAGGTGCAGGGTTCCTGGTCTGGCAGGCGTGGCTGGCCTTCAAGCGCGTCATGCACCCGCGAGGGCTGGAAGCCAGCAGGGACGCCAGCACCACGTTAGGCAGTGTGATTGTGGCCACCTTGGCAGTGACGCTGCTGAATCCCCAGGTGTATCTCGACACCCTGGTGATGCTGGGAGCCATCGGCTCACTGCAGGACAGCCCGTTGGGCTTCTACATGGGGGCGACCATGGCATCGTTCACCTGGTTTTTCGGATTGGTAGCACTGGCCCGTGCGCTGGCGCCTCGGTTGACCAGTCCACGCGCCTGGCAATGGGTCGATGGCGCTATCGCGGCGGTGATGCTGTTGGTGGCGTGGCAGATATTGATCTTGGATCCCGCCTAGTGCCAGGTCGTCAACTGTCAGCGTTTCATGACGGCCTGTCACGCTAGCGTTACGCAGGGCCTGTGCAAGGTCGAGGGCTGTCAGGCCAGCGCTACACCCGGCGGCTCTTCAGGGGAGCCTGGGCAGCCACACAGCTGGCAGCCCGCCGCTCGGAGGCATGTGGCTCGAAGGAGGGGGCGCCTAGGATAGATGCATGGGTTCGGCTCTTACGGACACCACCATGACACTATCGGAGGCACACATGACCGCAGTAGCTCCCATCGACATACATAACCCTATCGGCACCCATGGTTTCGAGTTCGTTGAGTACAGTGCTCCCGACGCGGAAGGAATAGCGGCCTTGCGTGAGCTGTTCGTGGCGATGGGATTCACGGAGACCCGGCGCCACCGCAGCAAAGGCGTCAGTCTGTTCCAGCAAGAGGGCGTCAATTTTGTACTGAACGCGGAACCTGACAGCCATGCGGCGCGCTTCGCCCAGCAGCATGGGCCCGGTGCTTGCGCCATGGCATGGAAGGTCGCTGATGCCCGACAGGCGCTGGATTACGCGGTGGAACAAGGCGCGCGTCCCGTTGATGTTCCGGTGGGGCCTGGGGAAGTGGGTATTCCTGCTGTGGAGGGAATCGGAGGTTCGCTGCTCTACTTTGTCGACGAGCGAACCGATGAGCTCAATAGAACCATCTACGACATTGACTTCGACGCCATCGAGGGGCGCTCAGCCAACGACAATAGCGTTGGTCTGCGCTACCTCGACCATCTGACTCACAATGTGGAGCGGGGGCAGATGGATCCGTGGGCAGATTTCTATACCCGGATCGCCAACTTTCGTGAGAATCGCTACTTCGATATCGAGGGCAAGAAGACCGGATTGCATTCCCGGGCCATGACAGCGCCCTGCGGCAAGATGCACATTCCGATCAATGAATCAGCCGACGATAACTCCCAGATCGCCGAGTTCATTCGCGAGTATAAGGGTGAGGGCATTCAACACCTGGCGATGGCGACAGAGGATATCTACGCCACGGTGCGAGCCCTCAGGGCCAACGGCATTCGCTTCCTGTCCACACCTGATACCTACTACGAAAAGGTCGATGTGCGCGTGCCCAATCACGAAGAGCAGGTAGAGGACCTGCGCGAACTGAGCCTGTTGATCGATGGCGGGCCTGATCAGGGCGTGCTGTTGCAGATCTTCACCGAGACAGTGATTGGCCCGATTTTCTTCGAGATCATTCAGCGCAAGGGCAACGACGGCTTCGGTGAGGGCAACTTCAAGGCGCTGTTTGAATCCATCGAGGAAGACCAGATCCGCCGAGGTGTGCTCGACGCCGATTGAGCACAAGGCAGGAGCGTTATCGTCGAGGCTGGTGTGGCGTCAACCGGGATAGACGGTGTTGGCAGCCAGCCGCGACGATGACGGGCCTGCCCAAGCGCGACAAAATCCGTCACAATGGCGCGCTGGCCTCCACCCTGATTCGGCCACAGGCTGATGTGGAGGACGCCACCGCCATGGTGGGCAAACAATAGTGCGCAAGCGATCTCTGGTGATTCATGACAACCAACGAACCCTCTCGTACTCAGTGGCTTGGCCGCTGGGGCTTCGTTCTGGCCGCTACCGGCTCTGCCGTCGGTCTGGGCAATATCTGGAAGTTCCCCTACATGACCGGAGAGTATGGCGGAGGGGCCTTCGTACTGGTCTACCTGGCCTGCATCTTGTGCGTCGGCGTGCCCATCATGATGACCGAGATTGCGCTCGGACGTCGTGGTCGAGGTAGTCCCATCGATGCCATTCGGCGCGTTGTCACCGAGTCGGGCCGTAGCTCTGGCTGGTCGTTGCTGGGCTGGATGGCGATGCTCTGTGGCTTCATGATCCTGTCGTTTTATGTGGTCGTCGCGGGCTGGTCCTTTGCCTATTTGTGGAAGATGGTCTCCGGTGGCCTGGCCGGGTCCAGCGTCGACGATATGGCGGCGATTTTTGGTGCCAATAACGCCAATCCTTTCACTCTTGGCGCCTGGAGTACGTTGGTGACGGTCGCCACGATGGTGATCGTGGGCAAGGGCGTGCAGCAAGGCATCGAAAGGAGCGTGGGTTGGATGATGCCGGGGATGGTGATCATGCTGCTGGTGATGATCATTTACGGCATGTTCTCCGGAGGTTTCGGTCAGGCCGTCAATTTCCTGTTTGCCTTCAATGCCTCCAGTCTGTCTAGCGAGGGCATGCTGGCGGCCATGGGCCATGCCTTTTTCACCCTGTCCCTGGCCTCCGGTGCCATTCTGACCTATGGCAGCTACCTGCCGCGTCGCGCCTCCATCGGCCGCACCACCCTGACGGTGGCTATTGCCGACACGCTGGTGGCGTTAATGGCTGGCCTGGCGATCTTCCCCGTCATCTTCGCCAATGGCATGGAGCCCAACAGCGGGCCGGGGCTGATCTTCATGAGCCTCCCATTGGCCTTTCAGGCGATGCCGCTCGGCACGCTCTTCGGCATACTGTTCTTTATCATGCTGTCCATGGCCGCCCTGACATCGTCCATCTCCATGGTCGAGGCAACCGTGTCATGGCTTGCCGATAACAAGGGGGTCAGCCGTAAGGCTGCCGCCTGGGGGACCGGCATTGTGCTATGGGTGATCAGTACCCTGGCGATGCTCTCTTTTAACGTTGGCGCCGACTGGACGCTAGCAGGCAAGCACTTCTTTGACTGGCTTGACTACCTGACATCGCGACTGATGATGCCGCTGGGTGGTCTTGGCATGGCGCTGCTGGCTGGCTTCGTACTCAAGAGTCAGGCGGTGAAGGACGAGTTGAATCTGCCGGCCGGCATCTACGCGCTGTGGCTGTTCATGGTGCGTTACGTGAGCCCGCTGGCCATCCTGGTGATCTTTGTGGATGCGCTGGGCCTGGTGGCCGTGGACTTCGGTGCCCACTGGCTGTGGCTGGTATTGATTCTGCTGGTCCTGACCCTGGCTGGAGAGTGGGCGAGCCCGCGACTGCGTCGCAGTTTGCAGACCAGCGACTAGACAACGCTCACACGTCGCAGCCATTTGCGGCATGAGCACAAGACGCCGTGACGTGTCAGTCGTCGCGGCGTCTTTCGTTTTAAAGGGAGTAAGGGAATAAAAACTGGATGATTGATTCCATTATGGCATAATGGCGCCTTGTCGCCGTCCGTATGTCCTGACGTTGGAGTCGCATCCCATGAGTCACAATCGCTTGCCGAATCGAAGCCCGTTCCCGGCAGGCAGCGTCAGTCTGGTAGGGGCTGGGCCCGGCGATCCCGAATTATTGACGCTGCGAGCATGGCGGCGGATCGGCGAGGCCGAGGTCGTCTTGCATGATCGTCTGGTGAGTCCGGAGATCCTCGAGCTGGTGCCGGAGACGGCTGAGCGCTACTACGTCGGCAAAGCGCGCTCGGATCACAGTCTGCCTCAGGAAGATATCAATCTGGCGCTGGTCAAGTGGGCCCGCGAGGGCAAGCGCGTGGTCAGGCTGAAGGGGGGCGATCCCTTTATCTTCGGGCGAGGCGGTGAGGAGCTTGAAACGCTGGTGGAGGCTGGGGTGACGGTGGAAGTGGTGCCCGGCATCACGGCGGCCTCCGGATGCAGCGCCTACGCAGGCATCCCGCTGACCCATCGTGACCATGCTCAGTCGGTGCGGTTCATCACCGGGCATCTCAAGGAGGGCGGCTGCGAGCTGGATTGGCGGGCCCTCGCCAGCCCCGGGCAGACGCTCGTGTTCTACATGGGACTGGGCAGTCTTGAGCATATCAGCCATGGGCTTGGGGCAGCAGGACTGGCGTCTGACACGCCGGTAGCGCTGGTAGAGCAGGGCACTACCCAACGTCAGCGCGTCCATCTGACCTGTCTGGGTGATTTGCCGACATTGAATGATCGGGATATTATTCGTCCGCCCACCTTGATTATTGTTGGTAGCGTTGTGTCGCTGCACAAACAATTAGCCTGGTTCGATAATGCGCAAGCGGGGAGTAGTGGGTGGATGCATGGCAAGCATCCGTCGCCCCGGGAACGCTCGGATTGAGCGCGCGCCTTTGCTGGAGATGTCGCACCAGGCAACGAACCCCGCGCATCGCGGGCTAGCTGAGGTCAAGATGATGTTCTCCCATTTGCGTAAACGTCGACGCTTTGCGCGATCGACCCAGGCCGCCTGGGCGGCCGCTATCCTGCTGTCGATAACGTCACTGACCAGTGACCCGGCGATGGCCAGAGATGACGGCGATGTCGCCTCCCAGCGTGGCCAAGCGTCGTTCTACAGTGATCGGTTCCAGGGACGTCGCACGGCCAGTGGCGACACCTTCGATCAGCAAGCTCTTACCGCCGCCCATCGAAGCCTGCCTTTTGGTACCAAGGTATTGGTGACTCGACGGGACACGGGACAGAGTGTGGAAGTGGAGATCAATGATCGCGGCCCCTTCGTCAAGGGACGTGTGATAGATCTCTCCAAGCAGGCAGCACGCCAGCTTGGCATGTTGAAACGCGGTACCGCGCCGGTCCTTTTGACCTACCTTCCCTGAGCGGTAACAGGGCGCTATGGCCAGCAACGCCACAGCATCTCCCAGGGGTCACAAGCGCCGGCACGTCGTTGAAGTCGCTAAGTCGTCAAATGAGAAGGCCCGCCTGTTGGATATGTGTTCAACGGGCGGGCCTTCTTGCGTTTGTGCGGGTGACGCCAGTCTAGCGACCGTGGACTGGCTTGCCGGCGATCTGGTCGTGGAATTCTCTCTGCCAGCGGCTTAGCAGGGCTCGACGCTTGAGGTCATCCAGCGTGGCCAGCAGGCCGGGGCTGAGCGGCGTAGGACGCAGGCCTTCCGGCTGTGCGCGGCGCAATGCATTGGCGGTGCCTGGGCCATCGAGCTCCGGGTGCAACGCCCCCAGATCATTGGCCTCAGCGATCACGCGTTGTCCGTGGCTGCCCAACAGGTAATCGATGAAACGCCGTGCCGCTGAGGGGTGGGGGGCCTGGCGAGGGACAAAGGCCAGTCGCCGGATCACCAACGCGTAATCGTCGGGGATCACCATGCGCAGCGACGGGCTAGCGGCGACGCTTTCTCTGGCGTAGCTGCCGAGCACGTTGTAGCCGATGTCAAAGCGCCCGTCGGCCAGGCCATCCAGCATGCTGCTGGTGGTGTCTACCAGCTGGGTGTCGGCACGCCCAAGTGCCGCGACCAGATCCCAATAGCGGGGTGACAGGCGAGACTCCTCAATGGCATAGGTATAGCCGGCACCCGCGCTGACGGGGCTGTAGGTGACGACTCGCCCTTGCAGGGCGTCGGACTGTTCCACCAGCAGGCTGAGCAGGTCGGCATGGCTGTTGATTGAGCCAACGCGCTCTTCAAGGGCCCGACTGACAACCATGACGATGGGCTCGAACGTGAAGGCGAAGAGTTCGTGGCGCCACTTGGCGTCGCTGGGCCAGCGTCGCGTGGTAGGGGTTTCGATGCTTTGCGCGTGACCCGCGTTGACCAGCAGGTATTGCCAGGGCATCGCGGACGAAATCACCACGTCGGCCTCTGCGGGCGCATCGAGAAAGCGCTGATGCACGTCCAGGGTGGAGAAGTTGCGGTAGGTAATGTCGTACTGCGGGTGACGCTGGTGGAAGTCCTCGAGCAGCGGCATGGCGTACGGAATGTCGAGTGCCGCGTGAATGATCAGGGGCACGCCTTCATCCGTCTTTGCTGCAAAATGCGCCTGCTCGTGAGGGGGCAGGGGCTGCTGGGGAGTCTCGTCCTGCTGCGCCATCGCCGAACTGACGACCCCCGCAAGGCCAAGCAGCAGCACGGCGCCTAGACGGCGCCAGGAGGATGAGGCGTAGCGGGACAGCGTCATGATAGCGAGTGCCTTGTCGTCACCGGTGGGTCGTCGGGCGTTACCGTGGCCTGGAATTCCATGCTCACGCTAAGGCCGGGAGAAGGTGCAGTGCCGCCATCGGCCAGGGTTAGCCTGGCACCATGGGTCCTGGCAATACCGTCCACAATCGCCAGGCCAAGGCCTGAGCCTTCGCCGGATTGCTGGCCGCGATGGAATGGGCGCAGCGCCAGTAGCCGCCGTTCGCTGGGGATGCCGGGGCCGTCGTCCACGACCGCCAGGGTGGGGGGGGTATCGGTAACGACGATCGTGACGTGGCGAGCGCCATAGCGGCAGGCGTTGTCGATAAGGTTGGCCAGCGCCTCGCCTAGCTGCCAGTCCAGAGCGAGCACCGTGACCTCCCCTTCAGGAGCGTCAAGGCCCAGGTCCACGCCACTGCGCTGGCAGCGTTGCCAGTGGGTCATCACGGCCTCGCGGGCTACCTGCACCAGTCCTGTGGGCGTCAGTTGGGGCTGATACTCAGGGTTGTCCAGGCGGGTCAGCGACAGCAGCTGCATGGCGAGTCGCGATGCGCCTTGGCTGGTGGCATGCATGGCGCTCAAGGCAGTCCGCCAGGCCTCCGGATCAGTCTGACGCAAGGCCAGCTCGGCGCGGGCGGAAAGGCCTGCAAGAGGGGTGCGCAGTTGATGGGAGGCGTCGCCGATGAACCGCTCCTGATTGGCCTTGACGCGGCGCATGCGAGCCAGCAGTTCGTTGACCGTGTCCCTCAACTCGGCCAGCTCTCGTGGCAACGCAAGCTCCAAGGGGGCCAGCGTGCGCGGGTCTCGGCTTCTGATCTGGCGTCGAAGCTTGGTCAGCGGTTCCAGGGCAAGGCGTATGGCAACGATCAGGGCGGCGACGGACAGCACTGCCACCGCCAGCAGGTAGGCCAGACTTTGACGGAAGAGCTCCTGGCTGAGTGCGTCACGACCCTCCAGGGTGTGGGCGACCCGGATTTCATAGGGTTCTCGCAGGCGCCAATCCTCCAGGCGCGAGCGCCGCACGCCCAGACGCATTGGCATACCATTCCAGCTGATGTTGGCATAACCCATGTCGCTGGCACGACGACCGCTGAGATCGATGCCGGGTAGGTCAGCGTTGCCGGTGACGTGATCACCGCGGGCGTCCACCAGACGGTAGAACACCCGCTCATCATGTTGGGTGGCCAGCATCTCGAGAGCCGCTGGTGGTAGGTCGAGCCACAGTCGGTCTTCCTGCCACTGGGCTTGTTCGGCGATGGCGAGGGTCGCGGCATCCAGCAGTCTGTCAAAGGCACGGTCTGCCGTCTGGCGCGCATCGAGCCAGGCGCGCCAGAGCACCACGGTACCCACCAGCAACATGGGCAACAGCAGCCAGGTCAGCAGTCGGCTGTGCAGGGAATCGCCTCTCATGAGGCTTCCAGTAGATAGCCCAGTCCTCGCACGGTACGCAGCGTCACCTGGTGGCCGTGAAGTCGCTTGCGTAGACGATGCACGTACACCTCGACGGCGTTGTCGCCAAGCTCCTCATCGCCAAAGGCTTCATGGACCAGGGTCGCCTTGTCCACCGGCTGGCCTGCATGGCGCATCAGACAGCCCAGCAGTCGCTGCTCGCGCGGCGGCAGGGCGAGCGCCTCGTCGCCCAGGGTGAAACGCTGCGCCAGGCTGTCAAAACCGAGTTCTCCCACGGTCATTAGTCCAGATGGCGCTCTGCGTCGCAGCAGCGCGCGCACTCTGGCCTCCAGCTCTTCCAGCGAGAAAGGCTTGGCAAGGTAGTCGTCCGCGCCAAGATCCAGCCCGCGAACTCGGTCTTCGACGGCCCCGCGAGCCGTGAGTATCAGCACAGGCGTGACGGTATCATGTGCCCTCAGGGCTTCGAGTACGTCGAGTCCCCCGCGCCCGGGCAGATTGAGGTCAAGCAGGATCAATTCGTAGTCGTGCTGTCGTTTCAGCAGGGTGTAGGCCGTATCACCGTTGTCCAGGTGGTGGACGTCTTGGCCGCCGATGCCCAGTGCATCGACCAATGTCTCAGCCAGCAACCTGTCGTCTTCCACCAGCAGCAGCGTCATCAGTGTCTCCCGTCATGATCATGTCCCGCGGTCAGTGCCTTGACCGCCTGATCCAGCCTGAGTGTGGCCTGATCTTCATTCACACGCCCGTTGGGGCCGGATACGGCCAGCCACATGGCTGGCTGGTCCGCCAGCTCGAGAGGGCGGCAGACCATGATTCCCCCTGGCATCTCCGCGCACGGGTCGCCGGGGGATGGCGCAGGCCATTGATGGCCTGGCAATAGATCGTGACGCAGGCTGTGGTCGGGCCGCGCCGCCAATCGACATTGGACGATGCCATCGATCATCTCGAGCAAGCTGGCGGTTTCGCCAAGCTCGAGGGATAGCTCGTCAAGCCAAGGTTGTACCTGAGCAGCGAGCTCACGGCTGGGGGCATGTCTACGGGCTAGTCGCACCGGCGCACTGCCGATCCGCCAACGACCATCGCTGCCACGTTGTGTGTAGTCGAAACGCTCAAGAGATGCCAGCAGTCGCAGCAGGGTGCTCTTGTAATAGCCCGTCGCCTCGGCGAGCTCTGCCAGGCTGAAACTCTCCTGGGGTGTATCGAAGACGTTCAGCACCGATAGGGCTCTTTCGACGGCTTCAACGCGATCCTGTGCCATGGCTGGGACATTCCTTTTGTGGCAATAACGCGATGCGTCTTGCATTCAACTTTGGTCGGAATTGTGCCTTTGCGCGTTGACCGCGGAACGGCACGGGCTTAGCTTTCCACCCAAGGGAACGGCATTCTGCCTTACAGAATTGTAAGCTAGGCGTCAGCTCCCAACAAGGATCTTTTTCAGACGTCATCCCGGCGTCAACCGTGACCAGATGTCATCAGCGGTGACATCGCTCACCCGACAACAACAGAGGGCTATCTCATGTCCATGAACACGCCAGTCAAATGGATTGCCATTGCTGCCATCACCGGCGCCGCCGGTTCTGCTGCCGCCTTTGAGCCAGAGGGCAAGGTGGAGTGTCTGGCCCCGGCGGATCCGGGTGGTGGCTGGGACTTCACCTGCCGCAGCGTCGGTACGGTGCTGGAGGAGCTGGATCTGGTGCCCCGTGGCGTCCAGACCGTCAACATGGCGGGCGCTGGCGGCGGCGTGGCTTACGCCCACACCGTGAGCAAGCGCGCAGGGGATGAGCAGCTGCTGGTGGCGGCATCGACCGCGACGACGACGCGTCTGGCCCAGGGCCAGTTCCCGGGCATGACCGCTGACATGGTCAACTGGGTGGGTGCGCTGGGTGCCGACTACGGCGTTATCGCGGTGAGTGCCGATAGCGAGTATCAGGACCTCAACGCCATCATGGAGGCGCTGAAGGAAGATCCCCGCTCGGTCAAGTTTGCAGGCGGTAGCGCCAAGGGCGGCTGGGATCATCTCAAGGTGTTGATCGCGGCCCAGGCGGCTGGGGTCGAGAGCCTGCCGCGCATTCCGTACCTGTCCTACAACAACGGTGGCGAGGCCATGACTCAGGTCGTCGGTGGCCACGTCGACGCCTTCACCGGTGATATTACCGAAGCCCAGGGCTTTATGGAGTCCGGTGACCTGCGCGTCGTGGCGGTGCTGTCCGATGAGCGGCTGCCGGGAGAGTTCAGCGATATCCCGACCGCCAAGGAGCAGGGCATCGATGCGGTGGGCCCCAACTGGCGTGGCTTCTACATGCCGGCTGATATCTCCGACGACGCCAAGCAGTATTGGGTCGATGCCATGGACACCATTTACCAGAGCCAGGAGTGGAAGGACGTGATGGAAAGCAACGGCCTGATGCCTTTCCACATGAGCGCGGCGGAATTTGAAACCTTCGTCAAGGATCAGATCGCCGACATCAACCAGCTCTCCAAAGACATCGGACTGATTCAGCAATGAGCATGTTCAACGACCGCATCTTCGGGGTCTTGATGATCGTCCTGGCCGTCGCGTACGGCTGGGGCGCTTCCCAGTTTCCCGAGCCGTTTGGTGGGGCCGAAGCGGTCGGCCCCGAGACCTTTCCCTACCTGCTGGCGGTAGTGCTGGGTCTTTCCAGCCTTTATATGGTGGTGCGCCCTGACCCGGACAATGCCTGGCCGTGGAGTCGTACGGGTGTCGAGCTGATCATCGCACTGGTTGTGCTGGTTCTTTACGCCGGCCTGCTGCAGCCGTTGGGCTTCATCCTGTCGACGTTACTGGCGGTCGGTACCTTGTGCTGGCGCATGGGCGCGCGTCCCGGCAAGGCATATCTGGTGGGTGGCATCTCCGGTGTCGCGGTGTATTTGATCTTTAATTTTGCGCTGGACCTGCCCCTGCCTCTGGGCGTGCTGTCCTTCCTGGAGGTGGGCTGATGGAAACCCTTGGCTACCTGATCGATGGTTTTGGGGTCGCTCTCGCGCCTCATAACCTGATGTTTGCTCTGCTGGGTGCCTTTCTCGGTACCCTGATCGGGGCCCTGCCTGGACTTGGTCCGGCCAACGGCGTGGCGATCCTGATTCCGCTGGCGTTCACCCTTGGCTTGAAGCCGGAAACGGCCCTGATCATGCTGACCGCGGTATACGCCGGGGCCATGTATGGCGGGCGTATTTCATCGATCCTGTTGAATATTCCCGGTGACGAGCCGGCCATGATGACCTGCCTCGATGGCTATCCCATGGCGCAGAAGGGCAAGGCGGCCGAGGCTCTGGCGATTTCTGCGGTGGCGTCCTTCATGGGCAGCCTGATCGCCACCGTGGGGCTGATCCTGCTGGCGCCGGTGCTCGCCGACTTCGCTCTGACCTTCGGACCTGCGGAGTACTTCGCCCTGTTCCTGCTGGCCTTTGCGACCCTGGGCGGCATCACCGGCAAGAATCCGATGAAAACCGTCGTGGCGGCCTGTATCGGCCTGATGATTGCGACGATCGGTATCGATAACACCGGGGTTCAGCGCTACACCTTCGGGACCTTGGAGCTGTTCGAGGGCGTCGACTTCATCATCGCCATCGTTGGCCTGTTTGCCATCTCGGAACTGCTGTTCTTTATCGAGGACCGTGTCGGTAAAGGTCAGAAGCTTATCAAGGTCAATAAGCTCAAGCTGAGCTGGGCAGACATCAAGGGCATCATGCCCTCGAGCATTCGCGGTGGCATCCTGGGCTTCATCGCTGGCGTGCTGCCAGGTGCCGGTGCCTCGTTGGGCAGCTTTATCGGCTACACCCTCGAGAAGAAGGTGGTGGGCAAGAAGGGCTACTTCGGTGAGGGCGACCCGCGCGGTGTGGCAGGCCCTGAAGCCGGTAACAATGGGGCTTCCAGCGGCGCCCTGGTGCCGATGTTGACCCTCGGTGTGCCGGGAAGCGGCACCACTGCGGTACTGCTGGCGCTGCTGATTTCCCTGAACATCACCCCTGGTCCGCTGATGTTCACCCAGAACGCCGATATCGTCTGGGGCGTCATCGCCGCGCTGCTGATCGGTAACTTCCTGCTGCTGGTGCTGAACATCCCGCTGGTGGGCATCTTCGTGAAGCTGCTGTCGGTGCCGCCGATGTACCTGCTGCCGATCGTGACCATGGTGGCCTTCGTGGGGATCTACTCGATTTCCAACACCACCTTCGATCTGTACTTCATGGTGGCCTTTGGGGTCGGTGGCTATGTCCTGCGCAAGCTCGAGATACCTTTGGTGCCGGTCATCCTGGGCTTGCTGCTGGGTCCGGAAATGGAGAAGAACCTGCGTCATGCCATGGATATCTCCGACGGTGACTGGACGATCCTGTGGGACAGCGGTCTGGCCATCGGTCTGTGGCTGTTCGCCGGTATTGGCCTGATCCTGCCGTACATCGTGGGTCCCATCCTCAGAAAGCGGATGGCGGTCAAGACGGCCCATACCACGCCGGGCGATTGAAGGGCAGAAGACATCCCGGTAGTCGGTATTGGTCGATTGACGTTGTTGGGCACCCCTAAGGGGTGCCCTTTTTCGTTGTTGGCGGGGGGCGGCGGAGCCGGTGGTTGCCGGCTTACCCCCCGCGCTGCGCTAGCCAGGCTGTTGCCAGCCAGCTCCCGGCCTGCTCTAGCTGTACCGGTGTAGATCCCGCGTAGCCAAGTACCAGCCCCGCCTTGGGTGATGCACAGAGATAGTGATCGGACAGTGCGGATAACGTAATGCCTGCCTGATCGGCACGGTGTATCAGCTGTTGCTCCTGAGCCACCGAATCGAGATGGGCCACCAGGTGCATGCCCGATTGCCCCGATGACAGTGACAGGCCTGACGCCACGGCGGGGGCCAAGGCCTGTCGCAGGCAGGCCTGGCGTTCACGGTAGCAGCGCCGCATGCGGGCAACATGGCGAGAGAAGTGCCCCTCCTTGATAAAGTCGGCCAGCGCCGCCTGGGCCACATATTGTCCTTCCCGGTGCAGTCTCGCGTTGGCCCGTCGAAAGTCATCGAACAGCGGCTCCGGCAGGACCAGATAGCCAAGCCGCAGACCTGGGTAGAGCACCTTGCTGAAGGTTCCTACATAGATGACCGGGTCTCCTCCGGCGAGCCCCTGCAGTGATGCCAGCGGAGGAGTGGTGTAGCGAAACTCGCTGTCATAGTCATCTTCGATGATGTAGGCGCCATGGCGTCGGGCGCACTCGAGCAGCGCCAGTCGCCGGGCCATGCTCATGGTCGCACCGCTGGGGTACTGATGGGACGGTGTTGCATAGATCAGGCGAGGGGGCTTGGCGCTGTCCGCCACGTCAGTCTTTAGGCCCTCATCGTCCACCGGGATGGGCGTCAGCTCGAGTCCCGATGAGGCGAAGCACGCCTTTGCCCCCGCGTAGCCGGGGTCTTCAACCCAGGCCCGGTCGCCTGGGTCTGCCAGTAGTCGTGTCACCAGCTCGAACGCTTGCTGAGCGCCCTGGGTGATCAGGATCTGATGTGGGTGACAGCGCACCGAGCGTGACAACCGCAAGTAGTCGCACAACGCCTCCCGTAGCGGCCCGTGGCCACCTCCTGTGGCGTAGCCAAAGACATCGTCATCGGCACGGTGCTGGTGTCGCTTGAGCAAGCGTTGCCACAGCTCTCGAGGAAACTGGTCGATGGCCGGCATCCCGGGGGTAAAGGCCCGGCGCTGTCCGTCCATGGCACCGCAGCTGGCCAGCAGCTGTTGACCGCGGTTGGAATAGGGGGTGGCCGTCGGTTCTGAGGTGGGGAGGGAGTCGGCAACATCGACGTCTCGTGGCCAGGCGTCGTGCAGGTCGAGACGCGCCACGTAAAGGCCCGCTCCCGGTCGAGACACCACAAAACCCTCGGCGCTGAGCCGCTCCACCGCGGCCAGAACGGTGTTGCGTCCCATCCCCAGAGTTGAAGCCAGTCGGCGCGACGATGGCAAGGCGCAGCCCTGGGGGAGGTCTCCCTGGACGATCCAGTTGCGCAGTGCCATATACAGCCGATGAGAAAGCGTACCCTCCGCATCTGTGGCAAACGTCAGTGCCAGGGCCTCGATAACCCACGAGGCATGGGACGATGAGTGGCTCACTGGTTCCGTCAATTTATTCGTAACTGGTGCTTCAAGTAGAACCACTATGCTCTCACACTCAGGGTCTGTCACCTCTGGAGGAAGTCACATGTCGATGATTCGTCCCGCCACAACGGCGGATCTTGATCGCTTGTCTGTGTTGTTCGATAGCTATCGCGTGTTCTACGACCAGCCAAGTGATCCCGCTGCCGCTCGTGACTTCCTGACCACGCGGCTGGCCTTGGCGGACTCGCGCATTCTGGTGTGCGAGGCCGACGGGGGGCTTACGGGCTTTGTCCAGCTGTATCCCACGCTGTCATCGGTTCGGTTAGGTCCACGCTGGACGCTTGCCGATCTCTTCGTGGCCCCGCAAGGGCGTGGCAAAGGGGTGGGAAGGTCGTTGATGAAGGCAGCCGTCAGATTGGCCGAGGAACACGGTGTTGGCCAATTGACCCTGCTGACGCAGACCCACAACCACACTGCCCAGCGGCTTTATGAAGCGCTCGGCTGGCAACGCAACGATGCCTTCTTTGGCTACACCCTGACCTTGGCCCCCTCGTCCGGCGCTTGATGGCATAGCTAGCGCCCCTCAGGCAGCGACCCTCAGGCAGCGACCCTCGGGCAGCAAAGAGAGAAAGGAGTGATACATGCCGATGGACGGTAGATGGGAAGGTAAAAGTGCGTTCGGTCAACCAGTGGGTGCCGAGGTGAAGGGCTGGAATGGGCCTTGTCCAATCCCCTCTGGCGCGGCCTTGCAAGGTCAGCAATGCCGGGTCGAGCGACTCGATGGCCAGCGTCACGCGCGCTCGCTGTGGGAGGTCTGGAAAGGCAACGATCCGAGCGATCCAGACGATGGCGTCGGGCGCTGGACTTACCTGGGCGGGCGTCCCTTCCATGACGCAGATGGCTGCTACCGCTGGGCAGAGCAACGGGCCAAACAGTCGGACCCCGTGTTTGTGGCCATCGTCGACCGTCACACAGGCCGGGCGCTGGGTACCGCGTCCTGGCTCAACCTGGAACCTGAGCATGGCACCATCGAGCTGGGACATATCAGCTTCTCGCGCGCTCTATCGCGCACGCGCATTGCCAGTGAAGCCCTGATACTGATGGCGGCTCATGCGTTTGCGCTGGGGTATCGCCGCCTTGAATGGAAGTGCGATGCGTTGAACGCGCCCTCGCGGCGTGCCGCAGAGCGGCTTGGCTTCACCTTTGAAGGCATCTTTCGCCAGCACCGGATAGTGGCAGGCCGCAATCGCGACACCGCCTGGTTTTCTCTGCTGGATCACGAATGGAGCCTGCTGGAGCCGCTCTATCGTGAGTGGCTGGCGGCTGACAACTTTGATCAGCACGGGCGGCAGAAGCGGTCACTGTCCGCCATGACGAAGGCGATTGTCGAGCGTGGTGCGTAGATCTGACGCGCCACCATTCACTCCACACCTGACGCCTCTATACCCCTACCAAGGAAACACGCACTATGTACCAACCCAAGCATTTCGCCATGACGGAACATGCTGCCATGGTGGCAGTGATGCAGCGCCATCCCTTCGCGACACTGGTGACCCATGGCGACGATGGAATGCATATCAACCACCTGCCGCTGCTGTACACGGAGACGTCGGGAGGCGCTGTACTGCGAGGGCACATCGCACGTGGCAATCGTCTGTGGCAGCGCCGGTTGGCGCACGCGGTGGCGGTGTTTCAGGGCCCGGATGCCTATATCTCTCCGAGCTGGTATCCCGATAAACAGGTTCATGGTCGTGTGGTGCCTACCTGGAACTATCAGGTGGTGCACGCGCAAGGCCAGCTGAGCTTTCCCGAAGATGGTGATTGGTTTGCGGCACACCTGCGTGACCTGGTGGATCGCTTTGAACAGCCCAGGGACGACCCGTGGAGCATCGACGATGCGCCGCATGATTACCTGCAAAAAATGCAGCGAGGCATCGTAGGGGTAGAGTTGGTGGTAGAGTCATTGCACGGCAAGCACAAGGCCAGCCAGAACAAGACAGAGGACGAGCGGGCGGGGATTCGCGCGGGGCTTGAGGCCCAAGGCCGAAGTGGGGGGACGGCCGTGCTGCTGAGTGGATTGTCTTAGGGCTTGTCTGAAAAGTGCCTGCGCTCGGTAATACGGCGTTAAAAATCGGATCAAAATGCTCATTTACACCCTGTAAACTGCGCTTTCTCACCGATTTTTTCCTTGTCTAACCTTCGCTCGTCGACTTTTCGTACAAACCCTAGCGATCGGCAAGCAAACACGATGTCGGTGCGAACCGTTGTCTAACCGTCGTTGGAAAGATGCTCTCCGAGCATGCCCGAATCATGCGTTATGATCGTTCTCTTGAATACAATAACCATAAGAGGACGCCACGTGAGCTATCGCATCGCAACCATTGCCGGTGATGGCATTGGCCCAGAGGTCACTGAGGCTACGGTAAGGGTGCTGGACGCCCTGCTGGGGCCGGATGTACTGACGTTTGAGTGGTTGGATGGTGGTGCAGGTCACTATCAAAAGACCGGAGAGGTGTTACCTGCAGAGACGCTGGCGGCATGCCGAGACAGCCATGCCATTCTGCACGGGGCTGCGGGGCTTCCTGGGGTGACCTATGACGATGGCACCGAAGTGGGCAACGACCTTCACTTGAAGCTGCGCTTTGGCCTTGACCTGTATGCCAACGTGCGGCCCATTCGGCTGCTGCCTGGGGTGGAGTCGCCGCTGAGGCATCACCAGCCCGGCACCATCGACTACGTGATCGTGCGTGAGAACACCGAAGGGCTGTATGCCAGCCGCGGAGCGGGGGTGGTACTCAGAGACGAGATGGCCAGCGATAGTCTGGTGATCACTCGCAAGGGGACCGAACGGGTAGCTCGCTTCGCCTGCGAGTTGTCGCGCCGACGTCAAGGTGCCCCTCGCGATGGCAAGCACCGCGTGACCGTCTGCGACAAGGCCAATATCTTGAGAAGCTATGCCTTCTTTCGACGGGTCTGTGACCAGGTCGGCACCGAATTCGATGACATTGAGCGGGACTACGCCTACGTGGACGCCATGACGGTACACCTGGTCAAACGTCCCGACTTCTATGATGTCATCGTCGCAGAGAACCTTTTCGGCGATATCATTTCCGATCTTGGCGCTGCCACCGTGGGAGGTATGGGCGTATCGCCATCGGCGGAGCTTGGTGACCGACATGGTCTGTTCCAGGGAGCCCACGGCAGCGCACCGGATATTGCCGGGCAGGATGCCGCCAACCCGATCGCGACCCTGCTGTCCGGGGCCATGATGCTCGAATGGTTGGCCACGGGCCACCATGATGAGCGGCTGTCGCTGGCGGCGGAGCGCTTGCGCCTGGCGATTGATAAGGTGCTGGAAGCTGGCCAGCACCGCCCCCGCGAGTTTGGCGGACAGGCGGGATGTCGAGACTTCACCGAAGCGGTGCTGGATCAGTTGGGGCGCACATAGGGCTTGATACAGGGGCTCGATGATATAGAGGCTCGATGATGTAGAGGCTCGGTATAGCGCTTGGCTGAGTCACCAGCAGGGAGTGCCCAGAACCGCCGGACCAATGGTCTGGCGGTTTTCTTTGCCAGTAGCATTCGTCACTCCCGAGACGAGCGGCTGTTCCAGGGTGCTGGGCTCGTGAGTAAGATCCTTTTCAACGAGCGACTGATGGGGAAAAGGTCTGGGCAGCTCTGTGCTGTTCTTTCTGCTCCCATCAATGTTAGTGATATGTGTGTATGTTGACTTAGTCATGTCTACTTAAGGTAAGTCTCTATAAAAGTTTCTCTTGAAGAGGTTATTATCCTTTGAGGTGTGAGAGAATTCATCATTCAGTAGATGGTTATCCATACATTTCTGCGTTGCGTTGGCTTTTTTTCGCCATTTTTTTCTTGATTATTGTGTGTGTTATTTGCGTTTATCTTTGTTTCTTTGCGTAGGGTGTTGGTGCGATATTTGTGCACTTGTATCCGAGCCTGTGCTTTGTCGTACCTTTTTCTGTCAGTGATTGGCTCTGGATGTCGTTCAGGGTGTTTTTGTGGGTGGTGTTGGGTTATCTATGGCGGAATAAGTCCGTTAATTGAGTGCCCAAGATCATGTCTGCTTCATTGCTCTCAGATGCATCAATAGAATCCACTATCCATCCTCTTCATCCTGTCCAGGAGGGCGTTTATGTCTCCCAGATGATCGAGCCGAAGAGCTCGAAATTCCGACTGGGATGGTACGATGAAGTTCGTTTGGGTTCTCAGAGCGAAGTGGATCGCCTGGCTGACGCCTGGACGCTGTTGGTCAAGCAACATGATTGCCTGAGGCTGGTGCTGGAGATCGCTCCTGACGGGGGCGTAGGCCAGCAGGTGCTGCCGTTTGGTGAACTGAAGACATCACTTGAATGCCTGGACTTTTCTCAGGCAGAAGATCCCCGGTCAGCCGCCAGGGAATGGATGAAACAGCAGATTGATGGGGCGCCAGACTTTACCGATAGATCGACAGGTCCTGTGTCTTTACGCTTGCTAAGGTTGGGTGATAATTCCTACTTTCTGTGCTTGATGACTCACCACGTTTTTGTCGATGGTGTTGGCCTGGCAGTGCTGCGAGAATCATTGAGAAAGGCGTATCAATGTCTTCTCGATGACGCGAGTGTCGAGTGGCTGAAGGCGTCTCCCGCCTATCTGCCACAAGTCTATTCGGCTCGCGAGTATTTGATCTCTTCAAGGTATCGCAAGGACGAGGCGTATTGGCGTGACTTTCTGTCATCCCACGAGGTGACGCGTCTGAATGCCTGGTACCGAAGCTCTACCAAGCAGCAAGGAAAGTGGCTGAACCGAGATCTACCTGCATCGGTGAACCGCTCGATCAAAGAATATTGTGAAAGCACGGGTGCCAGCCCCCTGAGCGTCTTGATTGCTGCCTGTGGCTGTCATTTTGCGACACAGACGGCGGGAGATAGCCTGGTCTTTGGTCTGGCTCTCCATGGGCGTCGCGGCAAGAGTGCAGAGCAGACCATCGGGATGCAGGCGAATGCGGCCTTGGTGCACTGTCCAGTCACAGAGATGCGAGAGGCGTCGTTCACCGACCTGGTGGCGAGAGCGGGGCGAAATACCCTCAAGGCGTTCAGGCACGGCTGCTATCCGGCCGCCGAAGTGCGGCGAATGCAGCAGGACAGCAGCCAGGATCACTGCGACATCGTCATGATGTACAACAATTTTGACGATCAGGTGGCGTCCTATACAGAAGAGCTCAACCCCACGGATGTGATCCTTCCACTGCAGATCAAGCTGCTGGACTACGGTAGTGGCAGGAGCCTGCAGATTCGCTTGATCTATTCCGATCACTACTTCAGTGAGTCGGATGCCGAGCAGATGATGAGTGCCATGATCGATCTCATGGCGCGAGGCGTGCGGGCAGCGGACCGCTCCGTCGCCAGCCTGTGTCTTCCCAGCGCAGATGATCTCGCCGCAATGCGTCAGTGGAACTCGGCTACGGCTCCCTTACCCGTGGTCACGACCCTGACCGATATGTTCGAGGCCCAGGTACGTCAGACGCCACAGGCGCCAGCGTTGACCGACGGCCAGGTCACCCTGAGCTTTGCCGAACTCGATGTGCTCTCCAACCGTGTGGCACATGGACTTCGGCTTCAGAGTGAGCAGCAGCGGGGAAGCGCGCTGGCGCCAGACTCGTTGGTCGGGCTCTATCTGGATCGCACCGTGGATCTCGTGGTTGCGATACTCGGTGTGCTGAAGGCAGGCGCCGGTTATCTCCCATTGTCGCCAGAGCACCCTGGCGAGCGCCTGGGTTTTATCGCGGCAGATGCCGCTCCTGCGTTCATCTTGTGTCATGCGCAATATCAGGAGCGACTGCGCGATGGCCTGAGCGGCATGACCGATAGCCCCGTCGCATTAACGATGACGCCGGATGCCGCCTGGTTAGGTGAAGAGACTCGCCCCCCTAAGGTGGCCAGCGATCACCATCTCGCCTACGTCATCTACACCTCGGGTACCACTGGGCAGCCCAAGGGTGTGATGGTGGAGCACCGCCATGCAGTGCATCTTGTACTTGCGCAGCAGGCACCTCTCAATGGCCTTTCCTGCGCTTCCAGCCTGCTATATGCCGATACCATTTTTGATGCCAGCGTGTCCGAATTGTTCGTCGGCATGCTGATGGGGGCGAAGAGTGTGATCTGCTCCCAGGCCGCACGACACGACCCTGCATTGCTGGATCAATTGGCCGAGCAGCAGGCGATAGAACTGGCCACCTTGCCGCCAGTACTGCTCGGCCAGCTCGATCCTGAGCGCTGGTCGTCGTTGAAGGCACTGGTGGTCGCGGGGGAGGCGCCGACCGCCAAGTTGATGGATCGTTTCTTTAAACAGGGGCGGCGCCTGTTCAATGGGTACGGACCCACCGAAGGCACCGTGTGTGCCACCGAGCACCAATACCATCCCGGTGATCCGGCGGCACTGATTGGCAGGCCATTGGTCAATGTTCAAGCGCATGTATTGGACAAGCACATGGCTGAGGTGCCGATAGGTGCCATTGGTGAGCTCTACATAGGTGGGGCTGGTGTTGCCCGGGGGTATCTTGGTCGTGATGAGCTGACCCGGGAGCGCTTCGTCGACAACCCCTTTGCCACGGATGAACAGCGTGCCCTCGGGCACACGCGACTTTACCGCACCGGAGACCTGGTGCGCTGGTTGCCTAGTGGTCACCTGCTATACCTCGGACGTAACGATACCCAGGTCAAGGTGCGGGGCTACCGCATCGAGCTCGGCGAGATCGAAGCTGCCTTGGTGGCCCAGCCTGACGTACACCAGGCGGCCGTTATTGCCTGGGGGGCGTCGCCGCATTACGCGCTGGCGGCTTATGTAGTGATGGTAGACGGCCAGAGCCTCGAGCTGGCGAGCCTGAGGCAGCGTCTGGCCGAGCGACTTCCTCCCTACATGCTGCCGACAAGCATTCAGGGAATCGACGCGATTCCGCTGACCATCAACGGCAAGGTGGACAAGGGCGCGTTGCCGGCCCCGAGCCAGACGGCGATAGGCCAGGATCAGTACGTGGCCCCTCGCACCGCGTTGGAGCAGTCGCTGTGCGAGCACTGGGCCAGTGCACTTGGGCTGGAGCGGGTGGGTATCGAGGATGACTTTTTCCAGATTGGCGGTGATTCCATCATTGCCATCCAGCTGGTGGGGCGTCTGCGGCAGGCGGGGATTCGCTTGCAGGGACGCGATCTCTTCGAAGCCTCTCGCATCTCGTCACTTGCAGCTCTGCTGCAGCAACGCATCAGCGTCGATGAAGCGGAACAGGGAACGCTGTCCGGAGCCTTCGCCGTGGCGTCGACCCAACGTCACTGGCTTTCGAGCGGTGCCGCCAAGTGCCGGGGAGACAGTGCATCACAGGAGGAGCCGGACGCGCAGCAGCTAACCGTGTTGCCACAGGACCATGACACAGCGGCGGTGGCGGAGGCGTCTACGGGCGTCTACCAGGCTGGCGCTGCCGCCAGTATCCTGACTGACGCTTTCAGACTGACACGTGCCCCTGGGCAACTCGTGCTGGTAGAAACGCCAGAGGGCGTCGGTGAACAGGAGATCAAGGTCGCCCTGGGGCGGCTTGCCGATCAGCACGATATGCTGCGTAGTCGCCCCTTGCTGGTTGACGGTGAATGGCAACAGCACTATACCGCCGACGCCCCTTTGCCTGCGCTAGCGACCCTCGAGGGGGGTGACCATGACGTGACGACCCAGGCGCTGGCCTTGGCCCGTCAATGGATGGCCTGTGACGTGGCGGTGGACCCCTTGTGGCAGTCCGCGCTGACGGCAAGAGCGGGAAAGCCTGGCGCGCTGATGCTGTTCGTTCATCCCTTGCTGGCAGATCGTACATCCCTGCAGATTCTGCGGCGGGATCTGCAAAGGCTGCTGGCGGGCGAGCCCCTACCCGCCAAGACCAGCAGTTTTCGTCAGTGGGTGGAGTCGTCAGGAAGCGCCTCTACGCTTGATTACCAGACGTTACCTGCTGCGTTGGGCGGTGAAAGGCATGCTGTTGAGGCAGACGCGCTTGTCGCGGGGGAAAGCCAGGAGTGGCAGCGTGTCACTCGGTCACTGTCGACGGAAGACACCCTGGTGCTGCTGAAGGAAGCGCCTGCCGGCTTTCATAGCCGCGTGGACGAGCTGTTGATCAGTGCACTGAGCCAGGCCCTCACTGACACCCTCGAGCGGCCGGAGGTCAGGCTGCTGCTGGAGGGAGACTATCGCCATGCTGGCCGTCATGGCGGGCGACATGGCGGCAACGCCTCCCTCGACCTTGACGCGACGGTCGGGCAATTTACCTTCCCCTACATGCTTTCCGTGTCGGCGACGGGGGAGCTGGATACCTTGGTCATGGGGGTCAAGGAGGCGGTGCGAGCACACCTGAACTGCGCACTCGCCCCGATGGTACAGGGCGGCTCGTCAGACCCATTGTCGCGACCTTCGCCAGCCCCTTTGCCAGACACTGCGCCACTCTCTGCATCACAGGGCGGGGCACATCCCCTGGCCAGCTTTTGCTTCCTGGGTGACGTGGCGGAAGACACTCAGCACCTGCTCGACGCCGAGTTGAGCGGCACGGTGGATCCAGGTCCTGCTGGCGAGCCGATGGCGATGGCGATGGCGAT
This sequence comes from Halomonas sp. DP5Y7-2, assembly GCF_019802025.1. NCBI lineage: Bacteria > Pseudomonadati > Pseudomonadota > Gammaproteobacteria > Oceanospirillales > Halomonadaceae > Halomonas > Halomonas sp. DP5Y7-2. Next base: position 160,561 of record NZ_JAHVHY010000005.1, on the reverse strand, counting down.
GGCGATGGTGCAAGTGCAGGTCGTCAGTCGGGTGGTCGGGGGTGAGCTACAGGTGGATCTGATGACCTGCCTAGGGGCTGAGACCGCCTGCACGCTGGCCGAGTCCTTTCTGACGAGACTGGCCGAAGTCGTGCAATTGGCGCTGGAATCCTCCCGTGGCAGCGGCAGGCACACGCCATCTGATTTTGCTATTCAAGGCATCTCGATGGAGAGGTGGCTGCGCCTGACAGATCGCCGCGATGTGGAGGCAGTCTACGTTGCGACGAGCTTGCAGAAGGGCATGATCTCCCATGCGCTGAACTATCCCGAGGATGATGCGTATCGTGTGCAGGTGCTGGTGGACTACACGGCGGGTGTCAACCTCGATCAGTATCGGCGAGCCTGGGAACTGTTGGTGGCCCAGTACGAGAGTCTCAGGATTGGCTTTGATTGGGATGGTGACGAGATTCTGCAGTTGGCAGAACGCCAGATTGCCTTGTCGGATCGCCATTTAAGGGTTCGAGACCTCTCGTCCGTTCGCCCGGAAGATCATGAACATATCGTCGAGGAGGCGCGCCAGGCTGATCGCGACGAAGGTTTTGACCTGTCGTTGCCTGGACTCTTCAGGGTTACCGTGTTCAGTCGAGGAGAAAGCAACGCCACGGTGCTGATTACCGTTCACCATGCCATCAGCGATGGGTGGTCGACCTCGCTACTGTGGCAGAGCCTGCATGGCTTCTACGATGCGCTGACTCAGGGACGGTGCCCCACGGTGTGTCGCGACCGTGCCTATGGTGCGGCTCAGCGTCATTATCTCAATCATCGCAGACGTTCCGCGGTCTGGTGGCAACAAAAGCGGAGTGCCTGGCAGGGTCCTACGACGCTCGACGGCTTGCTCGCGGGCCGTGGATGGCGGGAGGCGCGGGTGGTTCAGCAGCCGCTGTCGTCGGCCTTGACCGTGGATGAGGACCTTTATCGCCGCATGCAGGGCCTGTGTCACTCCTCCGGTCTGACCTTCAACACGCTGGTTCAGATGGCCTGGCACAAGCTGCTGCAAGGGTTCAGTGGCGCCACCCAGACCATTACCGGGATGACGCTGTCGGGCCGCGATCTGCCCGTAGAAGGGATCGAGCACAGCATCGGTCTCTACATCAATACCTTGCCCCTCGTCATCGACTGGGATGCCAAGGCGACGGTGCGCGATGTGCTCAACGCCGTGCAGCGTGCGACCGTCGATATGAACACCTATACCGAAGTGTCCCTGGCAGAGCTGCAGGAGGGAGGGCAGAGGCTGTTCCATAGCCTGGTGGTATTCGAGAACTATCCGGCGCCGGCAGAGGGCGGCGCCCTGGAGCAGACGCGCTCGGTGCGGGCGATCCAGGAAAAACTGGACTATCCACTTGCGCTTGTCGCTAGAGAGATGGGCGGGAAGCTGATCTTCCGCCTGGACTCGGACAGCCGCTGGTTGAGTGATGCTGATGCGGTGGCGTTGCTGCAGCGGCTGGTGAGGGTCATGGGGCAAGTGGTGGATGCTCCCGATGCGCGTCATGTAGATCTGTCGCTACTGCTGAAGGGCGAGCGGGAGTTGATCCAGCACTGGAACGCAACCAGCGCTCCCCGCCGTTCCGGTGCCACCCTGCATGGACTGTTCGAGGCCCAGGTGGCGCGCACCCCGGAGGCCACGGCGCTGGTGGATGAGCACACCTCGCTGACCTATCGAGAGCTGGACGCACGGGCCAATCAGGTCGCTCATGGGCTGCGCCACGAGTACGCCAGCGCCCATGCCGGGCAGCCGATGGCACCCGATACTCGGGTAGGCCTGTACCTGGACCGTCGTGTCGACATGATCGTGGCGATCCTTGGCATTCTCAAGGCAGGAGGCGCCTACGTCCCCCTGTCGCCCGAGCATCCGCGGGACCGGTCCGTGTTCATGGCCGACGACGCCAAGCTGGGAGTGCTGCTTTGCCAGCAGGAGTATCAGGCCCGCTGGAGCGAATGCATGGAGGAAGTGGCATCGAAGCCTGTATTGCTGACGATGGCGGCCGATGCCTACTGGCTGGGGGCGTCTGAGCCCGTGGCACCGATGGCCCAGGAAGATCACCTGGCTTATGTGATCTACACCTCGGGCACGACGGGGACCCCCAAGGGCGTGATGATCGAGCATCGTCACGCCGTCCACCTGGTCGCGGCCCAGCAAGAGCGCTTTGGCGTGCTGGATTGCACTACCAGCCTGCTCTACGCGGACATTATCTTCGATGCCAGCGTGTTCGAGCTGTTCGTCAGTCTGGCGTCGGGACTTCGCTGCGTGCTGTGTTCGCAGGAGGCCAGACGGGATGTGGCCTTGCTGAATGACCTGGCCGAGACCCACCAGATCGAGCTGACCATACTGCCGCCGGTCATGCTCGGGCAGCTGGATCCGGCCTGTTGGCGTTCGTTGAAGACGTTGGTGGTGGGAGGAGAGGCGCCGGTCAGGGACTTTCTCGACCGCTTCCATCGTGAGGACCTGAGGCTTTTCAACGCCTACGGACCTACCGAGGGCACCGTCTGCGCCACGGCTCACCGCTATCAGCCTGGGGATCCCTCCGCCAAGATCGGCAAGCCACTGACCAACGTGCAGGTGCATGTGCTTGATGAGCAGATGGCTCCGGTACCCGTCGGTGCCGTTGGAGAGCTGTATATCGGCGGTGCTGGGGTGGGCCGGGGATATCTGCATCGCGATGCGTTGACCCGGGAGCGCTTCGTGGCGGATCCCTTCGCAGGGGCAAGCACTCACGGTGAGCAAGGGGCACGTCTGTATCGCACGGGCGATATGGTGAGGTGGCTGCAGGATGGTAGCCTGATCTATCTCGGACGTAACGATGACCAGGTGAAGATACGCGGGTACCGCATCGAGCTGGGTGAGGTCGAGACCGCATTGACGTCGCAGCCGGAGATCAGCCAGGCGGTGGTCGTGGCCCACGGTCAGCCAGGGCAGCAGAGTCTGGCGGCCTATGTGATCCTGGCGCCAGAGCGAACCATCAGCATGGCGGAGCTGCGCCATCGGCTGGCGGAGCGGCTGCCGTCCTACATGATGCCGGCGAGCTGCACCTGCATCGACGCGATACCCCTGACGATCAATGGCAAGTTGGATCGTCAGGCGCTTCCCGAACCCGAGGAAGAGGATCGCCAGCAATCCTATGTGGCGCCTCGCACCACCCTGGAAGCAACACTCTGCGAGCATTGGGCGCGGGTGCTGGGACGTGAAAGGGTCGGCATCGAGGACGACTTCTTCCAGATTGGTGGCGACTCCATCATCAGCATTCAACTGGTCGCCAGACTGAGGCAGGCGGGGATTGCCTTGCAGGGTCGGGACATCTTTGACGCGCCTCGCATCTCGTCGCTGGCGGCCCGCCTGGCCCAGCGTCAGGATGGGGCCGACATCGATGCCGAGCAGGGCCGGCTTGCTGGCACGTTCTCGCTGTTGCCGATTCAATCGTGGTTTTTCGAGCAGGAGTTTGCCCAGCCGGGGCATTGGAATCAGGCCTTTATGGTGGCCATACCCGAGCGCGTGACCGTGCCCGAGCTGCAAGAGGCCCTGGTGGCACTGAGCCACCAGCACGACATGCTCTGCTGCAGGTTCGTGCGCGAGAAAACGGGGTATCGGCAGTGCTATGCACCGGACATGATGCCTGCCCCGGTGATCACCCTGTCGGTGACGGAGGGTGACGATGAGTGGCTCCAGCAGGAATTGACGCGGCATCAGAGCCAGTTTGACATCGAGCGTGGTCCGCTGTGGCAGGTGATTCACCTCAGCGGCTATGACGATGGCCGCTCGCGTCTCTGTTTTGCCCTGCATCATCTGGTGGTGGATGCAGTGTCCTGGCGGATTCTGGCACGGGATCTGGTGCAGTTGCTGGAAGGCGGCAGTCTGCCGTCCAAGACCACCAGCTATCGTCAGTGGGTGGCGGCGGTCCATCGCTACGCCCAGGAGCACACCGAGCAGGCCAGTTACTGGCGGCATGTCGTGGCCGCGGATGGCGGGGAGCAGTGGCTCGAGGAAAGGTGCCAGCAGCAGGCATTGCAAGCACCTGCCTCGGCGACGCTGGAATTTTCTCGAGATGACACCGATGCACTGCTGCATCAGGCCCCTGCCGGCTATCACACCCAGATCAATGACCTGCTGGTGAGTGCCGTGTCCCTGGCTCTGGCAGATGTGCTGAAGCAGTCAGACGTGACCCTGCTGCTGGAAGGCCATGGTCGTCAGCCCCTGGACGATCGAATCGACCTGTCGTCTACCCTGGGCTGGTTCACGGTCCAGTATCCGGTGCGGGTCAATACCGAGGGTGACACTGAAGATGTGATCATCAGGACCAAGGAAGGACTTCGTGGCATTCCCGACGGCGGTCTTGGCTTCGGTGCTCTGAAGCAGGCCGGCTGGTTGCCGGAAGCCTCGATGCCGCGGATCAGCTTCAACTATCTTGGCCAGTTCTCGGCGCCGCAGCAGGCGACCTATGGACTGGTGGTGGAGCCCTGCGGGCGGGCCATGTCTCCGGACAACCGCGATCGCTTTATCATCAACATCAACGGCGCCGTGCTCGACGATCAGCTGTTCTTCGACGTCACCACCCAGCTGGGAGAAAGCGTTTCCATCGAGGTAAGAGACCGTCTGCAGGAGCGACTTCAAGAGGTGGCCGCCACGGCCATGGGTGCGGCGCGCACTGGTGGCGTGCGCACACCTTCGGACTTCGATGTCACAGGGTTGACCCTGTCTCGTCTGAGCTCTCTGGAGCAGCGCTACGATGTCGAGGCGCTGTATGCCGCCAACAGCCTGCAGGTGGGGATGATCTTCCATGCCTTGAATCATCCCGAGGACGATGCCTACCGCGTGCAGCTGCTGGTCGACTATTCAGAGGGCTTGCGCATCGACCACTATCGCCGCGCATGGGAGCTGTTGGTGGAGCACTATCCGAGCCTGCGTATCGGCTTTGACTGGGAGGAGGGCGATATCCTGCAGGTGGTGGCGAGATCACTGACGCTGGATGAACACTGCTTCCGTCTTCGGGATATCAGCGACGTACCGCTCGAGGAGCATGAACGAACCATTGAGGAGATCCAGGCGCAGGATCGTTTGGAGAGTTTCGACCTGTCGCGCCCGGGACTGTTCCGCGTCACGCTGATTCAGCGCGGCACTCACGAAGTGACCGTGCTGGTCAACACTCATCATGCGGTGACCGACGGATGGTCGACCGCCCTGTTGTGGCAAAGCCTGCATGGCTACTTCGATGCCATCGAGCGGGGGGAGCATCCACGTCCGGGGCGCGATGATGCCTACGCCGAGGCCCAGCGCTATCAACTGCGACAAGCAGACGCTACCCGCTCGTATTGGACCGCCAAGAAGGTGACCTGGGAAGGTGAGACCAGTCTGGAGGGGCTGCTCGAGGGTCGCGAGTGGCGTGATACTCGAGTCATACGGAGCCCGGTAGCGGCAGGTCTGGTGCTGGAGGAGCGGGTGCAAGACGGCATGCAGTCTCTGTGTCACGAGCTGGGTGTCACCCTGAACACCATCGTGCAGACGGCTTGGCACAAGCTCTTGCAGGTCTACAGCGGAGCCTCCCAGACCATTACCGGCATGACGCTTTCCGGGCGCGATATCGCGGTACAAGGGATCGAGCAGAGCGCGGGTCTGTTCATCAATACGCTGCCGCTGGTCATCGACTGGCCCTCCGATGGCAGGGTACGTGATGTGCTCGCCACTGTTCAGGCCACGACCCTGGAGATGAACACCCACTGTGGGATTCCCTTGGCCGAGCTGCAGCCTGGGGCGCAGCGGCTGTTTCACAGCCTGGTGGTGTTCGAGAATTACCCGGTGGCCAAGGCCGACGGTGAAAGCGGAGACACCAAGCGTCATGTGCGCGGCGCCCAGGAAAAGGTCAACTACCCGCTGTCGCTGATCGTCTTTATGGACCAGGGGCGGCTGTCGTTCAAGCTGGAGTCTGACGCCAGCTGGTTGAGTGAAGACAACGCTCAGCGTTTGCTCGAGCGTCTGGCCCATGTGGTGGGGCAGATGGTGCATATCGCGGCGACGGGCGGTCGCCACTCTGAGATCGAGCTGTTGCTTAAAGAGGAGAAAGCGCAACTGCTGGACCAGTGGAACAGCACTCATCAGCCGCTGACCTCCGCCATGACCCTGCATGGTCTGTTTGAGTACCAGGTGGCAAGGACCCCTGACGCCATTGCCCTTGTCGATGACGCGGTCCAGCTAAGCTATGCGCAGCTGAACAGCAGAGCCAATCGCGTCGCGCATGGTCTGCGTCAGCAGCACGTCGAGCTGTTCCAGCGACCGATCACCGCGGATACGTTGATTGGCCTCTACCTGGATCGCGATGTCGACCTGGTCGTGGCCATCCTCGGGATTCTCAAGGCGGGGGCCGCCTACGTACCGATGTCGCCGGAGCATCCGAACGAGCGTTCCCGTTTTATCGTGGAGGATGCTGGCCTCGGCTTGGTGCTGTGTCATGAGCAGTACCGTTCAAGGCTACAGCAATGGTGGTCCGACATGGCGCAGATGCCCGGGCTGGTGACGCTGACCGATGACGCCGCTTGGCTTGGCTCGGAAGACGACGCGACAGCGGTCGCAACGCCGGACAGTCTGGCGTATGTGATCTACACCTCAGGCACCACGGGGGTGCCGAAAGGGGCGATGATCGAGCACCGTCACGCGGTCAATCTGGTGGCGGCCCAGCGGCAGCGGTTTGGGGTGGAAGAGTGTGCCACCAGCCTGCTGTTCGCCGACGTCATCTTTGACGCCAGCGTGTTTGAGCTGTTTGTCAGCCTTGCCTGTGGTCTTCGCTGTGTCGTGTGTTCTCACGAGGTCAGGCGAGATGTGCTCGAGCTTGACCGAGTGGCCAAAGAGCAGAAAATCGAACTGGCCATCCTGCCCCCAGTCATGCTGGGGCAGCTTGACCCGAGTCACTGGCGCTCGCTCAAGACCCTGGTGGTGGGTGGAGAGGCGCCTGTCACCGAGCTGCTTGACCGCTTTTATCGGGACAATCTGCGTCTCTACAATGCCTATGGTCCCACCGAAGCTGCGGTCTGTGCGACGGCCCATCGCTATCACCCAGGAGACGCCGCCCAGCAGATCGGTACGCCGCTGTTGAACACCCAGGTGTACGTTCTTGATCAAGGCATGCGGCCTGTCCCGGTGGGCGCCACGGGAGAACTCTACATTGGTGGAGCCGGCGTAGGACGGGGCTATCTGAACCGTGACAGCCTGACCCAGGAGCGCTTCCTCGAGAACCCGCTGGCGCCGGAGCCGGATGCACGTTGTCCCGGTAGCCATCGTCTCTACCGCACGGGTGACCTGGTCCGCTGGCTACCGGATGGTGGCCTGCTCTACCTGGGGCGTAATGATGCTCAGGTGAAAATCAGGGGTAATCGTATTGAGCTGGGTGAGATCGAAGCGGCATTGACGGCTCAGCCGGAGGTACGCCAGGCGGTAGTGGTGGCTTATGGCGACGCCGGTCAGCAAAGTCTTGCCGCCTATGTGGTGTCCGCGGAGGAACAGCAGATCGAGGTCGCCACCTTGAAGCAGCGTCTGTCGGAGCGGCTGCCGTCCTATATGGTGCCAGCCAGCTGCCAGTTCATTGACGCGATTCCGTTGACCATCAACGGCAAGCTCAACCGCAAGGCGCTTCCTGCACCGACCCTGGAAGGTTCCGCCCAAGCCTACGTGGCGCCCAGGACGTCACTCGAGGCTCAGCTGTGCCAGCAGTGGCAAGAGGTGCTGGGCCATGAGCGGGTCGGCGTCGAGGATGACTTCTTCCTGCTGGGAGGAGACTCGATCAAGCTGATCAAGTTGACCTCCCTGATGCGGGCCCAGGCAGGGCACACGGTGTCCGTATCGGCGTTCTATCGCTACACCACGGTGTCCCAGCTGGCCGAGTTCATCGCCAGCGGGGAAGGCGAGGAGCTCAGTATGCTGATGCGCTTCCTCGGCGGCGGCAGGGAGAGCGGCAGTAAGCTGTTCATGGTTCATGCAGGCTACGGCAACAGTGATGTCTACAGGACTTTGGTCGACGCCATGGGCGAGCACTACGCCTGTTACGGCATCGACAACTACAACCACACCGTGGTCCAACCGGAAGCCTCTTTGATCAATATTGCGGCGCTCTACCTCAAGGTCATGGAGGAGCATCTGGCGGTGGATGAGGAGGTGCGCCTGCTGGGTTGGTCACTGGGCGGCAATATCGCCACCGAGATGGCCTGGCAGCTGGAGCAGCGCGGCTTCACCAAGGTTCGTCTGTACCTGTTGGACACCTACTTCAACATGGGGGACGCGGACTTTCTCGGCAATGCCAAGGACGTGCGCGATGACTTCGAGAAGGAGTTGGTCAACAAGGGTATCCCGCCGGATGAATTTCTGTTGAACCGCTGGGAGGAGCTGTACGAGGTCAACCGTGACATGCTTCGCTCCGCCCATGAGCGACCGCTGACGAGCACTCAGGTCGTGCTGTTCAAGGCGCTGGAAGAGGTGGCGCCCGTCGAGGGCCGACCTGGTGGTGTCCCCGATGATCTGGTGCTGAGCTCGGTCTTTGACAACAACGTTGCCGAGTTCTCAAGTTCGGTACCCGCCCTCATTCCATGCCCGGGAGTGACCCATATGGGGATGCTGGATGCCGTTGACTGGATCGCCGAGGTGCTGGTCAACGACCTGACCGACCCCTTGAAGACGTAAGCGTATCGGCGAAGGTGATGCAGTATTTGAAATGTGACTGCCTGAGCCGTTTAGCCCCCGTCGGTCGAGAAGGGCAATGACCTTCATCTCGATCGGCGGGGCTGGCACTCCGCTCACGGGCGACCGACAGGCCTACGGCCAGCCCTTTCAGGTGAGGGCACTGCACCGGCCTGGGCTCGCTATCGCTGGCTTCTGGCTCGCTAGCAGTGGGGCGGGTCAAACGTCGTGGGCGTGCAGCAAAGAGCCTGTGCGACAAGCGCTGGCCAGGGTGCAGCTGCCGTCCGAACTGGAGGGCGCTGTGGCGAAACGGCGCGATGAGTACCGGGCCGGGCGCCTCTGCGCGGTCTATGCGCTTGGTCTGTTGGGCATCGACAGCGGGGTGCCGGGCAGGGGGGCTGACCGTCTTCCGCGGTGGCCCCCTGGCGTGCTTGGCAGCATCTCTCACTGCAGCGATCTGGCGTTATCCGCCGTGGCACCCTCTGATTTATATGCAGGGGTGGGCATTGACGTGGAGCAATGTCTGGACGCTGATGAGACCGATAGCGTGGCAGAGGTGGTCGCGAGTGGTGCTGAACTCCTGCACCTTCCAGGGTGGCTATCGAGGTCTATGGCGGTGACGCTTCTTTTCAGTGCAAAGGAGGCGATCTACAAGGCCATCTTTCCGGGCGTAAAGCGCTACGTGGACTTCGCGGAGGTCTGTCTGCATCGTGCGCTGCCTGGCCTTCTTGTCTTTCGTCCGTCGTGCGCATGGCAATCTGCTGGACCACCCCACGGGAGAGCGCCTTGGCACGAGCATATCGAGTGGCCTGTGGCCTTTCATATTGAAGGGGGCAAGGTCATCACCCTGTGCCTGCTCGGCGGTGAGTCGTTAGGCGGCTCTTAGCGGGATGGCGCGGAACGTCTTGAAGAACGTTGCCAAGGCTTTGGGATGGCAAACGTCAACGTCTGCTTTTGGTGCAAGTCGGCAAGGGTGGCTGCACCAAGAGGGTGCCTTTGCCAGCCCGAAGAGAACCGGGAGATAACACCGGGGCCCGTGAAAACATAAGTGGCATGGAACTTGCTTTGTCAGAGTGAGGCGACGATCGCGCACCGCGGCCTGTCGCCACGACTCCGATAACGACAACGTCACCCTGGAGAATTTCCCATGTCCTTAGCTTCGGCCTCTGCTGTGCTCAATCCTGCCCGCCGTTCCTTGGCGCTTTCTGCCTTTGCGCTGTCAGCACTGTCTGTGGCGATGGCGGCTCCCGCCGTTGCCGACGAGGACCCGATCAAGGTCGGCATCCTGCATTCCCTGTCCGGCACCATGGCGATCAGCGAGTCGACGCTCAAGGACACCATGCTGATGCTGATCGAGCAGCAGAATGAAGCGGGGGGGTTGCTGGGTCGCGAGCTGGAGCCGGTGGTGGTTGACCCGGCATCCAACTGGCCGCTGTTTGCCGAGAAAGCGCGTGAGCTGTTGGCCCAGGATGAGGTCGACGTGATCTTCGGCAACTGGACCTCGGTCTCTCGCAAGTCCGTGCTGCCGGTGGTGGAAGAGCTTAATGGACTGCTGTTCTACCCGGTTCAGTATGAGGGGGAAGAGTCCTCCGAGAACGTCTTCTACACGGGCGCTGCACCGAACCAGCAGGCCATTCCGGCCGTCGACTACCTGATGAACGATGTCGGCGTGGAGCGCTGGGTGCTGGCGGGCACCGACTACGTCTATCCGCGCACCACCAACAAGATCCTCGAGGCCTACCTGAAGTCCCAGGGGGTGGCCGACGAGGACATCATGGTCAACTACACCCCTTTCGGTCACTCGGATTGGCAGAACATCGTCTCCGAGATCAAGCAGTTTGGCGGAGCGGGCAAGAAAACCGCCGTGGTCTCCACGATCAACGGCGACGCCAATGTTCCCTTCTATCGTGAGCTGGCCAACCAGGGCGTTGATGCCGCTGATATTCCAGTCGTCGCCTTCTCCGTAGGTGAGCAGGAGCTTTCCGGCCTGGATACGGCTCCCTTGGTAGGCCACCTGGCAGCCTGGAACTACTTCATGAGCGTCGACGAAGACGCCAACTACGACTTTATCGACGCCTGGTACGACTACACGGGGGACGACAACGCCGTGACCAACGACCCCATGGAAGCTCACTATATTGGCTTCAACATGTGGACAGAAGCGGTGCGCAAGGCTGGTACCACCGAGGTGGACGCCGTCAAGGAAGCCATTATTGGGGTGTCGGTGCCCAACCTCACCGGTGGTTACGCCACCATGATGCCCAACCACCACATCACCAAGCCCGTGCTGATCGGTGAAATCCAGGACAACGGCCAGTTCTCGGTCGTGTGGGAAACGCCCTCCACCGTCGCTGGGGATGCCTGGTCAGACTACCTGGAAGGCTCCCGCGATCTCATCAGCGACTGGCGTGCACCGCTCGAGTGCGGCAACTACAACGTGGTGCAGGGTAGCTGCGGCGGCGGCGCCGACGTTGCTGCCACGGAGTGACATTCGCTACCAAAAACACGGCCGGGGCGCCATGACGTCCCGGCCAGGACCACGCCCATCATGATGCCCTTGACGATCTGACAAGGGCGCTCACGGAATTCCGCTATGAACACAACAGCATGGCGATACTGGTTGAAGGCGCTGCTGCTGGTCAGCCTGGTCGCTCTTGGGCCATGTGCTCTTGGACAGGACAACGCCGCAGCGCAGGACACCAGTGCAACTCCAGAGGAAGACGCTGGTCGCGAGCTGCTGCAGGCACTCGCTGAGGCCAACTTTCGCGAAAAGGAGGCGGCTATCGATGCCATTGCCGCGAGTGGTGACACGCGCGCACGCGGATGGCTCGAGAGTTTCGCCGAGGGCAAGCTGGCCCAGGTCAAGGACAGCGGCGACATCGTCGTGATTCTGGCCAACCGAGGCCGTCAATGGCCGGTGGCAGATGCCCTCACCATGGAAGAGGCGGGGGAGGTGTCGCGGCGCGAGCTTGACCGGGTCGCCATCAACAATCGTCTGCGTGGCCACCTGGACAGCACTCTGGCCCTGCTGGATCTGCGCGTCGATGATCCCGCGCAGCGGCTGATTGCAGCGAAAGCGCTGCTGGGGGACGTCGATACCGAGGTGGTGGAGTCCCTGTCGGAACTTGCCCAGAACGAGAGTGACCCGGAGGTGGCGGCGGCCCTGACCCAGGCGATTGCCATTCACCGACTGGAGCAGGGCGACAGCGCCGCTGTCGCGGATCTCGCCGGCAGTCTGAATGGACAGGTCAGGGCGGCATTGATGCAGGCCAGCCGCAGCGAAGACGCCATGGTGGCCGACGCGGCGTCCGCAGCGCTGGCTGACATTGAGCAGTCGCTGAAGCTCAATCGCGCCGCAGAGACGCTGTACTTTGGCCTTTCGCTGGGCTCTGTCCTGGTCCTGGCCGCTATTGGTCTGGCGATCACCTTCGGCGTGATGGGTGTGATCAACATGGCTCACGGCGAACTGATCATGCTGGGAGCCTACACCACCTGGGCGATGCAGCAGCTGTTGCCGGGGCAGCCGGGGCTGGCGCTGCTGCTGGCGATACCGGCAGGCTTTCTGGTGGCGGCACTGGTAGGTGTCGCGATCGAGCGGGGCGTCATCCAGTTTCTGAAGGGGCGTCCGCTGGAAACCCTGCTGGCCACCTTTGGTGTCAGCCTGATCTTGCAGCAGCTGGTACGTACGCTGATTTCTCCCCTGAATCGTACCGTGGTGACGCCGGAGTGGATGAGCGGCTCGCTGATCATCAACGATGCGCTGTCGCTGACCCTCAACCGGCTGTACGTGCTCGGGTTTGCGGTGCTGGTCTTTGCCGCGCTGATGCTGGTCATGCGCAGGACGCGATTGGGCCTGGAGGTGAGAGCTGTCACCCAGAATCGTGCCATGGCGCGTTCCATGGGGATTCGGGCGACCCGTGTCGATATCTTGACGTTTGCGTTGGGCTCCGGCGTGGCAGGCCTTGCTGGCGTGGCGCTGTCCCAGCTGACCAACGTGGGTCCCAACCTGGGTCAGAACTACATCATCGACTCGTTCATGGTGGTGGTGTTCGGTGGCGTCGGTAACCTGTGGGGCACCCTGGTCGCCGGGCTCTCGCTTGGCGTGATCAATCAGGTACTTGAGCCCTGGGCCGGGGCAGTGCTGGCCAAGATTCTGGTGCTGGTGTTCATCATTCTGTTCATTCAAAAGCGGCCGCGGGGACTGTTCCCGCAGAAAGGCCGCGCGGCGGAGGGCTGAGCATGATGACATCCCGACACTGGCTTGCTCGCCCCTTTGGCGAGCGCTCAACGCTGACCTTCCTGGCGGTGCTCTGTAGCGCCATGGCTCTGGTGGTGCTGGCCAACCTGTTGCCCGCCGATCACCCGCTTCACGTCTCTACTTATACCGTTACCTTGCTCGGCAAGTATCTGTGTTATGCCTTGCTGGCGGTCGCTGTGGACCTAGTCTGGGGGTATCTAGGCATTCTCAGCCTTGGCCACGGTGCTTTCTTCGCCCTGGGCGGCTACGCCATGGGCATGTACCTGATGCGCCAGATCGGCGACCGCGGCGTCTATGGCGACCCGTTGCTGCCCGATTTCATGGTCTTCCTCGACTGGGATAGCCTTCCCTGGTACTGGCTGGGATTCGACATGCCGGGCGTGGCCTTTGCGATGGTGCTGTTGGCGCCGGGCCTGCTGGCGCTGGTGTTCGGCTTTCTGGCGTTCCGTTCACGGGTCACCGGGGTTTACCTGTCGATCATCACCCAGGCCCTGACCTTCGCGCTGATGCTGGCGTTCTTCCGCAACGAGATGGGCTTTGGCGGCAACAATGGCCTGACCGACTTCAAGGAGCTGCTGGGCTTCGACTTGTCCGCCGACAGCACGCGCCTGGGCTTGTTCATCGCCTCAGGCGTCGCCCTGGCAATAGGGTTTCTGCTGTGCCGAGCCATTGTCGTGAGCAAGCTTGGCCGCGTCTGCGTGGCAGTACGTGACGCTGAGTCGCGCACTCGCTTTCTCGGCTACCGGGTAGAGCGCTACCAGCTGTTCGTGTTCGTCGTCTCGGCGATGCTGGCCGGGGTCGCTGGCGCCCTGTATGTGCCCCAGGTAGGGATCATCAATCCCAGCGAATTCTCCCCGCTGTTTTCCATCGAGATCGTGGTGTGGGTGGCGCTGGGTGGCCGTGCCACCCTGTATGGCGCGGTGATCGGTGCGCTGGCGGTGAACTACGCCAAGAGCGTGTTCACCGGGATCATGCCCGAGGCCTGGCTGTTTGCCCTGGGGGCGCTGTTCGTGCTGGTCACCGTGCTGCTGCCTCAGGGTATCGCCGGGCTATTGTCTCGTCGCCGTCAGCACGATGATGCACCTAACAACATGGCGGTAAAACAGGAGGCGACCCCATGAGTTTTCTCCATGGTCTGGCCGATCGCGATCGTGTCTTCGACTTTCTGGTGCCGCAGGCGTCCCCGGTCGATGTACGCCATGGCCCCATCCTCTATCTGGAGGATGTCTCCGTCAGTTTTGATGGGTTCAAGGCCATCAATGGGCTCAACCTGACCATCGACGACGGTGAGCTGCGCTGCATCATCGGGCCCAACGGTGCCGGCAAGACCACCATGATGGACATCATCACCGGCAAGACCCGCCCTGATACGGGCAGCGTGTGGTTTGGCAGCCGTCATAACCTGCTGACCAAGAACGAGCCGGAGATCGCACGCCTGGGTATTGGAAGGAAATTCCAGAAACCCACGGTGTTCGAGGCGCTCAGCGTGTTCGAGAACCTGGAGCTTGCCATGGCCACCGACAAGAGTCTGTGGCCCACCCTGGTCGCTCGACTGAATGCCGACCTGCGCAATCGTATCGAAGAGGTCATGGAAACCGTCGGCCTGTCAGCCTTGAGCCGTCGCCAGGCAGGCATCCTGTCCCATGGTCAGAAGCAGTGGCTCGAGATCGGCATGTTGTTGATGCAGCGCCCGCGGTTGCTGCTGGTGGACGAACCCGTTGCCGGTATGACCGAACAGGAAATGGAGCGCACGGCCGAGCTTTTGAAGGGACTTGCCGGCAAGCATTCCGTGGTGGTGGTTGAGCACGATATGGGCTTCGTCAGGTCCATCGCGCGCACCGTCACGGTGCTGCATCAAGGCTCCGTGCTGGCGGAAGGCAGCATGGACAAGGTGGCCAGCGACCCCAGGGTGGTCGAGGTCTATCTGGGTGGCGATGAGGAGGCTGCATGATGGGACTGGAACGCTTTCCACTGGATCCCGGTGTAAGAAGTGCCTATGTCGTCGCATGGGATCGCGTCACGGGACCCCGCATGAAAAGACGGCGATATCCGCGCTGGCTCGCTGCGCTGGCGTATCGGAGGGCCCGCCAATGCTGAACATTCGTGGGCTCAACCAGTTCTATGGCGAAAGCCATACGCTGTGGGACCTGGATCTGCAGGTGCCCAAAGCGGCCTGCACCTGCGTGCTGGGGCGCAATGGTGTCGGCAAGACGACGTTGATGAAAGCCATCATGGGCGAAGTGCCGATCCGTGGAGGAGCGCTGGAATACGCGGATGGCGTGGCTCTGGAGCGCCGTCGGCTGGAAGATCGCTCGCGCCTTGGCATCGGTTACGTGCCTCAGGGACGGCAGATTTTTCCACTGCTGACGGTGGAAGAGAACCTGCGTACCGGTCTGGCAGCGCGCGGGGATGGCTTGCGCCAGGTACCCGAGCGCATCTACGAGCTGTTTCCCGTGCTCAAGGAAATGCGCCAGCGTCGTGGCGGGGATCTTTCGGGCGGCCAGCAGCAGCAGCTGGCCATCGGGCGTGCGTTGGTACTCGAGCCCAAGCTACTGATCCTCGATGAGCCGGGGGAGGGCATCCAGCCGAACATCGTCGCCCAGATTGGCGAGGTCATTCGCCGTCTGATCGCCGATGATGGGCTGACCGTACTGCTGGTGGAGCAGAAGCTCCCCTTTGCTCGCCGTTTTGCAGATCGTTTTGCCATCCTTGATCGTGGCCGGCGCGTGGCGGAGGGCGACATAGCAGCATTGAGTGATGACGTGGTGAAGCGCTACCTGACCGTCTAGGGCGAAAGTGGCGGTCGACAGCTCGCACCAACAGCCTTGCTCGGGCTCGAGTGAAACGGGAGCCTTTAGCCGTGGGGCTCGGCGGCATCAACCAGGGTGAGCTGGACGTAGTGTCCCCCTGGCACCGGCTGGTTGTGATAGTGCCAGCCGAGCCGCTCGGTGAGCTGAGCTGTCAGCTCCAGGCCAAGGCCAAAGCCCAGGTCGTCGACAGTGTCTGGGTGTCCTGCGGGGGCATCGTGGTCGGCATCTTGGCTGTCACCGCTTCCGTCTTCCTGCCCGTCGGCGCGCTGCAGGTTGTCGATAAAGACCGTCTTGCCCTGCTGACGCAGGGTGACGTCACCCGCCCAGGTGTGCTGGAAGGCGTTGCGGATGAGATTGCCAAGGACCATGCGTAGCGCCACCTCGGACTGTTCCAAGGTGGCCGGGCTTGTGGTCACGCTGAGGGCGACGTCCTTGTCGCGCAGCAGGTAGCGGTGTTCTTCGACGATG
The DNA here is from genome assembly GCF_019802025.1 of Halomonas sp. DP5Y7-2. Taxonomy (NCBI): domain Bacteria; kingdom Pseudomonadati; phylum Pseudomonadota; class Gammaproteobacteria; order Oceanospirillales; family Halomonadaceae; genus Halomonas; species Halomonas sp. DP5Y7-2. Next base: position 144,336 of record NZ_JAHVHY010000005.1, on the reverse strand, counting down.
TCCTGTACCAGCTGATCCAGTGCGATGGGACGGGTGGGCAGATCGATGGGCTCGTCGCGGCTTAGCCACAGGAGGGTTTCCGTCAGATGCTTCATGTTCAGGCTGGCGCGATCCAGGCGATCGATGATCGATGCCAGCACGGATCGGGCCGCAGGCGCCTGCTCCGGCGGTAGCGAGCGGATCAGTTCGATGCCGCTTCGCATCACACTGATCGGCGTGCGCAATTCATGGCTTGAGTGGCGCAGGAAGCGATGTTCCCGTTCGAGACTGTCTTGCTGGGAGGACAGGCTGTCGCGTACCAGCGAGGCCAGTTCGTTCAGCTCGGGGTAGCGAAAGTCCGGCAGAGGGTCCTGCAGGTTGGCGCTTTCCAGATCACGCGCCCATCGCCCGAGGCGCGCCACCGGCTTGCTTAGCTGACGCAGCAGTAGCCAGATCGCCAGTGCCAGGGCGACGGCGGTACTGAGGCTGATAAGCAGAAGGCTCGTGAGGTTGTCACGGATGGTGCGATGTACCAGGCTCGACATCTGCTGGCGTGTCAGAGTGTGGCTGACAAACAGCGTCCCCTCGTCGGTGGGAAAGCGCATGGCGAAGACCAGCCTGCCGCGGCGACCATTCGGCTTCGTCTCACGCGACGTGACCAGGCGCGTCTCCTGCTGCGGCGGCTGTGGCAACAAGCTGCGGATCTGCCTGGGCTGTTGCTGCCAGGTCGAGGTGACGGTGAAGGCGCCCAGGTCGGGTTCTGCCGTGCCTTTGGCCCGCTGGCGAATGTGCTGATGCACCGCCTGTTCCATGGCCCCCACCATGGTGCTGTCCATCCCCAGCTTGAAGTAGTGGGCCGCCAGCAGCGAGTAGCCTCCCACCAGCAGCGCACCCAAGGTGAGCAGGATCGCCGCGAGCTGTCGCTTAAGGCGTATCTGACGGATCATCCCGTGCCTCCCTCAAGGCGAACCCGCGTCCGGGGATCGTGTGTATCAGCGGCGGATCGAAGTCTCGATCCACGGCCTTGCGCAGATGGTGCATATGTACCTTGAGGCTATTGCTGTCGGGAGGTTCCTCGCCCCACACCGCCTCCTCCAGAGCGCCGCGGCTGACGACCCCGGGTGATGCGCGCAGCAGGGGTTCCAGCAGTCGCCAGCCGGTAGGTGACAGGTGCAGCGGCTGACCGTCTCTAAGCACCGTCAGGGAGACCAGATCCATCACCAGGCCAGCGTAGTGCAGCCGCTTGATCTGCCCGCTGCGTCGCTGGCCCAGGGCGCGAATGCGCAGCGCCAACTCCTTCAGTTCGAACGGCTTGACCAGGTAGTCATCGGCGCCCGCCTCGAAGCCATCGACCTTGTCGTCGAGGCGGTCGCGGGCGGTCAACATCAGGATGCTGGTGTCATCGCCCGCGTGGCGAACCTCGCGGCAGACGTTCAGGCCATCCAGTCGCGGCAGATTGAGATCCAGCAGGATGACGTCATAGCGATTGTCGCGGATGAGCGTGAGCCCGCGCTGGCCATTGCTGGCGTGATCGCACCGGATCTGCTGGATCTCCAGGTATTGCACGATGGTCATGGCCAGATCCAGGTCATCTTCCACCAGCAGCACGTTCAGCATGGAGTTTCGGCCTCGTCTTCACCGGGCGTGCGTCGCCTCCAGCGTGTGAGCCATTGCTCGAGGCTGGTCTGCAGGCTCAGCAGCACCGGTATCAGGATTAGCGTGATCAGGGTGGCGAACAGGATACCGTATGCCAGCGACACTGCGGCCGGAATCAGAAACTGGGCCTGATGGGACGTTTCTCCCAGCAGGGGATAGAGCCCGGCAAAGGTGGTGGCCGAGGTCAGCACGACGGCACGCATGCGACTGGTGGCGGAGGCGACGATGGCGTCCGGGATGGCCAGGCCTTCGTCTCGCAGCTCGTTGAAACGGGACACCAGCAAAAGGCTGTCGTTTACCACCACGCCGGACAGGGCAATGATGCCATTGAGGGACAGGATCCCGAGGGACAGGTCATTGAGCCAGTGACCGAGCAGCGCCCCGACCACGCCGAAGGGGATCGCGGTCATGATCAGCAGAGGCTGAACGTAGGATTTCAGGGGGACCGCCAGCAGCATGTAGATCAGCAGTATGGCGAAGGCGAAGACCGTGACCATCGAGGACTGGGTTTCCTGCTGCTGCTCGGCCTCGCCAGCGAAGTGGATGTCGACGCCGGGGTAGGCGCTGCGGATATCCGGGACGACCTCCTGTTCGAGCAGGGTCACCAGTTCGCTGGCCGAGATCAGCTCCTTGTCCACGTCGCCGGAAATATAGATGGCCCGCTGGTTATCGATCCGGGTGATGGTGTCGCGGGTGTAGCCGAGACTCGCTGTAGCGACGCTGGACAGCGGCAGCACGGTACCATCCGGTGCACGTACCCGCGACGACAGCACGTCGACCAGCGACTGGCGCTCGCTCTCGGGAAAGCGCACCTTCACCTCTATCTCGTCTTTGCCGCGCTGATAGCGCTGCACCACCTGACCATTGAAGCCCTGCATGACCTGTTCTGCCAGCTCGTCGGTGGTCATGCCAAGCGCGCGCCCCTGGGCGGTGAGGTCGAGCTGAAGCTGAGGTTGGCCCGGGCGGAGATTGTCTTCCAGGCCGCTGACGGCATCGATGGCTTCAAGACGCGCGCGGAACTCGTCGCCGGCCGCGCTCAGCAGGGTATCGTCGCTGGCGCGAAGCTCGACGCGAAGCGCAGAGAAGTCACTGCGCCGGCTCTGAACACTCAGCGTGCGGGTGCCTTCCGGGAGCCCGGCAAGGGCCGTCCACTGGTGTGCGAACTGGTCGAGGTCGTAGGGCGAATCATCGGCAAGCTTGACCGTGACAGTCCCTGACTGGTCATCACTCGAGGTGATCTGCAGGTGCTCGATGGCGCTGACGCCTTTGCCCTGGCGCAGCGTGGCGTCGGCCTCGATGGCACTGTCCTGCAGGCGGTCCAGCGCCCGGTGGGTCAAGCCGTAACTCGCATCGTTTTCCAGCGTGATGTTGGCGCGCGCCGTATCGCCTGCAATATCGGGGAAGAAACTCATGCGAATGCTGCCGTTGAACGGCATGGCCAGGACCAGGATCAACAGCGCCGTGAACAGCACTGTGACGCTTGCTCGATGCACCAGAGCGAGCTTGACCAGCGGACGATAGACGGCCTGGGTGAAGCGTTCCATCGCGCCAGAGGCGGCGTCCTGTAGCCGCCCCCACAGCCGGCCAAGACAATGACGGGAAGTCGAGGAGCGGGTATTCAGGTGCGCCAGGTGGGCCGGCAGAATCAGCTTCGACTCGATGATCGACAGCACCAGACACAGGCCGACCACGGCGGCGAATTGGGCGTAGAGCTTGCCCAGTCTGCCCTCTATCTGCGAGAGCGCAAAGAAGGCCACCACCGTGGTAAACACGCCAAACAGGGTGGGCACCGCGACGCGCAGGGTGCCACGAATGGTGTTGTCCAGGGTGTCACCATGGGCGCGGCGCTCGGCGTAGACGCTTTCGCCTACGACCACGGCATCGTCGACCACGATGCCCAGCGCCATGATGAAGCCAAAGGTGGTGAATTCGTTGAGGGTAAGCCCAAGCAGGGGCTCGCCCATGAAGTAGAGCGTACCGCAGAACACAAAGGGGAGGCCCATGGCCACCCACAGCGCGACCCTCAGGTTGAGAAACAGCGCCAGCAGGGTAAACACCAGCAGAATGCCGTACAGCGCATTGTCGATCAGCAGCGCCAGGCGTTCGTTGATCGAGGTGCTGCGATCGTACCAGGTGGCCAGCTGCACGTTCTGGGGCAAAAGCCCATCGTCACGCCACTGCTGAATCACTTCGCGGGCGCCAATGACCGAGTCTGAAATGTCATCGGTGCCGGTGGTGACGATCTGTAACGCGATGCTGTCCTCGCCATCAAAGCGCGACAGGCTGGAGGTGGTGTCGTCGAAGGTGTCGCGGATCCTGGCCACATCACCGAGGCGGATCTGATCGCCCTGGGTGGTGGTGATCAGTGGAATGGCGGCGAACTCATCCTTGAGGTACGCCTGGCGCGACGCCTTGAGCTGCAGGTAGAGATCGGCATTGCGCAATACGGCGCTGGAGGTGCTGGTCGAGCTCGCATTGACCGCTTCCTCCACGTCGCTGAGCGAAAGGCCGTAGGCTTCCAGGCGAGCCTCGTCGATCTCGATGGCCATCATTGGATCGAGCCAGCCACTGATCGAGACACGACTGACGTCCTGGTGGGCCAGCAGGTCTGCCTTGAGGTCGTCGGCCAATTGTTGCAGGGTGGCGCGGTCAGCGTCGCCGTAGAGCTGAATCCACAGCGAGTGCTCCTCGCGCTCAGCCTTGCTGATGACCGGATTGTCAGCGTCGGCCGGAAAGTTGGAGATGGCGTCCACCTGGGTCTTGACGTCTCTGAGCAGGGTATCCAGGTCGTAGTCGGAGGTCTTCTCCACGGTCACGGTGGTGCCACTGGTGGTGGAGGTGCTGACGATCGAATCGATACCGATGACTCCTTCCAGCGCATCCTCGATCTTTATCGCGAGTCCTTCTTCTGACTGCCTTGCCGAGCCACTGTCGTAGCTGACCGAGAGGCTCAGGCTGTCGGGTTCGGTGCTCGGGAAGGCCTCCTTCTGGAGGGTGCCAAGGGCGCTGACGCCCAGCGCGATCACTAGCAACATCAAGAGATTGGCAGCGACCGGGTTGCGGGCAAACCAAGCGATCACGCCTTGGCGATGGCTCGTGTCAGACATCCTGACGGGCCTCCACGGTGGTCACCAGCATGCCCTGGACGTAGCTGCTCAGGGGTTGCACGACCACCCGGGTTGGCTGATCAGCGATCGCCTCGGGCGGTCTTACGTATATCGTGGCACCGTCGCTGAAGACGGCCTCGGTCGAGACGCTGGCCAGAGCGTCATCGTCGGTGACGTACCAGAGCTGCCCGGACTGGCCGAGGGCGGTGGCGGGGAGCTGCCACAACCCATCGAGCGTACGTCCGCTGAGGCTCGCCTCGAGGAAAGTGCCGGGCAGCAGGGCGGGGGGCTGGTCGAACGGGGCCTGAACCCCGATCACCAGCGAGCGCTGGCGGCTGGTGGCGTCCAGATGCTGATGCGCCCGGATGACCTGTCCGGTCCATTGCTCTCCGCTCTCGATATCGGTCAGCGTGACGGGCCAGTCACCCCCGGCAAGCGTGGCCGAGTCCGGCAGTTGCGCCCATTCCGCGGCGGACAGACTCACGGTGATCTCGATGCGGTCGGTGCTGACCAGGGTGGCGATCTCGGTGCCAGACTGCACGAAACTGCCCGGGGCGATGTGGCGATCGGTGATCAGGGCATCGAAGGGGGCTGTGATGCGGGTCTGGTCGAGGTCCTGGCGAGCGGCGGCCAGCGACGCCTTGGCCTCATCGACCGCCGCCTGCGCAGCGGCGAGCTGGGGGGCGCGAAGTACCAGCGGCGAGTCGGGCTCGCCCGAGAGCCCCGACGAGCGCCACTCGATTCTGGACTGTTCTCCCTGGCGTTGTTCCTCCAGCAGGCTCACCTCGGCAGTGGCTAACGTCGATTGGGCGACGGCCAGGGCCTCCTGGTAACCACTGTCCTCCAGGGTGGCCAGCAGTTCGCCTTTACCGATACGAAGACCTCCCTCGAAGTTGTCGGCAAGGCCGTCGACGCGCCCGGACACCTCGGCGCTCAGGGTCAGCTCGAAATGCGCGCTGGCTTCTCCGTAGGCGTTGATGCGGGCAGCGTGGGCCGCGGTCTCTGCGGTGACCACCGTTACCTCGGTGCGCTGGGGGGCCTGCTGGCGGTCTGACTGACGCGCCTGCACCTGGTCTGAATCGGCCTCCGGCTGGCCACCAGGCCTGGGTGGCGAGTGCTGGCCTCGTGCCTGACCTGGTGTGACGACATGAACCACCACCGCCGCCAGTACCGCGAGGGCCAGACTCAGGGGCAGCGCTTTGCTCCAGCGACGTGTCATGGGGTCACTCCCAGTCCGAGTGCCAGGCCGAGGTCGATGCGATTGGCCAGGCGCTGATAGTTGAGGTCATCGAGTTGCGCCTCGAGGTCGTAGGTCTGTTGTTGCACCGAAAGCAGGTCGAGGATGTCGACCAGCCCCGAGCGGTAGCTCGACTGGTACTGGGCCAGGGTAGATTGCTGGCGGTCCAGGGCATTGGCGATGTGCTGCTGTTGCAGGGCGAGAGAGCGCTCGAGCCCGAGGGCATCTTCCACCTCGCCAACCGCCTCGAGCAGGGTCTCGCGGTACGCCTGGTAGGCCTGAGCGGTCTCCAGTTCGGCTTCGTCGGCGGCTGCGCGAAGCTCGCCTCCCTGGAACAGCGGAGCCGTCAGTTGACCCAGCAGTGACCACACCGGATCGGTCAGCAGCGCCTGGGATGGCGAGTCGGCCACGTCCTCGATGGCGGCCTGCAGGCTGATGCTTGGCAGCAGGTCCTTGTAGGCGGCGTGGGTGCGATAGTCGGCCGCCTGGATGGCGTGGTAGGCCGCGATCAGGTCCGGTCGGCGACGCAGCGACTGGCTTGGCAGCTCTGCCAGCGGTGTCAGTACCGCGGGATAGTCGTCGGCCACCGCCTCGCCGCTATCGGGAATCTCGCCCAGCAGGGTCTGCAGTGCACGCTGCTGCTGCGCCAGGCTCTCTTGATACTCCACCAGGCTGGCACGGGCACTGGCCGTGGAGCTTCGCGCGCTGTCCAGGTCCTCGAGGTTGCCGAGCCCGCTGCGATAGCGCTCAAGGATCAGGGACTCGTTGCTTTCAAGGGTGGCCAGGCGCTGCTGCTGGATGGTGATGGCATGACGCTGAGCGATCAGCGCAAGCCAGCTGGTCATCACGTCGGCCGCCAAGGTGTCCCGGGCGGCCTGATACAGGGCCGCCTGTTGTGCGACGTCCTGATCGGCGGCGGCGGTGCGATCGGCAATCTTCTGCCACAGATCGGCTTCCCAACTGACCGTGACCGAGCCGCTGTAGGTGCTGGCACTGTCCTCGCTGTCACTGGCGCTGAAGCCGGCTTCGACCGCGGGCAGGCGGTCAGCACCGGTCTGGCGCAGCTGTGTCTGGCGGATACGCAGCGTCAACAGGGTCTGTTGCAGGCCGGGGTTGGCCTGCAGCGCCCTTTCAACGAGCTGATCGAGCGCATCGGACGCGATCAGCTCGTTGAGTGAGCCGACGTCGCTACCGCCGACAGCTGCCGACCAGTCCGGCACCTGGGTGATCAAGGCGTCGGTCCTGTCAGGGTAGGAGGTTGGCTCGTCGATCATGGAGCAGCCAGCCAGCGTCAACAGCAGGACGCCCGCCAGCAAGCCAGGGAAAGGGGCCCGAACCATGATAATGGATCTCCTGGGTTCTCGAAGGCGCGCAGCATAGCCAAGTGGGGGGTTAAGGCAGGGTTAACGGCAGTAGCAAGCGGCGTGACAGGAAGGCGATCGAAGGACGGTGGAGGGAAGGTAGAAGAAGGGCGGCAGAAAGGGCGGCAGGAAGAGCGGCAGGAAGGGCGGGGGAGGTCTCAGGCAGACAAGTGACCACGCTGCACAGTCCTGGCGACGAGGTCCACAGCAATAGCGACATGCGCACCAAAATGATGCTGGATGCGCTTCGCGGTGCACCGAGTTGGTGCCTTAGATAGCTAAGGGGGCTTCCTGGTGCACTTTCGGTGCACTATATGTCATTGATAATAAAGTAAAAAACAGGATTTAAAGGTGAGGTGGTACGACCATTGCACCGTCATCGGGCAGTATTGTGTGGCGTGGCCAGACGGCGTCACCACGAACCATCGTCCGGGAGAGCCATGAGCGCGCAGACACTACAGGATGTGACCGATCGGCACGGCCATCGCTTTGACGCGGGACGGCGCTGGGAGGCGAGCCTGTCACTGGGCTTTCGCCATGATGGTGCAGCGACTCGATTGCACCGAGTGGACCACCGTGGCCCCTTGAGGGTGCAGCGACCCTTTTACCCCGAAGGACGCGACGGCACCTGCCACGTCTACCTGTTGCATCCACCGGGCGGGCTGGTCAGCGGTGATGCGCTGGACATTCAAGCACGGGTGGCAAGCGGTGCCAGCGCACTACTCACGACCCCTGCCGCTAACAAGCTGTATCGGGCGGACAGCAACGAGGTGAGCTGGTCCCAGCGCACCCGGCTGGTGGTCGAGCCCGGCGCCAGCCTCGAGTGGTTGCCTCAGGAAACCATTGCCTTCGATGGCTCTCGTGGGCGCCAATCTACCGAGATCGAGTTGCACGGGGACGCGCGCTGCCTGGGTTGGGAGGTGCTCGCCCTGGGCCGGCCTGCCAGTGACCTGCCGTTTGCCAGCGGCTACCTGGAACAGAGCTTCAGGTTAGCCCGAGATGGCCAGCCGCTGTGGATCGAGCGTCAGCCGCTTGATCCGCTTCACCGCCGCTTCAGCGGCGCCTGGGGCCAGCGTGGCTGCAGCGTTCAGGCCACCCTTTGGGCCGTAGGCTTGGACGATGGCGCGGCAGCGGTGGAGGTGCTGCGTGAACAGCTGGCGGGCCGACGGGGACGCACCGACGATGTCGTCGATCTGTCTTCACCCTCGATGATGCAACAGCCATGGGCGGTCACTCTGCGTGACGGCGTATTGCTGCTGCGCTATCTCGGGCACTCGCGGCATGAAGCTTGGACGCTGTGTGAGGCTGCCTGGAAACTGCTAAGACCGATGTTGCTGGAGCGCACGGCCTGTCCGCCGCGCATCTGGTTCACCTGACTCCACGCCGACCGTCGTCTAGCGAGCGTCGTGTCGTCTGACCTTGAGGAAGTAACGATGGAGCTGACACCGAGAGACAAGGACAAGCTGCTGCTGTTTACCGCGGGGTTAGTAGCAGAACGGCGAAGGGCCAAGGGCCTGAAGCTCAACTATCCCGAGGCGGTCGCGTTGATCAGCTGCGAGATCATGGAGGGGGCCCGTGAGGGGCGCAGCGTCGCCGAGATGATGAGCTACGGCAAACAGATCCTGGGCCGTGACGATGTCATGGAGGGCGTTGCCGACATGGTCGACGAAGTTCAGGTCGAAGCCACCTTTCCTGACGGCACGAAGCTGGTGACCGTCCATCATCCGATTACCTGAACGGATGCCTGCTCAGTGTCGTCTGCCGCAGCGGCTTGCAGCAGCGACATGGGAGTAGACCGTTGCCAACGGACCATCAGAGGGCGAGGCATGATACCCGGAGAATACCAACTCAAGGACGGCGAGATCGCACTGTGTGAAGGGCGCGAGCGGGTGACCATCGAGGTGGCCAACCGTGGCGACCGGCCGATCCAGGTCGGCTCGCACTACCATTTCGCCGAGACCAATCCCGCGCTCTTGTTTGACCGCGTCAAGGCGCGTGGCTTCAGGCTGGATGTTGCTGCCGGCAGCGCCGTGCGTTTCGAGCCGGGCCAGACCCGTGAGGTCACCCTGGTCAGCTTTGCTGGCACTCGTCACATCTATGGCTTTCGTGGCGAGGTCATGGGGCCTTTGGGTACTGCATCGGATGTTCAGGGAGACCCGTCATGAAGATCAGTCGTCAAGCCTACGCCGACATCTACGGGCCCACCGTGGGCGACCGGGTGCGCCTGGGGGATACCGAGCTGTGGATCGAGGTCGAGCAGGATGCGACCCACTACGGTGATGAGGTCAAGTTCGGCGGTGGCAAGGTGATCCGTGATGGCATGGGGCAAAGCCAGCGTGTCGATGACGCGGTGATGGATACGGTGATCACCAACGCGCTGATTCTCGACTGGTGGGGCATCGTCAAGGCCGACGTCGGGCTGCAGGCGGGCAGAATCGCTGCCATCGGCAAGGCCGGTAATCCGGATACCCAACCGGATGTCACCATCGTCATCGGGCCGGGGACAGAGGTCATCGCAGGGGAAGGCAAGATCCTTACGGCGGGTGCCATCGATGCCCACGTGCATTTCATTTGTCCTCAATTGGTGGATGAGGCCCTGGCCAGCGGCATCACCACCATGCTGGGAGGCGGCACCGGGCCTGCAACCGGCTCCAATGCCACCACCTGCACGCCTGGCGCCTGGCACATTCATCACATGCTCAAGGCCTGCGACAGCCTGCCGATGAACATCGGCCTGCTGGGCAAGGGCAACGCCAGCCTGCCCGAGGCGCTTGAAGCTCAGATCGAGGCAGGCGCCATGGGGCTCAAGCTGCACGAAGACTGGGGGACCACGCCTGCGTCCATCGACACCTGTCTAAGCGTTGCCGAGCGCTATGACGTGCAGATCGCGATCCACACCGACACCCTCAACGAGTCGGGGTTTGTCGAGGATACGCTGGCCGCCTTCAAGGAACGGGGCATCCACACCTATCACACCGAGGGAGCGGGTGGCGGGCACGCGCCGGATATCATCACCGCCTGCTCGAAAGAGTACGTGCTGCCATCCTCGACCAATCCCACCAGGCCCTACACGGTGAATACCGTCGATGAGCACCTGGACATGTTGATGGTGTGCCACCATCTGGACCCGAATATTCCCGAAGACGTGGCCTTTGCTGATTCGCGTATTCGTCGGGAGACCATCGCCGCCGAAGACATCCTGCAGGACATGGGGGTGATCTCGATGATCGCCTCTGACTCACAGGCCATGGGGCGTGTAGGCGAGGTGGTATGCCGTACCTGGCAGACGGCCCACAAGATGAAGGTCCAGCGCGGGTTGCTGCCCGAGGATGAGGCGTGCGGTGCAGACAATCTTCGCGCTCGGCGCTACATCGCCAAATACACCATCAATCCGGCAATCACCCATGGTATGGCCGAAGAAATCGGGTCGGTCGAGGTGGGCAAGCTGGCGGATCTGGTGCTCTGGGATCCGGCGTTCTTCGGGGTCAAGCCTGCTCTGGTTCTCAAGGGCGGAATGATCGCCATGGCGCCCATGGGGGACCCCAACGCTTCGATTCCGACGCCACAGCCGGTGCACTATCGGCCGATGTTCGGTGCGCTGGGGCAAGCGGCTGCGGCGACGCGAGTGAGCTTTGTGTCCCAGGCAGCGCTGGACTCAGGACTCAAGGAGTCACTGGGTTTGGCCAGCCGGCTGGTGGCATGTCGCAACGTGCGCGGCATCCGCAAGCGCGACATGAAACTGAATGATCGCTGCCCCGACCTCAAGGTTGACGCCCAGACCTATGAGGTGACCTGTGATGGCGAGCTTTTGACCTGCGAGCCGCTGGACGTACTGCCCCTTGCACAGCGCTACCACCTGTTCTAGGGCGTGTCTGAAAAGTGCCTGCGCTCGTCGACTTTTCGCACAAACCCTAGGGCTGCCCGTGGGGTGAGGTGGTGGAAATAGGGAGAACCGCAAGTCGCGGCCGCACTACATTTTAGGAGATATCGATGAGCACGTTGCTGTCATTGACACAGCGTCTTGGCCCGCTGGCGGAGGACCAAGCCGAAGACACGCTGACCCTGGCCTATGACGATCGTATCAAGGGACGCCTGAGGGTCACCTTGGATAGCGGGCGCGGAGCTGGACTGTTCCTGGAGCGCGGACCGGTGCTGCGCCATGGTGACGGACTGGCCAGCGACGATGGCGTGTGCGTGAGGGTAGTGGCGGCCCCAGAACCGGTAGTGAGTGCCTGGATTCTGCCTGGACCGCAATCGGACCTGGCCCTGGCGCGACTGTGCTATCACCTGGGAAACCGGCATGTGACGCTGGGCATCGGGTGCGGCGTTTTCCAGGGGCAGGAGTGCCGCTACGTGCGGATTGCCCCCGATCATGTGCTGGAAGAGCTCGCCGAGCGGCTGGGCGCCATCCTCGAGCGACACCAGGCCCCCTTCGATCCGGAGCCGGGCGCCTACACCATGGGCGGACATTCCCATGGGCACTCGCACGGGCACTCGCACGGGCACTCGCACCAGCATTCGCACGATCACTCGCACGATCACTCCCATGCGCACTCGCAGGCGCCTTCCGGCCAGTCTCAGGACCCGTCCAGGGAGCCGGTCTGATGTCCGCAATGGCGACGGCTTCCTCACCGGACCTTGCGCTAGGCGACTTGGCGCTGCTGGGCCTGTTGCAGCTCGTCAGCCCAGCCTTACCGATTGGGGCCTTCGCCTGGTCCCAGGGACTGGAAAGCGCGTTTGAGCTGGGTTGGGTCACCGACGAGTCCAGCCTGGGTGACTGGTTGGAGGGGGTACTGGAGGATGGCCTGGCGATGTGTGAACTGCCGGTGCTGATGCGCCAGATGACGGCCTGGCAGGCAGGCGATGCGTCCCTTGTTGCAGAGTGGGACCGCTGGCTCGCCGCAGTCCGCGAGACCCGTGAGCTATTGGAGGAAGATCGCCAGCTGGGGGCTTCCTTGACACGCCTGATGGGCAATCTTGGCCTGCTGCCCGAGACAGCGTTGCCTGCTGCGCCAGGCTATGTGACCGCCTTTGCGGCGCTGTCAGTGCAGCGCCGGGTGCTGCCGCACAGCGCCATGCTGGGGTTTGCCTGGGCCTGGCTTGAGAACCAGCTGGCAGCGGCCTGCAAGGCACTGCCCCTGGGGCATACCGCAGCACAGCGAATAGTAGAACGGCTGCGTCCGGCGCTGGTCCACGCGGTGGAGCGCGCCGAGGCGCTGCGAGATGACGAGCTCGGTCCGGCATTGCCTGGCGTCGCGCTTGCCAGCAGCCTGCACGAGACCCAGTACTCGCGCCTGTTTCGCAGCTAAGCAAGCCCTTGCCCAGCGCTATGGCTTGACGACATGAAAGACAAGGTATCGACGTCATGACCGAACGTCGCCCTTACCATCATCCTGGCCCCGAGCGTGGGCCAGGCACGACCGCCAGGAGAAGGCCATGACCAGCACTACGACTCCCTCCCAATGTCTACGCGTCGGTGTCGGCGGTCCAGTGGGTTCCGGCAAGACCGCATTGCTCAGGCAGCTCTGTCGAGCGCTACGAGATCATTACGATATCGCCGTGGTGACCAATGATATCTACACCAAGGAAGATGCGGACTTCCTGACCCGCAATGAGGCGCTGTCGCCCGATCGCATTCTCGGGGTCGAGACTGGTGGCTGTCCGCATACCGCGATACGTGAGGATGCCTCGATGAATCTGGCGGCCATCGATGATCTCCATAAGCGTCATCCGGGGCTCGAGCTGGTACTGGTGGAGTCCGGAGGCGATAACCTGTCGGCGACTTTCAGCCCGGAGCTGTCTGACCTCACGCTGTACGTCATCGATGTGTCGGCGGGGGACAAGATTCCGCGCAAGGGTGGTCCTGGGATTACCAAGTCCGATCTCTTGATCATCAACAAGATCGACATCGCTGAGCAGGTGCATGCTTCTCTGGACGTTATGGAGCGTGATTCTCGCAAGATGCGAGGAGATCGACCATTTGTCTTTGCCAACCTGTACGACGGGGTCGGTCTAGAGACCATTATCAGTTTTATACTCGAGCGGGGCATGCTGCCCGATCGTCGTACCGAGGCGGTCCAAGCCTGAGCGTTCCGCAAGGGAATATGGCCGCGCCTGGCGTGGCGTCTTTTGTCTGCAAGGAGTTTGTCATGACACAGCGCATCACTGCGTCTCATGTTGTTCCGGCGGTGGCCGCCCTGGGTTTGAGCCTGGCCGCGCCGGTGGTGTTTGCACATCCCGGTCATGGGGTAGAGCACGGTGGTCTTGCCAGCGGTTTGATGCATCCCTGGCTTGGGCTTGACCATTTGCTGGCCATGGCAGCCATCGGCCTGTGGAGTCTTGGGCAGGGCACCAGCATGCGTCGACTGACGCCGCTGCTGGCGCTGGTGGGTATGCTGGTGGGGGCTGGTATCGCCCTGGCCGGCTGGGTCTCTCCGTCGCTGCTTCCGGGGGTCGAGAGCGGCATCGCCATGTCGGTGCTGGTGGCTGGTGTGATGACAGCGGCGCTGCTGCGTTTACCGACAGCGTTAGGCGGCGTGCTGGTGGTGGCGGTGATGGCGCTGCACGGCATCGCCCACGGCGCCGAGATGCCGGCCGCCGCGTCTGTGGTGGGCTATGTCATCGGGTTCTCGATCTCGACGTTGGCGATTACCTTGCTGGCACGCTCGCTGGGTGGCTGGCTGGCCGCGCGCGAACAGCGCCTGCTGCGCGCGCTGGGTGCCGTTATTGCCCTGTGCGGTGGGATCCTGGCCATGAGTTGAGGCCGCCGCGGGGTACGCCCGCTGGTGTGACTCAGGGACCGCGCCCGGCTTCGTGCCGGGCGCTTCCGTTGTTGCGCGGGGTTTTACGCTATCATCGGCGCCACTCGACCAACGAAAAGGAAGCGCCATGGGATGGCTGGGTAAAGCACTGAAAGGAAGCCTGCTGGTGGTGTTGCTGGCGTGGCCAGGCATGGCCATCTGGCAAAGCGTCAAGCCGCTGCCCAGCGACGTGGGCAAGGCGTGGCCGATGCGCTCGGTCGAGCGGGTGTCGTTGCTTGCCGATCGCACCTGGTACGACCGGCGGGGACAACAGCAGCTGGATCAGCAGATCTTCGACGAGGCGGTGTCGATGATCGGCGAGGCCCGCCGCCTGATCGTGATGGACATGTTCCTGTTCAATCGCCTGGAGGGCCAGGCGGGGGCGAGAAGCGCCCGTTTCAGGCCTATCGCCGAACGTCTGACGGATGCGTTGGTAGCGGCACGACAGCGTGATCCCGCGCCGCGTATCGTGGTGATCACCGATCCTCTCAATACCCTTTACGGGGGGCAGCAGGTGGCGCTCTACCAGCGCCTGGAAGACGCCGGGGTTGAGCTGGTCATGACTCGGCTCGATAGACTGCGCGCCTCCAACCCGCTGTGGTCCGGACTCTGGCATCTCGGCCTGCATCGTCTCGGCAACGATAGTGAAGGAGGCTGGTTGCCCAATGCGTTTGGCGGCGAGCCGGTGACGCTACGAAGCTATCTGGCGCTGCTCAACTTCCGTGCCAACCATCGCAAGACACTGACGGTCGATACGCCCCAAGGCTGGTCGACGCTGATTTCCACGGCAAATCCCCATGACGCCAGTAGCCTGCATTCCAATGTAGCGCTACGTATCGATGGTGCATTGGCCGGCGATGTGATCGCCTCGGAGGCTGAGGTAGCGTCATGGTCCGGCGTTGAGGTGGCCTTGCCCGATAGTCGAGAGACAGGACCAGGCAACGCTGACCGTCGCCAGTCGTCAGGCGCCGAGGCAAGACTGCTGACTGAGGGAGCCATCCGTGACGCCGTGCTGGCGCGTATCGAAGAGGCTTCCCCAGGCGACAGGCTCGATCTTGCCGCCTTCTACCTGGCCCATCGCGAGGTGATCGCGGGACTGAAACGCGCCGCGTCACGCGGCGCCACGGTGAGGGTGCTGCTGGACCCCAACCGCGAGGCATTCGGTTTCAGCAAGGGTGGGTTGCCCAACCAGCCCGTTGCCGAGGAACTGCTGGCCTCGGGGGTTCAGGTGCGTTGGTGTCTGACGTCGGGAGAACAATGTCACAGCAAGGTCGTGCTGCTACGCAAGGAGGCGACGGCTGATCCGTCTGCACGCGATGCGGTCATTCTTGGCTCCGCCAATCTGACCCGGCGCAACCTGGATAACCTTAATCTCGAAAGCAGTGTCGAGGTAACAGGTCGGGAGCTGCCGGTGATCGATGCCCTGGGGCAATGGTTCGACCTGCGCTGGGAGTCGCCTCCCCATCACCGGGCAAGCCGCGCCTGGAGCGAGCGGGACGCCAGTGGTCGGCTGGCAGCGTGGCGCTATCGTGTGATGGAAGCCACCGGCCTGTCGACCTTCTGAGCGACGCGGAGCCGGGAGCTTGGCGGGCTAACGCGGGCGGGGTGAGACGCGTTGGCGCCGCAACTTGACAGTTTTGACCAGCGTGCCCATGTTTTGCACGGTTGGCCCGGTATGTCGCCTGTGCCTTGGGCCGCGTTCCCCCTGGAGGCTGTCTGCCACGTCCGGCCGGCGTGGCGACGATGTCATTGAGTGAAAATTGGCACAAGGAGTGCTCAAGCAATGGACAAGGTTTGGCTGGTGGTGAAGGTGGTGATTCTGGCGCTGGTGGCCATTGTGGTGGTGCAGAACATCGACATGGTGCAGGTGAATCTGCTTGGCTGGACGATCGCGATGCCGATGGCCTTGCTGGTCGTGGTGATCTATCTGCTGGGCATGGTCAGCGGCCGGGGTCTGATGGGGCTGATTCGTCGCTTGAAGGGCAAGGAGACCCATCGGCATTGACCGCTGACGCGGTGGCCAGACGCCGGCGTGGATCCTGGTGCCATGCCAGTCCTAGCCGGCAGTTGTGTTCGAGTTCGGCGATGACCTGGGCGCCCAGCAGAAGAATGACGGCGCCTATCTCCAGGCTCAAGAGGACCACGATCAGCGTGGCCAGCGGGCCATAAACGGCACTGACCAGCGACAGGTTGGCGAAATAGTAGACCAGCGCGATCCTGACGCCTTCCCACATCAAGGCGGCGGCAAACCCGCCCGCCAGCGCCCGCCTGAGCGATATTCGCACCACCGGCAGAACCTTGTAGATGGCGCTGAAGAGCAGGAAAACCCCGAGAAAGCTGGTCAGGTTGAGGGCAGTGTCCGACAGAGATGCCAGCGGCAGTTCCTTGCCATTGATCGCCATCCAGAGACCGTTCAAGGTGTTAGCCAGGCTGACTGCCATGGCCAACGCCAGCAGCGCAGCGCTGAGTACCAGCATGAACGCATAGGGCAGCAGAAAGGAGACCCACAGGCTGCGGCTATCCTTGACGTCGGGTTTGCGGAAGATCAGTGCCAACGCGTCTTCCAGCATGCGAAAGGCAAAGGAACTGAACAGCAGCAGCACCGGGATACCGTAGATCCCGATCGCATCCCGCGAGTCGAGCAGCGCACGCACGGACTCCAGCATGACCTCGGCGTGGGTCGGGGCAATGTGGCGCGCCTGCAGGGTGATGACATTGATCAGCTGATCTTCGTCCACCACCTGGGCCATGGCGACCACCATCAGAGCGAACAGTGGAATGGTCGACAGCAGGATATTGAAGCCAACACCGCCGGCCAGCAGCATCCCCCGGTTATGCAGGAACTGGCTCAAGACCCGCCACATGAACAAAGCCAGTCGGGGCAGCAGGGTGAACATGGCGTGTTGATACCAGCGTGGTGCGGTCATGGGCCCAAATCGTCCTTGAGGGATAAGGCATGATACGCTCGGACGCACCATTAGCGTCAAACGCGCGGTGAATCCACTGCCGCGACGGCACCGGCATGGACGAAGGAGGTGCAGAGCATGCAATTGAGTCGACGCCTGTCGATCCCCTACAGCGATATCGTGATGACCGCGATACGTGCCCAGGGCGCCGGTGGTCAGAACGTCAACAAGGTAGCGTCAGCGATCCATCTGAGATTCGATATCGCCAGTTCGACGCTACCTGACGACGTCAAGGAGCGACTGCTGGCGCTTAACGACCACCGCATCACCCAGGACGGCGTGGTCATCATCAAGGCGCAGTCCGAACGCACCCAGGAAGCCAATCGAGCGGCGGCACTGGCACGCCTGCAGTCGCTGTTGCAGCAAGGTCTGGTAGTGCCCAAGGCGAGGCGGCCGACCAAGCCGAGCAAGGCGGCCAAACGACGTCGGCTCGAGGGCAAGAAGCAACGCGGCAAGGTCAAGGCCCTGCGTGCCAGACCGGATAGCTAGTCGCCATGCTGGGGCGAGCCATCGCTAGAGGACGCAACAGGGGGAACCGCTGGGCCGGCCAGCAGTCAAAGCCGAGGCAGGCGGTGGCGGTTAGAGCCCGCAGGAGTCAGGCCCAGGAGTAGTGTTTGATAATGCTTGCTAAGGCCTACTTTCGCCAATGGCTGCCCCTGACGTTGTAGCCCACTGGCAGTATGCTGTGACTAGCTGGACCAGCGTTCCGGCGGGCATCGCGAAGGGCCTGGTGAAGAACATGGCGAAGGCCTGGTGAAGAACATGGCGAAGGGCATTGCGAAGGACAGCGCGACGCAAGAGTAACGGCACAAGAAAGGATCGCTGCCACGGCGCAGGCGTGTGGCGTGGCGCGATAAGATATAACGGACGCGAATCATTGCACCCCCAGGGAGACCCCGAATGGAAGAGATCAACCCCGACAAGGACAATAATACCGAGCAACATGGCCGTGGTAGCGAGACTCAGCCTGCACCCGCCTCTTCAGGTGGCTCTGGCTTGTTCTCGGATCATCGGGTGAAGGGCATTGCAGCGGTAGCGGGTGTGAGCTTGATCTGGGCCATCGGTGCCCAGTTGAGTGCCAGCTCCAATAATGAGGCTCGCACCGCGCTCTCCAAGGAGCTAGAAGCGAGCGAGTCTCGCGTTCAGACCCTGCGCGAGCAGGTAGCAGGATTGGAAGAGAGCCAAGAGACCCTGTCCGCTCAGCGTGACGAGCTGGAAAGCCAGGTGGCGCAGTGGCAGGAAGCGGAGACCTCGCTTGAGGAGTTGCGCGGACAGCTGGCGACGCTGAAGGAACAGGAGCAGGCCGCCCGCTCTGCTCGCGCCAGCGCCGAGGAACAGGCCGCCCAGGTGGAAGCGGACCTCAAGGAATTGGAAGCCACCCAAGCCGCATTGGAATCCGATCTGGTGGCCGCTCGCAACCGGCTGGAAGAAGCCCAGAGCGAGCAGCAGTCACTGATCGAACAGCGAGATACCCTCAAGGCCGAGTCAGAGTCGCTGACCAGTGACATCGATGACGCCGAAAAGCGGCTTGCCGACCTGAGCAGCAGCATCGAGGAAAAACAGACGTCTGTGGGCGATCTCGAACAGCAGGTGGCACGGCTGGAGACCGAGCAGCAGGAGGCTCAGCAGCAAGCCGAGCAGGCTCAGTCCCGCCTCGAACAGATTCTTGCCGAGAACGCCGAAGCGCGCGAGCAGTCCGAGGCCCGCGTACGTCAGGCCGAGGCCCGCGCCGAAGAGGCGGTGGCCCGTCGCGACGAACTGTTTGCCAAGGTCAAGGAGCTCGAAGCGCGAGCCGAAGAGCGCCGCCAGCGCTTGGCGCGCCTTAATGGACAGCTGGATACCTGGCGCATCGAGCTGGAAAACCTGGATCGTGCTACCGCTGAGGCGGCCGGTCACTCCAGCTCCTCCGCGCAGAACGGAGGTAGCACTGGGTCGGTCGAGGTCATCCGCAGCGGCCAGGGGGATGGCCAGCGCCCGACTTCCGTCGCTGATGGGGCCTCGGTCAATGGCGACGACAGCGCCTCACCCACCGGTTCGGCTGCCGATCCGGCCAGCCAGAGCGACACCGAGTCGTCCGGTGAGAGCGCGGCAGCCGCCAGCGAGCAAGGCTCTAATGAAAGCGCGGCGGACGACGAGGATGTGGCGTCGGCTGAAGCCACGGGCAAGCCCTCCAGCGACGAGGAGCAGTCCTCGCAGCAGAGCGCTGGTGCCGGTGCTGGTGAAGAAGGCACGGCCTCGGGTGCTGAGGAGAGCACGGCATCGGGCGCTGAAGAGAGCACGGCCTCGGGTGCAGAAGACAGCACCGCCGCGAGCGAGCAGACCTCCGAAACGGATGAAGCGTCCACCAACGGGTGGACGGATGAAGTCGCGGCAGGCGCCGCCGGTGCAGTGGAAACTGTAAAGGATGTCGCCCGCCAGGCCGCCGAGAAGGTGCGTGACGCCGCTTCCGCGGTAACAGGAGATGACGCCGCCGAGGATAGCCGTCAGTAACAACGATGGAGCGCAGTACCCGCAACGAGCGAGCCTACGGGCTCGCTCGTTGCGTAGTGGACGCCATTCATGCGTGATCCGGCTTAACCTCGCCCGTCGCTGCCTCTATACTGGCCCGGCGGGCTATCCGCACCCATCTGGTAACAGGAGCGAGACGTGATCGAAGGGGTCAAGCATATCGTCGCCGTGGCATCCGGCAAGGGTGGCGTAGGCAAGTCGACAGTGACCGTCAATCTGGCGCTGGCCATGGCCGCCGAGGGCTATCGTGTCGGCGTTCTCGATGCCGACATCTATGGACCGAGCCAGGCCCAGATGCTGGGTGTCGGTGAGGGTGTGCGGCCACAGGCGAGTGGGGAAAACCAGTTCCTGCCCCTCGAAGCTCACGGGCTCCAGGCGATGTCCATGGCCTTTATGGTGGATGTGCGCGAGCCGATGGTCTGGCGCGGACCCATGGTGGCTGGCGCCTTCCAGCAGATGCTCAACCAGACCCGCTGGAACGAACTGGATTACCTGTTCATCGACATGCCCCCGGGCACCGGCGACATCCAGCTGACACTGGCGCAGAAGGTGCCCGTCGATGGCGCCGTGATCGTTACCACGCCCCAGGACATTGCCCTGCTCGACGCGCGCAAGGGCATCGAGATGTTCCGCAAGGTCAAGGTGCCGGTGCTAGGCGTTGTCGAGAACATGAGCCTGCATACCTGCAGTCAGTGTGGCCATAGCGAGCCGGTCTTTGGTGAAGGCGGTGGCGAACGGATCGCCGCAGAGTACGACACCCGAGTGCTGGGCCGGCTGCCACTTTCCCTGACGATTCGCGAGCAGGTGGACAGTGGGCGGCCGAGCGTGGTGGCAGAGCCTGAAGGCGAGGTCGCGACGTCCTTCCGTGAGATGGCTCGCCAGGTGGCAGAGCAGGTTGGTGCCCAGGGCGGTGATGATGGCCCGAGTATCAGCTTCAGCGACTAGAGCATCAGTCCCAGCGACACGAACGTAGCCTGGTGGCGCTGACCCGGGTCAAGCACCCACAGGGCAGGCGTGACTATTGCATCGTGACGTGGCATCGGGGGGCCGCTATCATGTGGCCCCACCGAACGCGTCCACTCTTTGAGCACCCAGCAGGAAGTCCCATGAGCATCAAGTCCGACAAATGGATCCGCCGCATGGCCGAAAACGAGGGCATGATCGAGCCCTTCGAGGCCGACCAGGTTCGCTACGTCAACGAACGGCGGGTCATCTCCTATGGGACCTCGAGCTACGGCTATGACGTTCGCTGCGCCGATGAATTCAAGGTGTTTACCAATATTCACTCGGCGGTGGTCGATCCCAAGGCCTTTGACGAAAAGAGCTTTGTCGACGTCAAGGGTGACGTCTGCGTGATTCCGCCGAACTCCTTCGCGCTGGCGCGCACCGTTGAGTACTTCCGCATCCCGCGCAGCGTGTTGACCATCTGCCTGGGCAAGTCGACCTACGCCCGCTGTGGCATTATCGTCAACGTGACCCCGCTGGAGCCCGAGTGGGAAGGCCACGTGACCCTGGAATTTTCCAACACCACCAACCTGCCGGCCAAGATCTACGCCAACGAAGGCGTGGCGCAGATGCTGTTCCTCGAGTCCGACGAGGTGTGTGCCACCTCCTACGCGGATCGTGGCGGCAAGTACATGGGACAGCGCGGCGTCACCCTGCCGCGTACCTGATGGCTGAAGAGCGCTAGCCCTCGGTAGGGGGTATCAGCGCTGGGTAGCGAAAAAAGCCCGCTGACCATGTCAGCGGGCTTTTTCGACTGCAGCTCGTGGCGCCAGACAGCGTGGGCGCTGACGGAGTTGGCGTCCGGCAAGCTTATGGCGTGGCGCTGTTACTCATCCTCGTCCAGCTCTTCGGCGGCATCCTCATGAGACAGGCGCATGCCCCCTGGCGGCAGAGGCTGGCCGTCGATGGTGGCAATGTCGCCCTCGAGGCGTAGCCGTCCCTCCAGGAACCAGCGTACCGCGATTGGGAAGATCAGGTGTTCACGGCTGAGCACACGCTCTTTCAGCCTGGCTTCATCATCATCGGCCTGCACCTTGACCGCCGCCTGGATAGCCACCGGTCCACCGTCCAGCTCTTCGGTCACGAAGTGCACGCTGCAGCCGTGCTCGGCAACGCCGTCGGCCAGCGCGCGGGCATGGGTGTGCAGTCCCTGATAGGCAGGCAGCAGGGAGGGATGGATATTGAGCATCCGGCCCAGGAAGCGCTGCACAAAGCGCGGCGTCAGGATCCGCATGAAGCCTGCCAGTACCACCAGGTCAGGCTCATGCCGCTCGATCACCTTGATCAGCGCACCATCAAAGGCATCGCGGCTTTCGTACTCGCGATGGGGCAGCGCGACGGCGTCGATGCCTGCGTCCCGAGCCCGCTTGAGACCATGGGCATCGGCAACATTGGAGACGACTGCGACGATCTCGCCGCCCAGCTCATCGTGGGTCTGTGCATCGATCAGTGCCTGAAGATTGCTGCCGCCGCCGGAAATCAGCACGACGACTCTGGGCAGGGAGGCCTGCTCGGGAGTGAAACCGTTCAGCTCTCCATCGTTGACGCCGTCACTCATGACCCGGACTGCTCCAGCTGTACCTGCTCCTCATCACCCTGGCGCTCGGCGATGACACCGATACGGTGCACGCCTTCACCCTGGGCCTGCAGATGGGCTCTGATCTGGTCGGCCTGTGCCTCAGGCACCACCAGAACCATGCCAATGCCGCAGTTCAACACGCGGTGCATTTCATGTTCGTCGACGTTGCCCTGCTGCTGCAGCCAGTCAAACACGGCGGGGCGCTGCCAGCGGCTGGTGTCGACATGGGCCGTCAGGTGCTCCGGCAGCACGCGGGGCAAGTTCTCGAGCAGGCCACCGCCGGTAATATGCGACAGCGCATGGACCTGATAGTCGTCATGACGCAGCAGCTCCAGCAGCGGCTTGACGTAGATCCGGGTGGGGGCCATCAGGGCATCACCCAGCGGCTGACCGTCGATGTCGGTGTCGAGCTTGGCTCCAGAGACTTCCAGAATCTTGCGGATCAGTGAGTAACCGTTGGAGTGCGGGCCAGAGGAGGTCAAGCCAAGCAGGACATCACCCGCGCCGACCTTGGAGCCGTCGATGATCTCGTCCTTTTCCACGACGCCCACGCAGAAGCCGGCCAGGTCGTAGTCGCTGCCTTCATACATGCCTGGCATCTCTGCGGTTTCACCACCCACCAGGGCACAGCCCGCCTGCTCGCAGCCGGCGCCGATGCCCGTCACCACGTCGGCAGCAATGTCGACGTCAAGCTTGCCGGTGGCGTAATAGTCGAGAAACAGCAGGGGTTCTGCTCCCGCCACCACCAGGTCGTTGACACACATGGCGACCAGGTCAATGCCGATGGTGTCGTGGCGACCGAGGTCCATGGCCAGTCTCAGCTTGGTGCCGACGCCGTCGGTGCCGGACACAAGAACAGGCTCGCGGTAGCCGGTGGGCAGCTGGCACAGCGCGCCGAAGCCACCGAGACCGCCCATCACCTCGGGGCGAGTGGTGCGTTTGGCCACACCCTTGATGCGGTCAACCAGAGCGTTGCCAGCGTCGATATCTACGCCGGCATCCTTGTAGCTGAGCGAGGCTTTCTTGGAAGAGGAGGAGTCGGTCATGACAGATCCTGTGGAGTCGGTCGACCCGCGGGCGTGGTGCGCACCACCGGGCGAACGTGAGACAATGGGCACGTTGGGGGCGAGGATTGTAGCACTGTGCACCGTCCGTCGCAGCCATGATGCATGGCCGGCCCGTCATCACATGGAAACGTGGTCTCTTGGGGAACAGCGAATGAACAAGCAGTGGTGGATCGTCGTCGCCGTCGCAGCTGCCGTACTGTGGTTTTTTGTGAGTATCGAACCGGTGCTGGCGCCGTTCTTTGTCAGCATGGTGCTGGCCTATCTGGGGGACCCGATTGCCGATCGCCTGGAAGATCGCGGGTTGTCGCGGCAGTGGTCGGTGGCGGTCGTGTTTGTGCTGCTGACCCTGCTGGTGGGATTGACCCTGCTGCTGGTAGTGCCGCTGCTCGGGCGGCAGATTGGTCAGTTGGCCGAGGCTCTGCCGGCGATCCTGAACTGGGTTCAGAGCACGGTACTGCCTCAGCTCCAATCCTGGACCGGTCTCGACCTGAGCACCGACTTCGATCAGCTGCGCCAGGCGCTGCTGGCCAATTGGAAAGAAACCGGCACCCTGGCCGCCAGTGTGCTGGCACAGGTGTCTCGCTCCGGCTTGGTGTTGGCCGGGTGGCTGGCCAACCTGGCCTTGATACCGGTGGTGACCTTCTACCTGCTGTTGGACTGGGACGTGCTGGTAGGCAAGGTGCGGCGCCTGCTTCCGCGACAGTGGGAGCCCACCGCCGTGCGCTTGGCCAAGGAGTGTGACGAGGTGCTGGCGGCGTTTCTGCGCGGGCAGTTGATCGTCATGCTGTGCCTGGGGGTGATCTACGCGGTAGGCCTGACCCTTCTGGGTGTGCGTTTTGGCCTGTTGATCGGCCTGCTGTCGGGGCTGGCCAGTATCGTTCCGTACCTGGGCGTCATCGTCGGCATCACGGTGGCTGGCGTGGTGGCATTTTTCCAGTTCGGCGACTGGTTGATTCTGTTGGGGGTGGCGCTGGTGTTCGGTTTCGGGCAGCTGGTAGAGAGTACGCTGCTGCAGCCAAAGCTGTTGGGCGACAAGATCGGTCTACATCCTGTGGCGGTCATCTTCGCGGTGCTTGCCGGTGGCCAGCTGTTTGGCTTTACCGGGGTGCTGCTGGCCTTGCCGGTGGCCGCCATGGTGATGGTCGTGCTGCGCTACCTGCATGAAACCTACAAGAACTCGTCGTTGTACGATGCCCATCAGCAGGGACGTGACGGCGCTCGCCAGCCCGCAGCCAATGCCGACGAGGACGTGCGATGAGCCGGTCTCCTGCACAGCTGCCCCTGGGGCTTGGGCTGCGTGATGATGCCACCTTCGAGAACTATCACGCGGGGGGTAACAGCCCCGTGGTCGAATGCCTGCGTCAGCAGTTCGAGGACGATGGGGAGTCGTTTCTGTATCTGTGGGGCGGCGAGGGGGTCGGGCGCAGCCACTTGCTCCAGGCGGCGTGCCATGAGGCTTCGGGCCGGGATTTCAGGACGCTGTATCTGCCCCTGGAAGAACTCGGGCACTTTCCTCCATTGATGCTGGAGGATATCGAGCGGCTCGACCTGCTGGCCATCGACGATCTGGACAGAGTGGTCGGGCGCAAGCGCTGGGAAGAGGCGTTATTTCATGCCTTCAATCGCCTGCGTGACAGCGGCAAGCGGCTGGTGATTGCGGCGGACAGGCCCCCCCGGCAGCTTGATGTCCAGCTGCCGGATCTTGCGTCACGGCTGACCTGGGGCATGACCTTCCACCTGCGACCCTTGTCCGACGAGGACCGCATGAGCGCTCTGACATTGCGAGCCCGGGTGAGGGGCATGGAAATGCCCGGCGAAGTCGCGCGCTATATTCTGCACCGTGGTCCCCGCGAGCTTGGCGAGTTGTTTCGCTGTCTTGACGTGCTGGATAGCGCCTCTTTATCGGCGCAACGCAAGCTGACGATCCCTTTCGTCAAGCGCGCTCTGGATTGGTAGAGGCGGCAACCGGGTTGCCGCCGTCGACTTACCGACTCAACTGCACTTCACTGTGCCCGCCGTTGCTTAGCGAGACTTCCTTGATCACGATCTGGCGCATGCCGGTGGCGGGGTCCACCACCGTCCCGGAGGCGTAGAAGTCGCCAGGGGGAAGGTCTCGCAGCTGAAAGTAGCCATTGCCGTCAGTGCGCGTGGTGTGGGTGTACTCCCGCGCCCGCGGATCTGCGCGTTCCACCGCACGGCCTGCCAGCGCCTGGGCCGCCGCTTCGGCGGAATACTTGGTGATGGGAGCGAGCGAGACGGTCTCGTTGGCACCGATCACCGGTCCGGCGTCGGTGTTGAGCGTGAGGCGACCCGACAGCACCGCACTGCCGCTCTTGGGAAGCTTGGCGTAGACGTCCGCAGGGAAAGGAATCTCACGCGGGACCCGAGCCTGGTCGGCGGTGGGCTGGTCATCCCTCGGGCCTGGCTGCTCCACTGTCACATCCGGCTCGCCGATCTCGATCACGTCTGGGGCGCGAGTCGTGCCCGTCGTACTGATGCCCTGGCACCCGGTCAGCAGGGCGGCCAGCAGCATGACGGCCCATAGTGGGGTTGCGCGTGACAGCAGGGGGAATGCCTTCATGGCGAGGTCTCCTTTTCATGTCAGTAGGCCCTGTGCCCCATCAGCTTAACGCAAAGCGGCCCCCGATGGAGATCGGGGGCCGCTGATGAACGACTGGCGTCGTTCAGGCGAGTGCCGTTGCCGAATTACTTGGCGTTGGCGGTCGCCTTGGTAGCAGTGTCGGTAGACAGCGCCTTGACGCTTCCTGCAGATCCTGCAGATCCTGCAGATACAAGACGGCCCCCGATGGAGATCGGGGGCCGCTGATGAACGACTGGCGTCGTTCAGGCGAGTGCCGTTGCCGAATTACTTGGCGTTGGCGGTCGCCTTGGTAGCAGTGTCAGTGGCTGCCTTGACGTTGTCTTCGGCCAGCTTCTGGCTCTTGGAGACGAAGTCCTGCTGCAGGGCCACGACCTTCTCGGCGTCGCCTTTCATGCGCTCGGTCAGGTCCTTGGCGACCTTCTGCTGGCCTTCCATGTAGGAACGCAGGCCTTCTGCATCCTTGACGGAAGTGAAGGCGCGTGCCTGGGCCAGACCGGTCTCGGCGTAAGCCTTGGCAGCGTCCAGCTGAGCGCTGGCGAGCTTCTCGGCGAAGTCGACAGTCAGGTTGGCGTAGGCGCGAGCCGGACCGAAGAACAGAGTCTCGACTTGCTCGTTGTTGAACAGTGCTTTGGCGTCAAAAGTGCGCATCATCAGAACCTCCTGGGTTATCGAACTCACGCTAGGCCGGACCGTGGGAGTTGCCCTGTAGGTCGCTGCCTGGGTGTCTTCTGTTGCAGTGCACAATAGCAGAGCGTTTTGTGCATCGCAACATGTGTGTGGGCTGAGTCTGGCGATAGGTGCGGGAAAACGTGAAGTGGCACAGTGCATGTGTTTTAAGCCGACCGGACCGGGCATTTTGCCGCCAGCGCATGGGCACAACGATGACAGGGCACAGTGACAGCGAGATGACGCTTGCAAGCAGGCCTTGGCGCCACCATGGTGAAGGAAGGGGGAGAAGACCGTGACCCTTGCCACTATCGATCAGGAGTGATCCATGACGCAGACACGTATCGAACGCGACAGCATGGGGGAACTGGAGGTTCCCGCCGGTGCTCTCTACGGCGCCCAGACCCAGCGTGCGGTCAATAACTTTCCCGTATCCGGGCAGGCCATGCCCGTCGCCTTCATTCATGCCATTGCACGGATCAAGCGATCCGCCGCCGTGGTCAATGTGGCCCTCGGCCTGCTGGATGATGCGCGAGGGCAGGCCATTATCGAGGCGGCCGATGAGATCATCGAGGGACGCCACGACGACCAGTTTCCGATCGATGTGTTTCAGACCGGCTCTGGCACCTCCAGCAATATGAACGTCAATGAGGTCATCGCCCACCTGGCCAGTCGTGATGACCTTCAAGTGGGGCCCAACGATCACGTCAACATGGGCCAGTCGAGCAACGATGTCATCCCGACGGCGCTGCATCTATCGGCTGCCCTTGAGGTCACGGGCCGCTTGCGCCCGGCACTGGTGCACTTGCGTGACACGATTGATCGGCGTGCCAACGAGCTCGACGGTGTGGTCAAGACCGGGCGCACCCACTTGATGGACGCCATGCCGCTGCGCCTGAGTCAGGAGCTGGGGGGCTGGTCCAATCAGGTAGGCCAGGCCATCGAACGCCTCGACAGTGCCCTGATTCGGCTATGTCGCCTTGCCCAGGGGGGGACCGCCGTGGGCACGGGCATCAATGCCCATCCCGAATTTGCACAGCGCATGGCGGAAGAGTTGTCACGCCTGACCGGACTGACGCTGAGTCCCAACGACAGCTTCTTTGCCAGTCTGGGGTCACAGGATGCTGCCGTCGAACTGTCAGGACAGCTCAAGGGGTTGGCCTGTGTGGTGATGAAG
The DNA here is from genome assembly GCF_019802025.1 of Halomonas sp. DP5Y7-2. NCBI lineage: Bacteria > Pseudomonadati > Pseudomonadota > Gammaproteobacteria > Oceanospirillales > Halomonadaceae > Halomonas > Halomonas sp. DP5Y7-2. Next base: position 116,626 of record NZ_JAHVHY010000005.1, on the reverse strand, counting down.
ATCGCCAATGATCTGCGCTGGATGAACTCCGGCCCGCTGGCGGGACTCGGCGAGATCGAGCTTGAGGCCCTGCAGCCGGGCAGTTCGATCATGCCAGGCAAGGTCAATCCAGTGATTCCCGAGTCGGCGGCCCAGGCGGCAGCCCAGGTGATTGGGCTTGATGCGGCGGTGACCGTGGCCGGGCAGAGCGGAAACTTCCAGTTGAACGTGATGCTTCCGCTGGTCGCCAACAACCTGCTGACGGCCATTACCCTGATGACCCAAACCTCGGTACTGCTGGCAGACAAGGCGATTGCCAGCTTCAAGGTGCGCGAAGACAACCTGAGCGAGCCGCTGGCGCGCAATCCCATCCTGGTGACGGCATTGAATTCGGTGATCGGCTATAACGCCGCGGCGGCGATTGCCAAGAAGGCGTACCAGGCCGGGCGCCCGATCATTGACGTCGCCGAGGAAGAAACCGAGCTGGGACGTGAGGAGCTGCAGCGCCTGCTTGATCCGGTCGCCCTTACCCAAGGGGGCATTCCCGAATAGCGTTGTCGAGTGGCGGCGACGAGACCCGTTGATGCCTTTGGCGAAGCCCTGCACGGTCAGGGCTTCGCCGCGTTGGTCGCTGACGTCAGCTAGGCTCGTCCCGCTCCTTGGCTTCTTCCACGGTATCCCGGGCATCACGAAACTCCGCCGGTGCCGCTTCGGGGGTGTCGTGTTCGTCTGCCCTGGCCGGTCGGTAGCAGAGCCGAGCAAGAATCGGAAAATGGTCCGAGCCGAAGGCGGGAAGTCGCTCCATATGCGCCAGGGTGAAATGCTCGCTGACGAAGACATGGTCCAGCGGCCAGCGCAGCAGCGGTATGTTGGCATGGAAACTGGCGAACAGCCCGCGCCCGCGGCGGGGGTCCAGCATCCCACTGACACGGCAAAACAGTCGCGTGCTGCGGGACCAGGCAACATCGTTAAGGTCACCGGCGACCAGTGTCGGAACGGGGTCCTGATGGATCAGCTTGGCCACCAGCATCAGTTCGGCGTCTCTCCATAGCGACTCTTCGCTCTCGCTGGGGGCCGGGGGGCGCGGATGCAGCGCGTGGAAGCGTATCTGCTCGCCACTGGGCAGCTCGACGCCACAGTGGATGGAGGGGATGTCATCCTGTATCAGCCATTTGACCTTGGTGTCGTGCAACGGGCGGCGAGAGTACAGGTGCATGCCGTAGAGGTTGTCCAGGGGGACGCGAACAGCGTGGGGGTAGCTGTCAGCGAGCCCCTCATCCAGTTGGCTGCCCCACCAGTCATCCGATTCTAGCGTCAGCAGCATGTCCGGCTCGTGGTCCCTGACCAGCTTGAGCAGCCCATCACTGTTGCGATTGGGTGTCAGCACGTTGGCGACCATCAGCGTCAGGCAGCGGTCAGCGACATCGTCTTCCGCCGATTTCACTTGTACCGGCCAGAGCGGTGTCCAGGGCAGCACGTATCCCGCCTGTATGATCGCCACCACCAAGGCGACGATCATCAACCAAGGCGTCAATAGCGGGCTGGCCAGGGGGCTTGCCAGGGCGCACAGCAGAGCGGCGAGGCCTAGCTGCAGGCGCGGAAATTCGCAGGCTCTAAGCCACCACCAGTGGGTGGGGATTCTGGCGATCAGGGTCGCAGCTGCGAGCACCGTCACGACAGACACCAGTATGACATCAGCGATCAACTCAACCATTCGGCGGTCCTTCGACGTGGTGGTAAACGGGAGATCGTTGATCAGACTAACGAGATGTAGCGCTGGACGATAGGGCCACGAGAGCCGTCTTTTCGCTAGGGCTTCGACAGCGCAGCGCAGATCGCGGCAGCGTAAGTGACCGGGACCACCAGCTTTCGGGCTGAGCCTCGTCGGTCTGAACCCCGGTGGTCTGAGCCCGCACCGCGGGTTGACGCCATCGTGGGCTCAGGCGAGCTTGCGGGGGGCAGGGCGGTGGGTGTGGAAGTATTCCTGTAGCTGCTGCTCGGCGTCGTCGCCGAAAAGAATGCGCGCGGCCTCTTCAAGGCCGGGGGCGTCGCGCAGGCTTTCGTGGTCCACCACTAGCGCAATCTTCGAGCGACGGCGCAGGAAATCGTCCATCCGGGTGATCATCTCCTTGCTGGCGGCATGTTCCAGCTCGCAGCGAAGGTACTCGGTGCCCGCTATCAGCAGTTCCCCTTGTCGGCGATCTCTGCGGATCTGATCAAGCATGCCAAAGGCGCTCAGGCCGTAGCGGCGCCACAGTCGCGTGCTCAGTGCCTCGCTGGATGAGGCCGGCGTCATCGTGTCCAGTTCGAGCAGGCGTGCTTGGTGCATGAACTCCCGTCGATCATCCGCGTGGGGTTCTCCATACCAGCGTGCATCCGGGTCAGGGATGGTGACGCCCAGGGCGGCGACTTCCGCGACGATTTCTTCGCCGACGTTCACACAGTCGGTGAGTTTTCCGCCAAAGATACTGATATGACGATCCTCGCTTGAGGTGTCGATGGCGTGCTTGCGTGACATTTGCAGAAAATCCCGTTGGCCGTCGGCACTGGCCTTGACCGCCAGCGGACGCACGCCACAACGGCTGGCAATGACGTCGCTGCTCGTCAGTGGACGCTCCAGCGTCAGACGCTTGTTGATGTTGTCGAGAACGAAGCTGACGTCCTGGTCAGTGACGGCGACTTCCGGGCGTTGCTCCCGAGTATCGGTGGTACCAATGCAGGTACGGGGGCCCATGGGAATAGCGAAGAATAGCCGGCCATCGTCGGCGAAGAAGGCCAGCACTCGATGGTGATCGGTCAGCCGCGGCACGATCAGGTGGATGCCCTTTGAGTAGGCGTGGTGGTGCTCGGTGACCTGGCCACTGCGTTGGTTGTGGTCATCCACCCAGGGGCCCGAGGCGTTGATCAACACGCTGGCATTGATGCGCAGTGAGGTCTGCGCCTGATGGTCCCAGCCATCGACCACCCAGTGCCCGCCCTGGCGGCTGGCACCCCTGGACTCGACATAATTGGCAGCGGCAGCACCATAGTCCAGGGCGGTGCGCACGAAGTTGAAGACAAAGCGGGCGTCATTGTCGTGTAGATAGGCGTCAGAGTACTCGAATCCACCCACGGCATTGCCGGTATCGACGATCGGCTCCCTGGCCTTGATGCCTTTGGGGTTGAGATAGCGCGGTAGCCGGGTGAAGGCATTGCCCATCAGCCAGTACAGCCAGGTGCCGAGCCATAGTGTGCGTGGGTGATGCCGGAAGCCCTTGTCGACGGTGGTCAGAAAGCGAATCTCCTGCACTGTCGAGGGAAAGCTGCGAATCAGATGGTTGCGGCTCTTGCAGAGTTTTCTGACCAGGGCAAAGTCATAGCTTTCCATGTACTTGATGCCGCCCCAGACCAGATTGGAGGAATGCTGGCTGGTTTCGCCGGAGAAGTCGCCCCGGTCGATAAGGGCGACCTTGACGCCCTTGCCTGCCAGGGCGGCCGCGCTGGCGGCACCATTGATGCCGCCCCCGACGATCACTACATCGAAGTGCTCGGTCTTGAGTCGTTGCACATGGGTATCACGCAGCTGCATGAGTCCGCCTCCCTGGAGGTGTCAGGTGTCGTCGCGCTCCCAGTTCATGGTCCGCCGCACGGCCTTCTTCCAACCCTTGTAGCGCCGCTCGCGTTCCTCTTCGGCCATCGCCGGGCAGAAGGTGCGTTCGATATCGCCACTGTGGGCCAGCTGCTCCAGGCTCCAGTGCCCGACCGCAATGCCGGCCAGATAAGCGGCGCCGAGCGCCGTGCTCTCGATGACCTGGGGACGCTCCACGTTGACCGCGAGCATGTCCGCCTGGAACTGCATCATGACGTTATTGGCCACCGCGCCTCCGTCGACCCTGAGTGCCTTCAGGGTGATGCCCGAGTCGGCCTGCATGGCATCGATGATGTCGCGGGTCTGGTAGGCCAGCGCATCGAGGGTGGCGCGAGTGATATGTTCCTTGCTCGAGCCTCTGGTCAGGCCGAAGATGGCGCCTCGGGCGTACATGTCCCAGTAGGGGGCGCCGAGACCCGCGAAGGCCGGTACCACATAGACGCCGTCGGCATCCTCGACCTTGCTGGCGTAGTACTCGGAGTCTCCCGCCGCGTCGATCATCTTGAGTTCGTCCCGCAGCCACTGAATGGCGGCGCCGGCGATGAAAATCGAGCCCTCCAGGGCATAGGTGACCTTGCCGTCCAGGCTCCAGGCCACAGTGGTCAGCAGGCCTGACGGCGACGGTACGGGGGTATCGCCGGTATTCATCAGCAAAAAGCAGCCGGTGCCGTAGGTATTCTTGACCATGCCTTTTTCGAAGCAGGCCTGGCCGAACAGCGCCGCTTGCTGATCCCCGGCAATACCGGCGATGGGGATCTGCGCCCCGCCGAACATTTCCTTGGCGGTGGTGCCATAGACCTCGCTGGATGACCTGACCTGCGGCAGCATGGCCAGCGGAATATCGAGAGCCTCCAGCAGGCGAGCATCCCATTCCAGGGAGTGAATATTGAACAGCATGGTGCGTGATGCGTTGGAGACATCGGTGACATGCTGTTCGCCACGGGTGAGATTCCACAAAAGCCAGCTGTCCATGGTACCGAACAGGAGGTCGCCGGCTTCTGCTCGCTGCTGGGCACCATCGACCTGATCGAGTATCCAGCGGATCTTGGTGCCGGAGAAGTAGGCGTCCACCACCAGCCCGGTGGTGTCACGAATATGTTGTTCAAGCCCCTTGTCCTTGAGCGCATCGCACAAGGGAGCGGTGCGCCGGTCCTGCCACACAATGGCGTTATGGATCGGCTTGCCGGTGTGTCGGTCCCAGACCAGGGTAGTTTCACGCTGGTTGGTGATGCCGATAGCCGCGACCTGACTGGGTTTGACCCCTTGGGTTTCCAGCACCTCCCGGGCCACCCCCATCTGGCAGCCCCAGATTTCCATCGCGTCGTGCTCAACACGGCCCGCCTGTGGGTAGTGTTGGGTGAACTCTTTCTGGGCGATGCCAACGATACGGGTCGCCTGGTCGAACAGGATCGCGCGACAGCTGGTGGTCCCTTGGTCGAAGGCAAGAATGTAGGGGCGTTGCATGGGCAAGGTTTCCTGAAACGCGAATGACGACTTCAGCGTGGTGGATGAACGTACGCTTGGCCAGAGGCGGTAACGGTTCAGAGGGTTTCGGATTCGAAAATAAGCATAGACAGATGTTGGCTAACGAACAAATGCATGCGCGAAAAACGACCATGGAGGCTCGCCTCAGGCCGCGGAGACAGGCGAGTCACGCGATGTGCAGGGCCACGTCATGTGTCCTGAGAAGGCGGGCAATGGGCTCTGGTGGCTGACGGTCGGTGAACAACGCATCGAGTTGTGCGACGTTGCCTTGCCGCACCACGGGGTTGCGGCGGAATTTCGAGTGGTCAGCGGCAAGAAATACCTGACGTGAATTCTGGATGATGGCCTGGGCGACGCGCACTTCCTGATAGTCGAACTCCAGCAGTGAGCCATCCTCGTCTATCCCGCTGATACCGATGAGGCCGATGTCGACCTTGAACTGATGGATGAAGTCGATGGTGGCTTCGCCGATGATTCCCCCATCCCGCGGGCGAACCTGGCCGCCAGCCACGATCACCTTGAAATCTTCCTTGGGGTGGAGGATGGACGCCACGTTCAGGTTGTTGGTGATGACTTCCAGTCCCTGATGCTCCAGCAGCGCTTCAGCGATCAGTTCGTTGCTGGTTCCGATGTTGATGAACAGCGAGGCGTGATGAGGTACCTGGCGGGCGACGCTGGCGGCGATCCGTCGCTTGGCATCCAGGTTAAGCGTCTTGCGGGTGGCGTAGGCGGTGTTGACGGTGCTGGATTCCAGGCCGGCGCCACCATGAACACGCCTGATGCGTCCCGTTTCGGCCAGTGCATTGAGATCGCGCCGGATCGTCTGCGGTGTCACGCCAAAGTGGTCGGTCAACTGCTCGATGCTGGCGTACCCCTGGCGGCTGACCAGGTCGATGATGGCATCCTGACGCTGTTGCTGATTCATCTCAGGCGTTCCCTAAGCGATATCTGGTGATCGTAAACGAACTTGGCAGTGATTGGCGATGGTCTTCACCCGGTGCTCGTGGTTCATGTTGGGGGAGGGCAAAGCGCATGGCCGAGCACGCTCCATCAGAAAAAATCATTCGGTGAACTCAAGGGCTTGCATTATTCTGACGATCCCGTAGAATTCGCATCCGTTGTCAGGGATGAGGCCCTTCAAGGCGTCGCCCAGACCGGTCCAGTAAAGGAAGGTTGCTCAAGGGTAATTCGTTCCTCTGGACAGTGTAGGACCATAGCTCAGTTGGTTAGAGCGCCACGTTGACATCGTGGAGGTCGGCGGTTCAAATCCGCCTGGTCCTACCATTATGCAGTTCTGCCACATTTCGTGCCGGTGCCTGTTGTAGTGGTACAGGTAGTAGTGGCACATGCAGTAATAGCAAGGCTGATCTTTGCAGGACCATAGCTCAGTTGGTTAGAGCGCCACGTTGACATCGTGGAGGTCGGCGGTTCAAATCCGCCTGGTCCTACCAGTCAGTAGCCGCAGTTAGCGTTATACAGCAGGACCATAGCTCAGTTGGTTAGAGCGCCACGTTGACATCGTGGAGGTCGGCGGTTCAAATCCGCCTGGTCCTACCAGATTCCAGAAAAAGGCCCCGAGCACTATTTGCTCGGGGCCTTTTTCGTTGGTGGATCATTGTGTCTTCACCGCGCCGTTCCGTAAAGCTCCAGGATGCCCTCGCTGACGAGAGGCGTGGTGACGAGGGACAGGCTGGCGAGGGGTAGGTGACGAGAGAGCAGGCGGAAGGGGTAGCGGCGGGCAGAGTAGGGCAGTACGCCCTGGAGGCGTCACTGCCCTTGAGGTGGCCGCGATGTGGTGAGGCTTAGGCCTCCGAACTTAGAACTCAGAACTCAGAACTCAGAACTCAGTCCACTGGCCTGCCGAAAGACCTCTACCAGGCGCTCGATGCCTGCCTGGTCGTCGGCGCTGAAGCGCCCTTGCTGTGGGCTGTCCAGGTCGAGGACTCCCCACAGTTGGCCTGCGGCATCGAGAATCGGGACGACCAGCTCGGAGCGGGATGCGCTGTCGCAGGCGATGTGGTCCGCTACCGCATGCACGTCGTCGACGCGCTGGGTCTCAAGGCTTCGGGCTGCCGCACCGCAAACCCCCTTGTTGAACGGAATGGGGTGGCAGGCTGGCTTGCCCTGGAAAGGGCCAAGCGACAGCACCTGTGGCGTCTTGTGAAGATAGAAGCCTGCCCAGTTCAGCGCTTCGACTTCCTGCATGATAAAGGCGCTGGTCTGAGCGGCGTTGGTCAGCCAATCATCGCTGTCGAGAAGGGCGCTGAGCTGACGCACCAGAAGGTCATAGGATGACATGAGGGTCTTGATTCCGTCCTGCAGAAGTGAAAAAGGCCGACCATGCTGATCAGCATTGGCCGGCCTCGAAGAGCCAGTATGGGTTACTTCCAGCCAGGCACCGCGGAGCCCTTGAACAGTTCCTCGGCCTTGGCAGCGACTTCGTCGCTCTGGTAGGCGTCGACCAGCTGCTGAATGGCTTCGCTGTCTTCGTCGCCGCTACGCACGGCAATGATGTTGACGTAGGGTGACTCGGGACCTTCCTTGACCAGCGCGTCCTCCAGGGTCAGGCCGGCGGGCTGAGCGAAGGTGTTATTGATGAAGGCCATGTCCACATCCGGCAGTACGCGGGGGAGCTGGGCCGCTTCGATTTCGCGGAAGTCGAAGTCGTGGGGATTTTCCACGATGTTCAGCGGTGTGGCCTCAAGGTTCTCCGGATCATCGAGGGTGATCAGGCCCTCGTTATGCAGCAGGATCAGCGAGCGGCCTTCGTTCGACGGGTCGTTGGGCAGGGCGATGGTGGCGCCCTCCGGCAGTTCGTCGATGCTGGTGTACTTCTCGGAATAGGCGCCGATGGGATACACGAAGGTGCGTCCGGCAATGGCGAAGTCATAGCCCCGATCATTGACCATGGCGTTCATGTACGGCTCATGCTGGTAGGCGTTCGCGTCCAGGCTGCCGTCGGCGAGTGCGGCATTGGGTGTCACGTAGTCGGTGAACTCAATGATCTCCACGTCCAGGCCATAACGCTCTTCTGCCAGCTCGGCGGCGACCTGCATGACGTCGGTCTCCGGGCCCGCTACGGTGCCTACCTTGATGCTGTGCTCGTCAGCGTTGGCCTGGCTGATGGCCAGTGACAGGGTAGAAAGGGCAAGGGCGCCCAGCAATGTCTTGCGCATGATCGGTGTCTCCCACAGGCGGTGATGACGTGTGCCGCGATGATAATGGAATAACAAAGGTTTTGCTAATTCGTTTTCGCTATATGTTGCTGAGGGTCATTTATGGTTGCTCTTGCGCACCAGATAGTCGCCCAGGCTCTGAAAGACTTGCACCATGACGACCAGAATAGCGACGGTGATCAGCATGATCGTTGGATTGAAGCGATTGTAGCCATAGCGGATGCCCAGGTCGCCTAATCCGCCGCCGCCAACGGCTCCGGCCATGGCGGAGTAACTGACCAGGGTGACGGCGGTGACCGTCAATGCGGTAAAGATGCCGCCACGTGCTTCTGGCAGAAGCACTTTTGAAATGATTTGCCAGGGCGTGGCGCCCATGGACTGCGCGGCTTCCACCAGGCCGGGAGAGATTTCGTTCAGTGCTCCCTCCACCAGACGTGCAATAAAGGGAATGGCCGCGATGGTCAGGGGGACGGCCGCGGCATTGGTGCCAATGGAGGAGCCGACCAGCATGCGAGTGAACGGAATGATGGCCACCATCAGGATGATAAAGGGGATCGAGCGCCCGATATTGGTCACGATGCCGAGCACCGACTGAAGGACCGGCTGTGCCAGGATCTGGCCAGGCCGAGTCACGTACAGCAGGACGCCCAGCGGGATGCCGACCAGGGCGGAGAGAATGCCCGAGACCGCCACCATGTACAGCGTGTCCAGAGTGGCTTCGAGAATCAGATTAAACATCGCGCTGGACATGGCCGAGCACCTCCACTGTCAGGTCATGGGCTTGCAGATAGTCGAGGGCGCGGCGAGTGTCGTCGGCACCTCCCATCAGTTCGGCGATCATCAGGCCGAGGGTGCGTTCCTGGATGGACTCGACCTTGGCCTGCAGAATGCTGACGTCGACTCCACACTCCCGGGCCAGGCGCGAGATCAATGGCGTTGATACTGCATCGCCGGAGAAGGCCAGGCGTACCACCGGGTGAGTGTGCTCGCCCGCCTGGGGTTCGAGTCGGTCGATCAGCTCCCGTGGCGGCTCCAGCTCGAGAAAGTCATTGAGGAAGTGGCGGCCAAGGGCCGTGCGTGGCGAGGTGAAGAAGTCACCCACATCGGCCTCCTCGACCAGCTCGCCGCCGGAAATCAGGCCGACTCGGTGGCAGATGGTCTTGACCACCTCCATCTCATGGGTAATCAGCAGGATGGTCAGTCCGAGCTTCTGGTTGATGTCCTGAAGCAGTTCCAGAATAGAGGCGGTGGTCTGCGGATCCAGCGCTGAGGTGGCTTCATCGCACAGCAGCACTTGTGGCCGGCTGGCCAGGGCCCGGGCAATCGCGACGCGCTGCTTCTGGCCGCCGGACAGCTGGGCGGGATACTGCTTGGCCTTATCCGCCAGGCCAACCAGCTCGAGCAGAGGCGTGACACGTTCCTTGATCTCCGCTCCCTTGACGCCCATCAGCTCAAGCGGCAGCGCCACGTTGTCGAACACGGTGCGCGACGTCAGCAGGTTGAAATGCTGGAAGATCATGCCGATGCGATGGCGGGCCTGATTGAGGGCCGGCCCCGCGAGCCCGGTCAGCTCCTGGCCGTCGACTTCCACGGTGCCCGTGGTAGGGCGCTCCAGCAGGTTGACGCAACGAATCAGGGTGGACTTGCCAGCGCCCGACAGGCCGATGACGCCGTGAATCTGTCCGCGAGGCACATGCAGGTTGACGTTTTTCAGCGCCTGGACCGCGCGTGGTCCGGTGCCGAAGGTCTTTGAGAGGTTGGTCAGTCGTATCATGTCAGCCACCGGGTGGGCACCGAGTGACCGGGGGCGGGCAGGACCATGGGCAGGTCAGGCAGAGGGCAGGCAAGAGCAAGGGGTGTCCAAAAAAAAGGCCACCCTGGCGGGTGGCCATCAACGCTGGACACACCCTTTTAGCTGCACTTCATGCGCTGACACCTTGTGAGTGTCATGGCACGGGCGCCCGCAATCCGGGTACAAATCGGCGCCTAAAAATGTAGCCGGCAAGAATAGGGGGCTTGCTGAGTCCTGTCAATCACTTGTCGACGTGGATGGGGGCGTCAAGATGGAGGTTCGTCTACCGCCGAGTCACCCGCCCACTTACCCACCCACGGGGAATGCCGGCAGAAGACCCATGAAGGCCAAGAGGGTGACGCTTGATCATCGCCTTTCGTGGGGCGGGGCCGTCGCTTGCATGGAACTTTAGGGCGGAGATCCATAGACTGGCCCGATCGAAGGCCGAGGCCTTTTCGCTGGCGAGGAGATGAGGATGTTTACCGGGATTGTGCAAGGCACCGCTGAAGTGGTCGACATGATCGAAGCTGAGGCGTTTCGCACCCATGTCGTGCGCCTGCCGGAGCACTTGCTGGAAGGTCTGGCACTGGGCGCGTCCGTGGCCCACAACGGGGTGTGTCTGACGGTGACTGCGGTGGACGGCGATCGGGTCAGTTTCGACCTGATGCGCGAGACCCTCAGGGTGACCAATCTAGGCGCGGTATCCATTGGCGACCGCGTCAACATCGAGCGTGCGGCGCGTTTTGGCGATGAGATCGGCGGGCACGCCATGTCAGGGCATGTCATGGCGCAGGCGGAGCTGGTGGAGCTGGACGAGGCGCCCAATAATCGGCGCCTTTGGTTTCTGTTGCCGGAGGGGCTGGACAGGTTTGTCTTCACCAAGGGCTATATCGGCGTCGATGGCATCAGTCTGACCATCGGTGCACTGCGTCAGGAAACCCGTGGCGGTGCGTTCTGCGTCGACCTGATTCCGGAAACGCTGGCCCGCACGACGCTGGCGGATCGTCGACCCGGAGACAGGGTCAATATCGAGGTGGACCCCCAGACCCAGGCGATTGTCGAGACCGTTGAGCGAGTGCTGGCGGCGAAAGGTGGCGCCTGAATCAGGGGCGGTGGCCTTGTTCGCTGTGGACGTCGGAGATCGTCTTGCTCGCTGTGCCGTAGCGCCCGTAGCAGAGGAGACGAGGGCCTTCCTCGCTTGAGGCGGTGCTAACTTAATCGGATGCCACATTCCGATTTTGCACCGACCGTGATCAGTGAGGACGACCATGAAAATGACAGCCAAGGCATTGGCGGCAGGGGCGTGCATCCTAGCGTGCGGGTTTGCCACGATGGCGACCGCCGAAAGTGATCTATCACCCTGGGTAGACGACGACGGCACCATTCACCTGCCCGAGAATTTCCGCACCGAGATGGCCCACCTGGGCTCCTGGTTTGTGCCAGAGGGAGATGCGAGCGGCTTCCACAACGTCTATACCGAGCCCGAAAGCATTGCTGCCTATCGGGAAAACGGCGTGTTCCCCGACGGTGCCGTGCTGGTGAAGGAGCTGCGCGCCCATAGCACCGGTGACTACACCACTGGCGCCGGTGTGAGCTACGAGAACGACACCATTAAACAGTGGTTTGTGATGGTCAAGGACGCGACCAACCGCTTTGCCGACAGCAATGGCAGTTGGGGGGACGGGTGGGGCTGGGCCTTGTTCAAGACTGACGACCCGGCGACCAATGTGTCGGCGGACTACCAGACGGACTGCCTGGGCTGCCATGTCCCGGCAAAGGACAAGGACTGGATCTATACCGAAGCCTACCCGATTCTGGTAGAGTAGCGCGCTTTCGAGAGTCGCCACCGTCGGGCGCAGGTGCTGTTGCATCGCGCCCGATGTGCGTTTTGGCACCGATCTGTTCGGTGGCAGACGCGGTCAAGCGTTGGCTTCATTGTGCAGTATCGTCGTGCGTCCCCCGGCGGCCTGCTATATGGTGTCTCTAGCCACCGGGTGGCGGGGCACGGTCGGTGACTCTCGTCCTGGACACCCCCTCATTGACTCCACGTGCAGGACCTAGCGCATGTCCAATCCCCAGCCTGAATCGAACCAGGGCAAGAGTCCCCTCGATCGCTTCTTCAAGCTCAGCGAACACCGTACTACCGTGAAGACAGAGGTCATCGCCGGGATCACGACCTTCCTGACCATGGCGTACATCATCTTCGTCAACCCAAGCATCCTGTCCGAAGCGGGCATGGACTACGGGGCGGTCTTCGTGGCTACCTGTGTGGCCGCGGCGGTGGGCTGTCTGATCATGGGTCTGTGGGCCAATTACCCCATCGCCCTGGCGCCGGGTATGGGCCTCAATGCCTTCTTCACCTACGGCGTCGTGCTCGGGATGGGCTATACCTGGGAGGCGGCACTGGGTGCGGTGTTCCTGTCGGGCGTTACCTTCTTTCTGCTCAGTATCTTCCGCATTCGCGAATGGATCATCAATTCCATTCCGATCACATTGAGGCTCGGGATTGCTGCCGGCATCGGCCTGTTTCTTGCCATGGTGGCCATGAAAAATGCTGGCATCATCGTGGATAACCCGGCCACTCTGGTGTCAGTCGGTGACCTTTCCGAACCTGCGCCGCTTTACGCCCTTGCCGGTTTCTTCGTTATCACCGCGCTTGCTCACCTGCGGGTCACCGGGGCGGTGATGATCGGTATTCTCGGCGTGACGCTGGTTGCCATGCTGCTTGGACACAATGAATTCAGCGGTGTGGTGTCGATGCCGCCTTCCATTGCACCGACCTTGATGTCGATGGACCTCGCTGGCGCGTTCAACGTGGCGATGATCAGCGTGGTCTTTGCCTTCCTGTTTGTTGACCTGTTCGATACCTCCGGCACGCTGGTCGGTGTGGCTCATCGCGGTGGACTGCTGGACAAGGATGGCAAGCTGCCTCGTCTGGGGCGCGCGCTGATGGCCGACTCTACTGCCTCCATGGCAGGTGCGGCGCTGGGCACCTCGACCACTACCAGCTACGTCGAAAGCACGGCAGGTATCGCTGCCGGCGGGCGGACTGGCCTGACGGCCGTGGTAGTGGCCGTACTGTTCCTGCTCAGCCTGTTCTTTGCGCCGCTGGCGGGCTCCATACCTGCCTACGCCACGGCGGGGGCGCTGCTGTACGTGGCCTCCCTGATGGCGGGCAGTCTGGCTCACGCCGACTGGGATGATGCCACCGAGGCGGCCCCGGTACTGATCGCCGCTCTGGCCATGCCGTTGACCTTCTCGATTGCCGAGGGTATTGCCTTTGGCTTTGTCAGCTATGTCGCCATCAAGGCCCTGTCAGGTCGCTTCAAGGACCTGAATGTTGCCGTGGTCATCCTGGGCGTACTGTTTGCCATCAAGATGATTTTCCTCGATTGACCGGCGCTCCTCCGCCTCTCTCCGCCGCCGGCTTTGACGCAAATGGCGGCGGGTGGCGTGACGGACCGTGCAGCGGTCAATCTGACGGGTAGCCTTGTCAGCAGGGCTACCCGATGTTGTCATTTCCTTCGTACCCGATTTCTAGCGAGAACCGCCATGAGCATTTACGGCGACTACATCAAGTCTGTCATTCGCACCGTTCCCGACTGGCCACAGCCGGGCGTCAATTTTCGTGACATCACCCCGCTTTTGCAGAATAGTGCCGCCTTCCGCAAGCTCATCGATAGCTTTGTGCACCGCTATCAGGAGATGGATCTGGACGCGATTGCGGCGATCGACGCTCGCGGTTTTATCGTCGGCGCGCCCGTCGCTTACGAGCTGGGCTGCAGCTTTGTGCCGGTGCGCAAGAAGGGCAAACTGCCGTTTCGCACCATCAGCCAGACCTATACGCTCGAGTACGGCACGGCTGAGGTTGAGCTGCACTCCGATGCCTTCCGCAATGGTGATCGTATCCTGGTCGTCGATGATCTGATCGCTACCGGAGGCACCATGCTGGCGGCAGCTGAATTGATCAGTCGCAGTGGCGGCCAGGTGGTGGAGACCTCTGCCATCGTGGACCTGCCCGACCTGGGTGGTTCGCAGAAGATTCGTGATGCAGGTCACAGCGTATTTGCCGTTTGCTCGTTCACTGAGGACGAATGATCCATGAGTAGCCATCGTTATCACCGTCATTTTGTCGTCTCCTGGGACCAGCTGCATCGCGATGTGCGCGAGCTGTGTCATCGGCTGATCGAGCGCGACACCAAGGGCATCATCGCTATCACTCGGGGCGGACTGATTCCGGCCGCCTTGATCGCCCGTGAACTCAATGTGCGCTTGATCGATACGGTCTGTATCAAGAGCTACGACCACATGGAGCAAGAGGGCCTCGAGGTGCTCAAGGGCGTCGATCACGACGGCGAAGGTTGGCTGCTTGTCGACGACCTGGTCGATACCGGCAAGACCGCCAAGGCCGTCCGCGAGATGCTGCCCAAGGCGCATTTTGTGACGATCTATGCCAAGCCTGAAGGGCGCCCCCTGGTGGATCAGTACCTGACGGAGGTGGCTCAGGACTGCTGGATCCAGTTCCCCTGGGACATGGGTGTGGCCTATGTGGAACCCCTGGCCGACCAGCGTCGGTGATGGCCATGGGGCAGGTGTTGTCGGGAGCGTGGCAGCGTCACCTGGGAGCAGAGTTCGACGCGCCTTACATGCAGCAGTTGAAGGCCTTCCTGGCTGACGAGAAGGCTGCGCGCAAGGTGATCTATCCGCATTCGTCGGATTGGTTTCGCGCCTTTGAACTGACCCCGCTCGAAGACGTCAGGGTGGTCATTCTCGGCCAGGACCCCTACCACGGTCCTGGCCAGGCCCACGGCCTGTGCTTTTCGGTACGTGCCGGCATCAAGCCGCCGCCTTCCCTGGTCAATGTCTACAAGGAACTGTCCCAGGACCTGGGTGTGGAGCCTGTGCCCCACGGGCATCTCGAGGCCTGGGCGAGGCAGGGGGTACTGCTGTTGAACACCTCCTTGACGGTGGAAGAGGGCAATGCGGGCTCCCACCGCGGCAAGGGCTGGGAGACGTTTACCGATCGCGCTATCCAGACCGTGAGCGCCGAAGCAGGGCCCTGCGTGTTCCTGCTGTGGGGCTCCCACGCGCGCCAGAAGAAAGCGCTGGTGGATCGCCAGCGTCACCTGGTGCTGGAGTCGCCGCACCCCTCGCCGCTGTCCGCCCATCGAGGCTTCTTCGGTAACCACCACTTCTCGCGGGCGAATGCGTTTCTCCAAGAGCAGGGGCGTGGGCCGATCGACTGGCAGCTGCCGTCTAGCCCCTAGCGGGCTGCCTCGCCACCGGGCCGTGCAGGCGTCGGTGGCAAGGCTCAGCGGCGATTGTTCGCAGCGGGTTAACCTGAGAGCAGGATACGGGTAGAATGGCGCGCAATTTGTCGCCCGCGTCCATGCGACGAAGGTCGTCCTAGTCCCACCCTCTCCGTCATCTAAGAGGACTCGTCATGAGCGTCCATGCCATCGATCACCCCCTGGTCCAGCACAAACTCGGTTTGATGCGTGAAGCCGGTATCAGCACCAAGAGCTTCCGTGAGCTGGCTGGCGAGGTGGCCAAACTGCTCACCTACGAGGCGACTCAGGATCTGGAGCTGGAAGATCACGCCATCGACGGCTGGAGTGGCAACACCATTACCGTCAAGCAGCTCAAGGGCAAGAAGGTGACGATCGTCCCGATCCTGCGTGCCGGTCTGGGCATGCTGGAGGGCGTGACCGACCTGATTCCCAGTGCGCGGGTCAGCGTCGTTGGCCTGTACCGTGATGAGGAAACGCTGGAGCCTGTTCCCTATTTCTCGAAGTTTACCAACGACCTCGATGAGCGCATGGCGGTAGTCATCGACCCGATGCTGGCTACCGGTGGCTCCATGGTCGCCACGCTCGACATGCTGCGTGAACGCGGCTGTCAGCTGATGCGTGTGATCGTGCTGGTCGCGGCGCCGGAGGGCATTCGCCGCGTGCAGGAGGCGTATCCGGATATCGAGATTTATACCGCATCCGTGGATGAGCGCCTGGACGAGAACGGCTATATCGTTCCCGGTCTCGGCGATGCCGGCGACAAGATCTTTGGTACTCGTTGAGACCAGCCACGCCTGCGGGGTCATGATGCGGTCGGTCACGGCCGTCGCCCCGGCGAGTTGATCAGACTGGCTGTCGAGACATGCGCCCAATGTTCTTTTACGAACATTGGGCGCGTTTTTTTTCACTAAAACAACATTGCCTGCGCACGAGAGGATGCTGCGCAGAAGTGTTCTGCATTAGACAAAAGTTGATGAATTGGTGAAAGACGTTTTATTTCAATGTGTTGTGATGGATTGTTGGTGATGTGTCGGGGTGATTGAGGGGTTTCGTTTAAAAACACCGGGGTGCCTTCGACAATCTCTACTACCGTACAGATGACGCCTTCGAAGGAGGGCGATGTTCGGTGGAATGAGACGGCCCATGACCCTGATCCTCGACGGTGTCACCCGCAGGGTGGCAAACGAGACCCACATTGACGACGTTAGTCTGACGCTGGCGCCAGGCTCGTTCAATGTTCTGCTGGGGCGAACCCTGGCGGGAAAGACGAGCCTGATGCGCTTGATGGCTGGGCTGGATCAACCCAGCCGAGGACGTATCCTGATCAACGGTGAAGACGTGACAGGAAAGGGCGTGCGCCAACGCAATGTGGCCATGGTCTATCAGCAGTTCATCAACTACCCCCACCAGAGTGTCTTCGACAACATTGCATCTCCGCTCAAGCTGGCACGGGCTCCCAAGGCAGAACTTCGGCGCCGGGTGCAGGAGGTGGCTGAGCTGCTGCATATCGAGGGACTGCTGGATCGTCAGCCGCTGGAGCTGTCTGGCGGGCAGCAGCAGCGCACCGCGATGGCACGGGCGCTGGTCAAGGACGCTGAGCTGGTGTTGTTCGATGAGCCTCTGGTCAATCTGGACTACAAGCTGCGGGAAGAGTTTCGGGAAGAGCTGCGTGAGCTGTTCGCCCGACGGGACTGCATCGCTGTCTATGCCACCACGGAGCCCGCAGAGGCACTCGCGCTGGGTGGCGACACCGCCATTCTGCATGAAGGTCGCCTGGTCCAGCATGGGCCTGCCGCGACGGTGTACCGTGAGCCGGTGTCGCTGACCGCTGCGGACATGTTCTCCGAACCCCCCATGAATGTGCTCGAAGGCGAGATCCGGGACGGCCACGTCAGTTTTGATGGCGAGCCCGCTTTCGCCGTTGACGCCGGCATGTCGCGGCTCGAAGAGGGGCGCTACCACTTTGGGGTACGTCCTGCCCACCTGGCGATTGCGCCGCAATCCGACGATGATCTGGCCTTGGATGTCTGCGTCGAGCTGGCCGAGATCAGCGGCTCCGAGACGTTTCTCCATGTGGGCAACGCTCGCATGTCGCTGGTGGCCCATCTGGAGGGTGTGCACGGCTTTCAGGTAGACGCTCCGCTGCGGCTATATGTGCCGGTGCATCGACTGTACGTGTTCGACATGCAGGGCAGGACGGTGGCCGTGCCTGCTGAGGTGGGGGCCAGTATGTCACGCAGAGCCGAACACGCCCCCGCGAGTGCAATCCATCGGGAGGAGCGCTAGATGGCAGAGATACGTCTTGAGCAACTGGCGCACAGCTATCTGCAGCAGCCGTCCGGTCCGGCTGACTTTGCGATCGAGCGCATGACGCATACCTGGGAACAGGGAGGCGCCTACGCGCTGCTTGGGCCGTCTGGCTGCGGCAAGTCGACGCTGCTGAATATTATCTCCGGTCTACTGGTGCCGTCCCAGGGCGAGGTGCTGTTCGATGGTGTTCAGGTCAATGAGCTGCCGCCGGAAGAGCGCAACATTGCCCAGGTGTTCCAGTTTCCGGTGGTCTACGACACCATGACCGTGTTCGACAACCTGGCCTTTCCTCTGCGTAACGTCGGCACTTCCGAGGAGCGTGTCAGAGAGCGGGTCGAGGAGGTGGCGGACATTCTCGACCTGACCGCGCAACTGCCGCGCAAGGCGCGCAATCTGACGGCCGATGAAAAGCAGAAAGTGTCGATGGGGCGGGGCCTGGTGCGCGACGATGTTGCGGCGATTCTGTTTGATGAGCCATTGACGGTGATCGATCCCCAGCTGAAATGGAAGCTGCGTCGCAAGCTCAAGGAGATTCATCAGCGCTTTGCGGTCACGATGATCTACGTGACCCATGATCAGCTGGAGGCCTCCACCTTTGCCGACAAGATCGCGGTGATGTACCAAGGCAGCATCGTGCAATTCGGGACGCCGCGGGAACTCTTCGAAGCCCCCGCACATACCTTTGTCGGCTACTTCATCGGTAGCCCCGGCATGAACTTCTTCACGCCACAGCTCGACGCCGATGGGGCACTCGTGGGTGGGCAGCCGCTGCCGCTGTCGCCCGGCTTTATGAGTGCCCTGCGCGATGCCATGTCCCGCAGCGACAACGTCACCCTCGGCATTCGGCCTGAATTCATCGAGGTGGTGTCCGCGGACGACGGCGGCATGCCAGCCACGGTCTCTCACCTTCAGGATCTTGGTACCTACCGCATTGTCACTGCCTCGCTGGGCAGTCTGACCTGCAAGGTACGGGTCGACGATGCCCTCGACCCAGCGACGTCGTGCATTCACCTGCACTTTCCCGAGCGTTGGTTGGGGCTCTACGTGGATGAACGGCGGGTGGAGGTGGCGTCATGAACAAGGTGCCGAATAACCGGGCCTGGTGGCTGGTGCTGCCCATGCTGTTGCTGGTGGCATTCTCCGCCATTGTGCCGTTGATGACCGTGGTCAATTACTCCGTACAGGATGTGTTCGACGCCAATACGCGGTTTTTCACCGGAACCGAATGGTTCGTGCAAATGCTCAATGACCCCGCCTTGCAGGCGGCTCTGGGTCGGCAGTTTGCCTTCTCGCTGACCATTCTGGTGATTCAAGTGCCCCTGGGGGTCGGTATCGCGTTGCTGATGCCCAAGCGGGGCTGGCGGGCCTCGCTGGTGCTGGTGCTGGTGACATTGCCACTGCTGATTCCCTGGAATGTGGTCGGCAGCATCTGGCAGATATTCACCCGCGGGGATATCGGTCTGATGGGTTTCAGCCTGCGCCAGCTGGGGTATCCCTATAACATCACCTCGAATCCGATGGATGCCTGGGTCACCATCGTGCTGATGGATGTGTGGCATTGGACATCGCTGATCGCCTTGCTGTGTTACAGCGGTCTGCAGGCGATTCCCGAGGCCTACTACCAGGCTGCCAGGATTGACCGGGCGTCACGCTGGGCGGTGTTCCGCTACATCCAATTGCCCAAGTTGACCAATGTGCTGGTGATTGGCGTGCTGCTCCGGTTCATGCACTCCTTCATGATCTATGCGGAACCCTTCGTGCTGACCGGCGGTGGGCCGGGCAGTGCCACCACCTTTCTCAGTCAGTCCCTCGCCATCATGGCCACCGCCCAGTTCGATGTGGGGCCGTCGGCGGCGTTCTCGTTGATCTACTTCCTGATCATTCTGCTGGTGTGCTGGGTGTTCTATACCGCCATCATGAATCTGCAGAAGGATCGCCAAGGAGGGTCGCGCCATGACTAGGCCATTGCCATCCAGCCCTGACCAGGTGAACGAGCACGCCGCACGGCAGGCGGCCAGGCGTCGGCGTCGCCAGCGCTCGGCCGGACGCAGGATACGACGCGGTGGGTTGATGCTGGCCTATCTGGTGTTCGTACTGCTACCCATCTACTGGTTGGTCAACATGTCACTGCAGACCAACAACGAGATCCTGGGAGAGCTGACCCTGTGGCCTCAGGCGCTGACCTTCGACAACTACACCCGGATCTTCACCGACCCCAGCTGGTACATGGGCTACGTCAACTCCATGACCTATGTGGTGATGAACATGGTCATCAGCATGGCGGTGGCCTTGCCCGCCGCCTATGCCTTCAGTCGCTATCGGTTCATCGGTGACAAGCACCTGTTCTTCTGGCTTTTGACCAACATGATGGCGCCGCCTGCCGTCTTCCTGCTGCCTTACTTTCAGCTCTACTACACGGTCGGCCTGTTCGATACGCACATCGCCGTGGCCTTGGCCCATTGCCTGTTCAACATACCGTTGGCGGTCTGGATTCTCGAGGGCTTCATGTCCAGCGTGCCCAAGGAAATTGACGAGACCGCCTTTATCGATGGCTACAGCTTCCCGCGGTTCTTTGTCCAGCTCTTCATTCCGATGATTCGCTCAGGCATCGGCGTGACCCTGTTCTTTCTGTTCATGTTTTCCTGGGTCGAGCTGCTGCTGGCCCGCACCCTCACCTCCACGGAGGCCCAGCCCATCGTGTCTGTCATGACGAGAACCTCCACCGCCTCTGGTATCGATTGGGGAACCCTGGCGGCAGCGGGAGTGCTGACCATCGTGCCGGGCATCGTGGTGGTGTTTTTCGTCCGCCATCATATCGCCAAGGGCTTTGCTCTGGGGCGCACCTAAGGAGCCGCGACATGGACTGGATGGTGTGGACCCTACCTACGGCGATGTTCTTCTCCGTCATCGCACTGCTGCTGGTGCTGATGACCACCTGGGAGCTGATCTCGCCCAGCCGCGAGCGCCGCGGTTTTCTTCCGATCAGCACAACGCGGGGAGACCGGTTCTTTATCGGCATGCTGTCGGCGGCGTATATCCACCTCGCCGTTATCGGCTTTACCAGCCTTGGTCTGTGGCTGGCATTGGCGTTATCGGTGGTGTGGATGGTGCTGCTGTTGCGCTGGGGGTAACCGACAGCATGCCTGCACCCATTGGCTGGCGACGATAGCGAGGCTGGCCTTCATCAATGATAACAATGAGGTGACCATGAACGTGAGACGCAAGCTCAGCAGGGTAGGTGTAGCCGGATTGCTGCTATTGGCAGGCGACGCCATTGCCCAGGAAGATCGTGCCGCAGTGATCGAGCGGCTGGCCGATGAAGTGTTCGCAAACTCCACCTTGACGCGGGAGCAGCGGATCGCCGAACTGGAGTGGTTTGCCGAGGCCGCGGAGCCCTTTCGTGGCATGGCAATCAACACGGTGGCGGAAGGGTTGACCACCCATACCTGGGAGCGGGACGTGCTGACGCCGGCCTTTCTCGAGCTGACCGGGATAGAGGTGACCCACAACATCATCGGCGAGGGGGATGTGGTTCAGAACATGCAGACCCAGATGCAGTCGGGTCGCAATATCTACGACGCCTATATCAATGACTCCGATTCCATTGGCACCCACATTCGCTACGGATCGACCATCAATCTCAGTGATGCCATGGCCAACGAGTGGAAGGAGCTGACGCTGCCAAGCCTGGATCTGGAGGACTTTATCGGGATTCAGTACACCACGGGGCCAGATGGCAGCCTTTACCAGCTACCGGACCAGCAGTTCGCGAACCTTTACTGGTTCCGCTACGACTGGTTCCAGAGAGAGGACTTTCAACAGCAGTTCCGTGATCTCTACGGCTATGAGCTAGGCGTGCCGACCAACTGGACGGCGTACCAGGATATCGCTGAGTTCTTCAGCGAGCACATCGGCGAGATCGACGGGCAAAAGGTCTATGGCCATATGGATTATGGACGTCGAGATCCCTCGCTGGGTTGGCGTTTCCATGACTCCTGGCTATCCATGGCCGGAATGGGCAGCCCTGGGGTGCCGTTCGGCAACCCGGTGGATGACTGGGGTATTCGCGTAGACGAGGACAGTCATCCGGTGGGAGCCAGCGTCAGCCGAGGCGGGGCCACCAATTCCCCGGCTTCGGTGTTTGCCGTCACCAAGATGGTCGACTGGCTCAGAGACTTTGCTCCTCCCGAGGCACAGGGCATGACCTTTGGTGAGGCGGGTCCCGTGCCGGCCCAGGGTAATGTGGCGCAGCAGATGTTCTGGTACACCGCCTTTACCGCCGACATGGTCAGTCCGGACGTGGCGGTGACCGATGACCAGGGCAATCCCAAATGGCGGATGGCCCCATCACCGACGGGTCCGTACTGGGAAGAAGGAATGAAGGTGGGCTATCAGGATGTTGGCGCCTGGACCTTCTTCGACTCGACGCCTGAAGACCGTCGCAGTGCTGCCTGGTTGTTCGCTCAATTCAGCGTGTCAAAGACGGTGTCTCTGGAAAAGCTGATGGCGGGGCTGACGCCGATTCGGCGGTCGGACATCTTCTCCGAGCAGATGACCGAGATGGCGCCCAAGCTGGGTGGGCTGGTGGAGTTCTACCGCAGCCCCAACGAAGCCAAGTGGACGCCAACGGGAACCAATGTGCCGGACTATCCGCGCATGGCGCCATTGTGGTGGCAGAACTTGGCACCGGCGGTGAATGGCGATATTTCCGCCCAGGAGGCGCTCGATAATCTGGCGGCAGATCTGGATAACATCATGGCGCGACTGGCTCGGGCCAAGGTGTTTGCCACCTACGAGCCGATTCTCAATGAGCCCAAGGATCCCGAGCAGTGGCTGAGCCAGCCTGGCTCGCCCAAGGCCAAGCTGGACGATGAAATGCCCCAGGGCACCACGGTGCCCTATGACCAGATGATGGAAGACTGGATGTCCGCGGGTACCCGAGAGTAATCCCGGTATAGCGGTGTGTGCCGGCCCCCCAATCCTCAGGATGGGGGGCTTTGTCTTGCAGAGCAGTTTCAGCAGCACTGAGTGAGCCATCAAGGGGAGCCATCAGGGGGAGCCAAAGGGGGACTAGCGCTTGGCAAAAAGGGGAAGGGTTGCGTGATTGCTGCGTTGGCGACCTGGGGTTGGCGCAAAATTGTGCCCTGAAGGGGCGCCGGGATTGGTAACATGGCCCGCGTTTGGAATCGGCTGTTGGCGCGATGAGCCTCTTTTCGCCCCACAGCAGACTTCCTGTTCACCACGGAGCCCCCTCATGTCTGACCCCCATTCTTCGTCAACTCAGCCACCCGAACCCTCAGCGACGGCGTCGGATTCATTGCCCAGACTCGCGCTGGTCGGCGCGCAGATGCTGTTCGTGGCCTTCGGTGCCCTGGTGCTGGTGCCTCTGCTGACCGGGCTTGATCCCAATGTCGCTATGTTCACCGCCGGTATCGGTACGCTGGTGTTTCACTTCACCACGCGGATGACGGTGCCGGTGTTCCTGGCATCCTCCTTTGCCTTCATCGCGCCAATTCAGGGCTCCATTGCGCACTTTGGGGTGTCCGCCACCCTGGGCGGGTTGATCGCGGCGGGCCTGGTGTACGTGGTGATTTCGCAGGCGGTGCGCCTGAAGGGGACCGGTTGGCTTCATCGGTTGCTGCCGCCGGTGGTGGTAGGGCCCGTCATCATGGTGATCGGCCTTGCTCTGGCGCCCGTAGCGGTCAATATGGCGACCGGTGAGAACAGCGAAGGGATCGGTTACGCTCAGGCCATGGTTCTGTCCATGTCGAGCTTGCTGGTTACCTTGATTCTGGCAGTGTTCGGACGTGGTCTGCTGCGCCTGGTGCCGATCATGGGTGGCATCGTGACGGGCTACCTGCTGGCCCTGTTGATGGGAGTCGTTGACTTTACTCCGGTGCGCGAAGCCTCTTGGCTGGCGCTGCCATCCTTTACCGCTCCTAGCTTCAACTGGTTGGCCATCGCGTTCATGATCCCTGTGGCCATTGCGCCTGCGGTCGAGCACATTGGTGACATGATTGCCATCGGTTCGGTCACGCGCCGCAACTACCTGGAAAAGCCCGGTCTTCATCGCACCTTGCTGGGCGATGGCCTCGCCACCATCTCTGCGGCCATGTTTGGCGGGCCGCCCAATACCACCTACTCCGAGGTAACCGGGGCGGTCACCCTGACCCGGGCGTTCAATCCGATGTTCATGGTGTCGGCGGCGTTGGTGGCCATCCTGCTGGCCTTCGTGGCCAAGCTGGGAGCCGTGCTCCAGACCATACCTGCGCCGGTCATGGGGGGCATCATGACGCTGCTGTTCGGTTCCATTGCGGTAGTCGGGATGAATACCCTGGTGCGCGCGGGCAAGCCGCTGACAGCGCCGCGTAACCTGGTGGTCGTGTCGTTGATTCTGGTCTTCGGTATCGGTGGCATGCAGTTTGGTGGAGGGCAGTTTGCCCTGCAGGGCGTCAGCCTTGCCGCCCTGGTGGGCATCGCGCTGAATTTGATACTGCCGCGCGCTCGGGAAGAGGCCTAGCCGAAGTGCCGGGGCGACGCCGCAGCCTGGCGGCGTCGTCCACTGCTTTGACGCTCACTCGGTGAGCGGTGAGATTGTCCCCGCGGTCCTGATCGGACAAGGGCTGAACAGCCAAGCTCTCAGTGATGGATCTGTTCGCCACCATCTGAAAAGGTGGGCGGGGTATTGGCGCTGACGATCACGCATTCTTCCTGCCCCAGATTGCGAAACCGGTGGGGCAGGCGGGAGTCAAAGTAGTAGGCATCTCCTGGGCCAAGCAGCCCCGTCTCTCCGTTGACGGTGATCTCGATCTCCCCGGCGATGACGACACCGCCTTCTTCGCCATCATGCTCCAGCATTTCCTCGCCGGTATCGGCACCAGGTGGATAGCGCTCGTGCAATACCGACATGCGCCGGTCGGGGCGTCTGGCGGCGACAAGTCGCCATGAAAGGTGGCGATCACCGATCTCGGTCAACTCCGCAGCGCGATAGAAGGGGCTCGGATGATTGGGCTCGTCGGCGGCGAAGAAGGCGCTGATGGAGACCGGTAAGGCGTCAAGTATCTTCTTAAGGGAGCTGACCGAAGGGCTGACATTATTCAGCTCGATAAGCGAGATAGTACTGTTGGTGACGCCCGCTCTTTTCGCTAGTTCGCGCTGAGATAACTGTTTTTCCTGACGTAGTTGGCGCAACCTAGCGCCGACATCGAAACCGTCGTCCATCCTGGTGTCCGCCATTCGTGAGTCGCTGTCGTGCAAAATGATGGACACATGATACCTGCTATGGCCTGGGTGGGTCACCCTCGCGCTCTCGGACTACCTCTATGCGTGCATGGCGACTACCTACGGCCTGAGGCATCATGTAGTGATGCATGACGAACATAGCAATAGGAGCTTCTTGTGGTGAAACCTCAGGCAAGCGAGGTATGTGGTGTTGTCCTGGCGGGTGGTCAGGGACGTCGCATGGGAGGCATCGACAAGGGCCTGGTGTCCTTTGCGGGTCAGCCCCTAGCCGCCCATGCGGTCGCCTGTCTGCGACCCCACGTGGGTTCTGTACTGATCAATGCCAATCGTCATCATGAGGACTATGCGGCGCTTGCCGATGGTGTCTTCAAGGACGCTGCCGAGGGCTTTCAGGGGCCGCTGATGGGCATCTACAGTGCGCTTGAGGCTGCGGACAGCCCCTGGGTCATGGTCGTGCCCTGCGACAGTCCGCTACTGCCCCATGACCTGGTGCCACGCATGTTGGCCGGCTGGCGTGAGGGGATGGACATCCTGGTGGCCCATGACGGAGAGCGCCTACACCCGGTGGTAGCGCTGCTGGCAGGTCATCTGCGCGAAGATCTGGCACAGGCGTTGGCGCAGGGAGAGCGCAAGATCGATCGCTGGTACGCGCGACATGCCTGGGCCACGGTCGATCTGAGCGACTGTGCGGACGCTTTTGCCAACCTCAACACTGAAGAAGAGCGTCAGCGTCTTGAGCCCACTCGTCCAGGGGAGGGCTCATGAGGTCCCGGCTGCAATGGCAACCGCAACAGCCGGTATTGGGCATCGCCGCCTGGAGCGGGACCGGCAAGACCACCTTGCTGGAGCGCATCGTACCGATGCTGAAGGGGAAAGGGCTGCGGGTATCGGTCATCAAGCACGCGCATCACCGTTTCGATGTCGATCAGCCTGGCAAGGACAGTCACCGCTTGCGAATGGCCGGGGCGGAGCCGGTGCTGATCGCCTCCCGGGCAAGGGTGGCGATGATGCTGGAGACCCCCGAAGCTGAGGAAGCGGACCTGCAGACGCTGCTGGCCATGGTGGCGCCACTGAAGGCGGACCTGACGCTGGTGGAGGGATTCAAGGACTGGCCAATGCCCAAGCTGGAACTGCACCGTGCCGCGTTAGGCAAGCCGCTGCTGGCGACCGAGGATCCCTGGGTGCAGGCGGTAGCCTGTGATACTCCCCTGAGCACCGCGGTCGAGACGCTGGATCTGAATGCCCACGACCAGCTGGTCGAGTGGATGTTGCGGTGGGCTGCTGACTGGAGCGGCTGGCTGGCGACGCAGGAGGGACGCTGATGATGTCCTCATTGTCTTGCTTTGACCTGGGCGAGCACATGCTGAGCGTCGACGAGGCACGTCAGGCGCTGCTTACCCTGGTGGATGGCCAGCTGGCGACGGAGTCCGTGGCGCTGGCCCAGGCTCATGGGCGCGTGCTGGCCAAGCCGGTGACGGCGCCTTTCAATGTTCCAGGCCACACCAATTCGGCGATGGATGGCATCGCTCTGAGCTGGCCCGAGGAAGGCGTCGCAGGCTCCCTGCGGCGCGTCGGTTCCGCCCTGGCCGGCCGGCCTTTTGCCGGGCGGGTGGGCAGTGGCGAGTGCGTCAGTATCACCACCGGAGCGCCGTTGCCGCCTGGCACTGACACGGTGATCATGGTCGAGCAACTTCAGCAGCATGGTGATGTGGTCGACATCCTCCAGGCTGATCGAGTCAAGCGAGGGCAGAACGTCCGCCAGGCGGGCGAGGATCTACGTCGGGGTGAGGTGGCGCTGGAATCCGGCAGGCGGCTGGAGGCAGCGGCGTTGGGGTTGCTGGCGTCGTTGGGCTGCGCGTCCGTTGAGGTGCGACGCCAGCCCCGTGTGGCGGTGTTTTCCACCGGGGACGAGGTGACCGCCCCTGGACAGCCTCGCGCTGATGCCGCGATTTATGATGCCAACCGCTTCACCTTGATGGGCATGTTGCAGGAGCATGGCGCAGAGGTGCTGGATCTGGGCATCGTACCTGATGACCCGCAGGCGCTGGAGGATGCCCTGGTACGAGCGGGGCAGCTGGCTGATCTTGTGGTGTCCAGCGGGGGAGTGTCGGTGGGGCAGGCCGACCATACTCGAGCTGCCCTGGAGCGGCTGGGGCGACTGACCCTGTGGCGAATCGCCATGCGTCCTGGCAGGCCGATGGCATGCGGTGTGATGGGGGACAGAGCGACGCCATTTCTGGGCCTGCCCGGCAATCCGGTGGCCTGCATGGTGACCTGTCTGGTTTTCGTTATTCCCCTTGTACGTAAGCTGCAGGGACGTGAGCTGCGCTCGCCTGCGTGGCAGGCGGTGGCCGACAGCGACTTCCGCAGTCGTAAAGGTCGCACCGATTACAGTCGTGGCGTGCTCAAACGGAGTGATGACGGGACCTTGCGGGTGGTCAATACAGGTAGCCAGGGTTCCGGTATCCTGTCCTCCATGGTGGCTGCCGAGTGTCTGGTGGAAATTCCTGCCGACAAGGCAGCGGTTGCCATCAATGATATGGTGACCGTATTCCCTCTCTTTCGTTTCCCCTGAGGCTTGAACATGACGCTTTCCCATCTCAATGCCCGCGGCGAAGCCAATATGGTGGACGTCGGCGACAAGGCATCCACCCGACGTGAAGCAACGGCTACAGGGGCTATCAGTATGGCGCCTGAGACCTTGGCCTTGCTCAGCGATGGGCAGCTGCCCAAGGGAGATGTGCTGGCCACCGCCAGAATTGCTGGTATCCAGGCGGCCAAGCGCACCCACGAGTTGATTCCGCTGTGTCATCAACTGGCCCTGTCCAAGGTCAGTATCGACTTCGATATCGATCGCGAGGCGAGCATGGTCAGGGTGTCCGCGACGTGCCGGCTGAGTGGCAAGACAGGCGTCGAGATGGAAGCGCTCACCGCGGTGTCAGTGGCCTGTCTGACGCTGTATGACATGTGCAAGGCGGTCGACAAGGAGATGGAGATTGGCCAGATCCATGTGGATGCCAAGCAGGGTGGCAAATCCGGAGATTATCGTCGCCGAGAGATAGCACAGGAAACCGTCGCTCCCATCGTGACGAGTCCGGAGAACAGTCCTGCATTGACCTTGGGGCTTGCCTCTGCAGAGCAGCAAAGCGTCAGGGTGAAATGCCTGGCCGAGCTGCGAGAACGCCTGGGTATCGGGGAAACCTCGGTCCCCTTGGACCGTTTACCCAGTGCCGACGTGGCAGGCCTCAAGAAGGCCTTGAAGACGCTGGACCAGCGCTTTTCCGGTTTGGAAGAAGGTCGGGTGCTGTGTGCGGTGAATCAGGTGATGGCCAGCGACAGCACACGCCTGACGTGCGATGACGAGGTGGCCTTTTTCCCGCCGGTCACTGGAGGTTGATGATGATTCGGGTGCAGCAAGAGCGCTTTGACGCAGGTGACGTACAGCAGGCGATGCTGCAAGGTCGCTCCGATGTGGGGGCTGTCGTCAGCTTCACCGGGTTGGTCAGAGATTTCAATGAACGCCCCGACGTCACAGCGTTGACGTTGGAGCATTATCCCGGCATGACCGAGGCCTCGCTGGCCGAGATCGAGGATGAGGCGCGCCGGCGCTGGACGCTCGAGGACGTGTCCATCATCCATCGGGTAGGGCGGCTTGCGCCAGGTGATCCCATCGTTCTGGTGGTGGTAGCCAGTGCTCATCGCCGCGCCGCCTACGAGGCCTGCGAATTCCTGATGGACCAGTTGAAGACGCGGGCACCCTTCTGGAAGAAGGAGCACACGGCCAGCGGCGATTATTGGGTATCCGAGCGCTGTCAGGACCATGCGGACGCTCGTCGATGGGAAGGTGGTGTGCAATGACGGACAGCATGAGCGACGGCTTGGTCGACAGCTTCGGCCGGCGCGTGAATTACGTCAGGCTATCGGTGACGGACCGCTGTGACTTCCGCTGTGTTTACTGCATGAGCGAGGAAATGACGTTCCTCCCGCGGGCACAGGTGCTGACGCTGGAAGAAATCGCCCAGGTGGCGCGAGCCTTCACCGAGCTTGGCGTCGAAAAGATACGTCTGACCGGTGGAGAACCCCTGGTGCGGCGTAATATCGGTGAACTGGTGGCGCGTATCGGTGCCTTGTCAGGGCTCAGGGATTTCGCAATGACCACCAATGGCGCCGGACTTCGGCGTCATGCTGTCGAGCTTCGTCAGGCGGGTCTGAAACGCCTGAATGTCAGCCTGGATTCGCTGGATCCTCAGCGCTTCCGCCGCCTGACCCGTACCGGTGACCTGAGTCGAGTACTCGATGGTATCGAGGCTGCGCGAGAGGCGGGGTTCGAGCGGATCAAGCTCAATGCGGTCGTGCTGAAGGGGCGCAATGAGGATGAGGTGCTGGATCTGGTGACCTTTGCCAGGAACCAGCAGCTCGATATCAGCTTCATCGAGGAAATGCCCCTCGGCGACGTCTCGGACCACTCACGCGCAGAGACATACTGTTCCAGCGATGAGGTCAGGGCGCTGATTGAGCAGCGCCATCCGCTGTTGTCCACGGCGGAAGCCACGGCGGGTCCTTCACGCTATTTCCGGATGGAGGACAGTGATACCCGCATCGGCTTTATTTCTCCCCATAGCCACAACTTCTGCGCAAGTTGCAATCGGGTTCGCGTCACCGTAGAGGGACGCCTGTTGCTGTGTCTAGGCAACGAGCACTCGGTTGACCTGAGGGCGGTGTTGGGACGTTATCCCGGCGACATCGAGCGGCTCAAGCGAGCTATCGTCGAGGCCATGCCCATGAAGCCGGAAAGGCATCATTTCACGACTGACGGGGATGTCCAGGTCGTGCGCTTCATGAACATGACAGGTGGCTAATGGCTTGGGGCTTTATTTGCCAATTGTCGAATAAGTTTTCGCGGGCGCCATGGGCGCCCGCGTTGCGTTGTGCTGCTTCTTCACTCACGGTAACCCGCTGTTGAAGCCTCCGCCATGTAAGGGAATGGCCAGGTATGCTGGGGAATGGAAGGCGATGTATGATGGGTATTGGCACGCCGGTTTTTGATAATTGACCAGGAAATATTTGCTGCATTTCTTGCCAAGAGCCAGAGGTTGCATATACTTTTCTTCAAGTGAATCACGGCGCGCGCCGTTTTATGCCAAGGCTATGGAGTGAGCTATGTCCAGCGAAACATTGGAACGCATTGCACGAAACAAGAATGTGGCACGCGCAGCGGCCCGACAGCTCAGCATGGAGCAACTGCAAAAGCTGGCGGAAGTGGTCGAGGAAGTGATCGATCAAAAGCGTGATGAAGAGCGCCAGCGCCAGCAAGAAGAGATGCAGAAAGCGCAGAAGCTGGCGGAAATCCGCGAGCAGATCACTGAGGCGGGATTGTCGCTGGACGACCTGGTGTCCGAGCAGCCCAAGCGCAAGCGTGGCCGTCCGCCCAAGAATGCCAAGTAAGCTACACCACCCAAGGCAGGTATTTCACCGCTAGCGTTGCTGGCCCTGCCTTGAGGTGTGGCACCGAGGGTGTCGTGTTAGCGATGATGCCCCTCCGTGCAAGCGGCCCCGGATACCTCCGGGGCCGCTTTCGTTTGGGGCCTAGAGATCCCCTGCAATGCCTTCCATATCGGTAGCCATCAGCTGTAATTCCAACTTCGGTCGACGCTGGAGATGGTCATGAAGCCACGCGAGAATGCGTGGATAAAGGCCATGACGCAGGGCGGATAGGGTGTCGGCTGTCAGCTCATCGAGCTGATCGTCAAGCCAGTCGCTGAAGCTATCTTCGTCGACGCCCAGTGAATGGCTGGTGTCCAGCATCAGGCGCCCAATTCTTGCCCAGCCTCGTTCAGTTGCCACCAGGCTGATGGCCAGATACAGCTCTTCCTGGCGCTGACGCGCGGAAGAGCGCGAGGTGCGCCGATCGATGCCGCCTCGCTCGATGATGCATTGGGATACCGCAAAGCGCTGCTCTACCGTCAAACCGTCCTGATCGAGACGGATCAGGTCACCATTTTGGGGTGCCAGCGGGGCATCAATGCCGAGCCGTTCCGCCAATGCCTGGTGGGCGGCCTGATGGGGAGCCTCGCCGTGCACCGGTAGCAGTCTGGCCGGCTGTATCCACTGATAGAGGCGCTCAAGTTCTTCCTGGGCGGGATGACCAGAGGCATGTAGCTGTGGGTGGCTGGCGTCGTCGAGGAGATGAACATCGAAGCGGGCAAGGCCTCTTTTCAGGCGTTCGATCAGGTGCTCGTTGCCGGGGATGGCCTTGGCCGAAAATATCACGCTGTCGCCCGCTGTCAGCTCGAAATGCGGATGTCGTCCCTGGGCCAGTCGCGACAAGGCGGCGCGGGGTTCTCCCTGGCTTCCTGTGGCGATCACCAGTACCTCTTCAGGGGGCAGATACCCGAGGTCGCTGACCGGGACCAGCGTCGGGAAATCGTCAAAATACCCGAGCTGGCGCGCATGCCCGACCATCCTCTCCATCGAGCGTCCCAGCAGGCTGACACGCCTGCCGCAGCGACGTGCTGCGCGGCCTATTGCGAGCACACGAGCGAGGTTGCTGGCGAAGCAGGAAACAACGACCCGCCCACTGCAGCCGGCAATGGTGTCCGCCATGGCCTTGGCGACGTCTCCCTCGCTGCGTGAATGCCCCGGCACGTTCGCGTTGGTGGAGTCGGCGACGACCAGGTCGAGGGGAGCCAGGGCGCGGAAGGCGTCTTCATCAACAGGTTCGCCGAGCACCGGCTGCGGGTCGAGCTTCCAGTCACCGGTGTGCAGCAGGCGCGTATTGCCCGCTTGAATGAACACCGCGCAGCTTTCTGGAATCGAGTGTGTCAGGGCGAGGAAGCGACAGGAAAAACCTGCGATGTCCCTGGCCTCTCCCGGGGTGATGACCTCGATGGCATCGCTGGACAGGCCGCGTTCGGCGAACTTGATCCTCAGCATGGCCGCCGCCAGGGGCGTGGCAATGATCGGGCAGCCCCAGCGGGGCCACAGCCAGGCAACGGCACCAATATGGTCCTCGTGGCCATGGGTGATGAGCAGCGCGCTGGGCTGAATGCCGAGGGTCTCCAGGACGGTGGTGTCCGGGACTTGAATGGGATCGCCCGGCAGGTCCTGGCGAATCATCATGCCGCAATCGACCGCCACCCAGCGTCCCTGGTGGCCATAGAGGCTCAGGTTCATCCCGATTTCGCCGCAACCGCCCAGGGGCAGGAAATGCAGGGGGGAGCGGCGGCGTGGACGAATCTGAATTCGAGGGATCGACATCGGGCTCGGCATAGTGAAGACAGGTAACGCCACTATAAGGGATGGAGGTCGGCTCACTCAACGCAGGACGCCCCTGGCAGCGCAGCAGGAGTCGTTCGCTACCTCACTTTTCGCTACAATGGCCGGTTTTCGTGGCGCGCTATCGAGCGCGTCGAGAGGTGGTGCCAAGGGCACGCCAAGGGTTGGCTTCAAGAGACAAGTGTTATGTCGCATTTCTATCGTCTGGTGGTGTCCTGTCCTGATCGACTGGGGATCGTCGCCCGTGTCTCCAACTTTATTGCTGGGCATGGTGGTTCCATTACCGAGGCCAATCAGCATTCCGACCTGGCGTCGGGACGCTTCTTCATGCGCTACGAGATTCTGGCGGATTCGATTGGCATGTCTCGGGAGGCGCTGTGTGACGCCTTTGCCCCGGTAGCCAGGGAGTTTGAAATGGATTGGGCGCTGCGTGACACTCGTCAGAAGCGCCGAGTGGTGCTCATGGTGTCCAAGGAATCCCACTGTCTGGTCGATCTGCTGTATCGCTGGACGGCGGGGGAGCTGGATTGCGACATTGCGGCGGTGATCAGCAATCACGACGATATGCGCAGCATGGTGGAGTGGCATGGCATTCCCTACCACCATGTGCCGGTCGTCGCTGGTGACAAGCAGGCGGCATTCGCTGAGGTGGAGCGTCTGGTAGAGGCGTCGGCTGCGGACAGCATCGTGCTGGCGCGCTACATGCAGATTCTTCCGCCGGACCTGTGCCAGCGCTACAGCGGTCGCGTGATCAATATCCACCATAGCTTCCTGCCATCGTTTGCCGGCGCCAAGCCGTACCATCAGGCCTACCAGCGAGGGGTGAAGCTGATTGGTGCGACCTGCCACTATGTGACAGAGGAGCTGGATGCCGGGCCGATCATCGAGCAGGACATCCACCGTGTCAGTCATTGCCACACGCCTACCGACCTGGTTCGCTTCGGCAGAGATGTGGAAAAGACGGTGCTGGCGAGGGGGCTACGCTGGCATCTGGAAGATCGGGTACTGATCCACGATAACAAGACCGTCGTCTTCGCCTGAGCGCTACGTCAGGCCTGAGCCCCTGCTGCGACGTGTCGAGCTCGCCGAGAGGAGGGGGCGGTCATGTCGTTCGCCGAGGTAGTGGTGGCGGGCTGGATGCTGTGGCTGGGTGGGGCGCTGTCAGCAGGGTGTGTGCTGCTGGTAGTGCGCCAGCGGCCCTGGCAGGCGCTGGTGGCCAGTACCGGGCTGCAGCACCGATGGCTGGCCGCCACCGTGATGATGGCCTTGCTGTGGCAGTTGCGCGCCCAGGCGGTGGACTGGCTGAGCTTGCATCTGCTCTTCACCACCCTGCTGACGCTGGTATTTCGGGCGCCGCTGGCGCTGTTGAGCTGTCTGCTGGTCAACCTGTCGCTGTGCGTGACCGGCAGGGTGGCCTGGCCGCTTATCGGCCTCAATCTTGTTGTGACAGGGGTGGTACCCATGCTGGTGACCATCGCCATATGGCGTTTGGTCGACAGGCGCCTCCCCGTCCACCCCATGGTGTTTCTGTTTGTCGGCGGTTTTGGCTGTGCCGCGCTCTCTTCGCTGGCCTCGGGGCTCGCGGTCATGGGCGTTGCGTGGTTTGCCGCGGTGAATGCCGAGGTGCTGTTTCAGGTCCGTGAATACCTACGCTTTCTGCCGCTGCTGATGCCTTCGGAAGCCTTCATCAGCGGCATGCTGCTCAGCATCCTGATGTTCTATCACCCGCACTGGGTGGCGACGTTCAACGATCGGCGCTATCTCGATGATGACCGGAAGTGAGCCCCCCGGATGTCGAGGGGCTTTGGCTGGCTGTGCTGACGGCTGGGCCAACCGTCAATGCGGGCGCCTATCGGCGGCAATGGTCAGCGGCGGCAACGGTCAGCGGCGGTTGGCGTTCCGTGTCAGTGTCTGGCGTAGCGCGAAGGCTGGGGCGCGGGGTCTGCGTGGCGCGGGCATTGGGGATTGTAGTGCAGGCCTCTTGATTCGCGGCGTGCCAGGGCGCTGGCGACGGTCAATCGCGCCAGTGTCAGGGCGTGACGGAGGGCCAGCAGGGCGGGTGTCGGGCAGGCGTCGTCGGCCAGCTCCGCATAGCGGGAGGCCAGTGTCTCGATACGGGCGGCCGCCTCCTTGAGGCCCTCGTCGAAGCGCACGATGGCCACCCTGGCGCTCATGACCCGGCGCAGTTCCTGGTGTAGTTCAGCGATGTCGGACGCCTTAGCCTGGCAGGTGCCAGCGATGATCGAGCTCGGCGGATGCTGACGTGGTGGCTCCCTCAGCGTGGCGAGATGACGAGCCGCCGAGCGGGCGTACACGAGGCACTCCAGTAGCGAATTGCTGGCCATGCGATTGGCACCATGCAAACCGGTGCAGGTCACCTCTCCAATCGCATACAGCCCTGTCACGCGGGTCGCGCCGTGTTGATCAACGCTGATCCCGCCACAGCTATAGTGGGCCGCAGGGACGACGGGGATCGGCTGCTGGGTGATATCCAGGCCACGCCCCAGACAGTGGGCATGGATCGTCGGGAAGTGGTGCCGAATCGTCGCCGCCCCCAGATGGCGGATATCCAGCATCACGCAGGGGCTGTCGGTGCGTTGCATTTCGGCGTCAATGGCCCTTGCCACCACATCGCGTGGGGCCAGCTCGGCCCGTGGGTCGATGTCTGGCATGAAGCGTTTGCCATCCGCATTCAGCAGCAGGCCGCCTTCTCCGCGTACCGCCTCGCTGATCAGGAAAGGAGGACCCTCCGGGTCATACAGGCAGGTGGGATGGAACTGCTGGAATTCCAGGTTGCTCAGCTGCGCACCGGCATCGTAGGCCATGGCCATGCCCTCGCCACTGGCGGGAGAGGGGCTGGTGGTGTGCAGATAGAGTCCGCTGGCGCCTCCGGTCGCCAGTACCGTGTCCTGGGCAATGAGTTCCTGGGCCTGATGCTGGGGATCGAGGCAGCGGGCTCCGCAGCACTGGCCCTGATCGTTGCTGATCAGCTCGTAGGCGACCAGGTCATCACGCAAGGTAATGGCTGGGTGCTGGAGGGCGCGCTCCCTCAGGGTATCAATGACCGCGCGACCGGTGGCATCTTCTGCGTGAATGATCCGTCTGGCGTTGTGCCCGCCTTCCCGAGTGAGGTGATAGGGATACCCCAGGCTAGGATCTGTCTCGGGGGTGAAGGGCACCCCGAGTTGAAGCAGCCAGTCGATGGCGTCAGGACCTTGTTCCACGGTGAAGCGCACGGCTTGCTCGTCGCATAGTCCGTCACCGGCGACCAGAGTGTCCTGTACGTGAGCCTCGACATTATCCTGGGGGGATAAAACCGCCGCGATCCCTCCCTGCGCCCAGCGGCTGGCCCCTCTATCGTCGTTGCCGGGCCGCAGCAGCGTCACCCTGCGGTGATCGGCCAGCTCCAGGGCCATGGCAAGACCGGCGACGCCGCCACCGATGATCAGGACGTCATGACTGGCGTGGGTCATGGGATCTTCCTTCCTTGCTGTCGAGAGAGGGTGCCTGGTGCAGGCCGTGACGCGGGGCTCGTCGTCGCAGTCGCTTGCTGGGGAGGCGTTCGAGTTTGCCAAGCTGCTCAGCGATGGACCCGGAGAGGCGGGCCAGCTCGCGGTTCAGCCACAGGTAGCCGCTGGGACCAAACAGCATTCTGCCATCATCACTGCGCGCGGTGGAGGCCTCTGCGGCAAAGGCTTCCAGCGAAAAAGGCGTGATGTTGGCCTGGATGGGTCGACCCGTGCGTATCTCGAACGCCAGGGTGCCGATATCCCTGGCGAGCACATGCTGTTGGGCCCGCAGCCCCTCCATGGTATCGATCTGCTCGTGTCCCTGGCGGGTGCTCCAGTGAGTCTCCAGCAGCAGCTCCAGCGTCGACAGCATGCGTCGTTGGTAGGAAATAAGACCGTCGACGTCCGTGCGAGACAGCCTGCCCTCACGGTGCACCGCGTCTGTCAGTCCGCGCTGCTTGATCAGTAGCTGGCTGGCAGCCTTGAACAGCTCTCGGGTGTCGATTCCCGGTGCCGCGGTGGATGACGTGTGGGCGTGATACAGCCGGGCCATCTGATCAAGGCAGTCGGCCAGCAGAAAGCGCTGCAGGTCCGTGGCCTTGTGGGGCAGAAAGACCAGCGTGGCGGCGATGCCCACCAGGGTGCCGACCAGCACGTCGAGGCCTCGCCAAAGGGCGACATCCAGCTGCTGGGTACCATCGCCGATAACGAGCAGCAGGCTGATGGCAAACATCAGGCCGCCGTAGGCCTGGCGGGCACCGAATACCCACCAGGTGGCGACAGCGATACCGGCCAGAGAGCCCAGCTGCACCGCCCAGGGTGGGATGGGCAGGCTGATCAGCAACAGGCCCAGGGCGGCACCAATCAGCGTACCTGCCAGGCGCTGACGGCCCTTGTCGATGACGCCGCCAACATGGGGCAGATTGCCCATGACCATAACGGTGCTCACCAGGGCCCAGCCACTATGTTGCAGCGGCAACAGCTCGACAATGGTGAAGGTCACCATCAGGGCCAGCGTGACGCGCAGCACATGGAACAGGCGCCGATGTCGGTGGTTGATAAAGGGGTCGCGCAGGCGTCCGAGTAACATGGATCAGCTCCTGGCCAGCGTGGGTGCAAGCGGCAATGTGCGCAAGGCTGGTTCCGCGCAGTGGGGTGCGGTCACGGCTGGAAGCGTCATTGATGTCTGGCGAAGGGCGGGCGGAAGCAAGCGGTTGCTCAAGGTTCGGCGGCCGTCATGAAGTGGCGTAAAGAGGCGCAGATGCTAACACGTCACGGCGACGTCGTCCTGGCCTCAGGGGCTATTCAGTACCGGACCCAGGTGTATGTCGCGGCCTGGCTAAGGGGCAGGGGCCAGGTGAAGGGGGCACGATGAAGGTGAGGCGCTGGATGCCGCCAGCTCGCGTCCTGAGATGTGAGCGTGGTGAGTCATTGATGACATTTGGCGGATACAGCTGGGGTGGATACAGATCGGGCGGATACAAGTCGCGCGGATAAAGCTAGGGCCACTACCCCGTAGTGGCCCTGATCTTTAACTAAGTAGCGTGATGGATGTCCGTGCAGTCCTCAGGAGCTATCCTTAGGAGTCATCCTCAAGAGCCACTCTTAAGAGCTATGGTCTTCCTCGGCCATCATATGGATAAGTTCCTTGAGGTCCTCCACTTGCTGCTCAAGGGCTGCGACACGATCCTCCTCACTTGCTTGCGCGGTACGCTCCTCGATCTCAGCCATCTTTTCGTTGAGCATCTCGGAGTCCATGGCGAATGCGGCACCCGCCATCATGAGAGATGATAGCGCCATGGCGCTCAGTAGCTTCAGCTTCATACGGCCTCTCCAATAAAAGTCACTGCTTGGCTGCCTCATGGTATGAGGCGCTGCGTACTTCTCGGACGACTGCGACTTGCACTGCTACCTGCACTTCTGAAGTGTAGTCTAGGCCACTTATTGAGCAAGGTCGCATAAAGCGTGATGTAGCGTTTCATTCTGATGCTTAACACATGCTGCGGGCGGGGCATTAGCCGGATTCGCGCGATCAAACTGCGACCAGAGAGGAGGGCGTCGAGAGCTGAGTAGCGTCAGGAGGTAGCGTAAGGCATTGAAACTATTGGTGCCCGGAGCCGGGCTCGAACCGGCACGGTGTTGCCACCGAGGGATTTTAAGTTCGATATGATCTAGTTTTCGGCCGCGCTTGCAATGCGGTTTCTTTTAAAATCAGAGAGTTATGTGGTCGCATTGTTTGACATATGTGCTCTCAGAGCTAGGCGCGTGCGACCAAATTGCGACCACTCAGCAGTAAAACTTGCCATGGTTCCAGCTGCCTTCGTGCTGACTACTGCGACGCCTCCATCGCAAGGTTAAAAGTTGGCAGTCGAGTCCCGGGCGACCTGCTCATTCCGGTAGGGCTGGCCGGTCGCATTGGCCAGGAGAATGCCAGGCCCAGCGTTGCCAAGGGACATGCCTTCCAACTGAAGGCGCTCGTCGCTAAAACAAAAATCTTAGCCATGCGGATCAGAATTCTCATATTGACTGCTTAGCAAGGCTCACACCTTCATAATTCAACTTAATTTTCAATAGTCTAACTGTGCCGCAGCGAGCAGGATTGTGGATCATGATCAAAGCCTATGTCAGCATTTACATCGTAAATGGCTGAAACAGGAATCGGTTTGTTAGAAAAAAAAGAAGCTGATAATTACGAGCGCGGTGAGCTGAAGGAAAGGATTGAGTTGCTCAGGGAAATTTTGGTTTCTATCGAGAATATCTCCCGATCAGACCTGTGGAGGAGTGAGAACAGCAGACAGCGTGTAGCTAGGCTGTCCCACGCCGCTGTCTACCTGGTGGATATCGTCGATGATCTTGTGGCAGACGATTGGACCCAAGCTCAAGATGATTCTGAGGCCCCTACACGAGCGTCCTGAGGCGATGACAGGCCGATCTCTTTGAGGTGTATTTGGAAAGCGATTACAGCTGCCTCATTTCTGGCTTTCGTTTCGTCTCCAAAAGTCCCGAGTACTCGCCTTCCCACTAGTGGATGATACTTCACAACATCCCAAGAGGTACGGATGCCCCGTGCGGTCTGGCGGGGCTCAACAACTACGGAAGCAGGGTAGTTCATCACGAAACCCTAATGTGACAGAAAGTAATAACAGTGTAGCTCTTTTACCTCTTTGCAGACACGAGTGTACTCGTTTGGGCAAAGGTCCGGCGCCCTGTGACCGCTAGCCTGTAAGGTTCTGACGCCCTAAGCACAGAAGTTCCGCTGCCTGGCCCCATCTCAGTGGGCTAAACTGCAACCGTGAGTCTCACGGGGAGAGCCTGTATGGGCACGCAGAAGGTCAGCTTGAAGGTCATCGATGGCGGTCTGGAAATGCGGTGCCTATCGTGCCAGAGCGCAGAATTTCTCGAGCACGGCAGGCAGCGCTGGAAGCACTTTGAAGTCACGCCCGACGGCCCCTATGGGCGCTGCTTCATCATCAAGTGCAGGGCCTGCGGCCACCAGAACCTACGTGCCTCAATGCAGCCAGACTGGTAGCGCCGGCGGTGAGCGCTCCAATGATACCTATAGAGGCTGAGCTGCTCTCAGGTATAGCGCCTGATCCGGATTGGATGCTGAGAGTGCCTAGAGGCCACCCGTTCCACTAAAGCGAGGTGGCAGCCAGAATCCACTATGCTTACCATTAGTGTGGTAGTCATTGGGAGAGCATCATCATGGTTAGGCAGGGTATCTGTTTCGAGGCCGTGGAGGGCGGCCAAGAGATCTACTGCCTGAAGTGTTATTCGGCGGAGTTCAATATCTCAGATACGTCCTCTTGGATTCAATTTGCCATTCGCGCATCCGATGAAGGCTATGTGATCAGATGTCGGTCGTGTGGTCAGGAAGCGTTTATTCAGGCGTTGCAGCCGAGCTGACGGAGCCCTCTGCAGCACTGATGTAAGCCCGTGGTTACTGGGCAGGCGTGAAGAAACGTGCTTTGCCATACACCAGGCTATACACAGTGCCGTCGGCATGGTTTGGGCGGGAGGTGGTTCTAAAGAAGATGGTAGCAGGCCATGGGCCACACTATGGCAGGCCGTATTGATGAGAGGGAAATCATGAAGCATATGACTCTGTTCGTCTCCGGCGACTACGTGACGTTGAGGTGCTCTTGTGGCAACGAAGAGACAAAGCACGAGGGCGACGATTGGCTGACCTTCAAGGTTGAAGCGGGCTGGGTAGGCGAGGGCTGCACCATGATCAACTACTGGTGCATGGGCTGCCACCGCCAAGAGAAAGAGCGATTGTTTGTAACGTAGGCAGGCAGCTTCTTGCGTATCAATGGACAGCTACCAAATCACCCAGTGGCGCAAGCGACTTGAGCGCAAAGGCTGGCTCAGCCTGAGCCGTGCGACGCCTCCGATCGACAAGCTGGTCGAATACCACGTCGTGTGGAAGGGGTGGCTGATCAGCGGGCGCTGCGTCCTGGGCAAAGAGATCAAGGACGACTGGTGGCAACCCGGCACGCCTCAGTATCTGCTGTCACGCAAACACGAGATAAGTGAGGGTGTATGGCGGCTGGCGAAGGATCAGGGGGCCGAGGTAGGTCAGGTGAGGAGAGCCGGGGTGCTCAAGAATAAGAGATCGGGGGAGTAATGAGGAAAGCGGTTCTTGGAATTTGCTTCGTTGTGTTGTTTGTGACGATAGGGTTTTCGGTGTGGTGGTTTTCGTTTGAGAACGACCAGAAGCTATCGACCGATATGGCCCTATGGGGTAGCTACGGAAGCTTTCTGGCGGGATCAATCGGCGTGACCTTTGGTTTGGCGACTGTGTGGATGCTAGCTGAGACTCTAAAAATACAGAGGCAAGAGCTCAAAGATACAAGAAGTGAACTTGAATCCACGCGGAAGGTTCATGAGCAGAGCGCTAAAAAATTGCAACAACAATATGAATTGATGCTGGCTGATTATAGAAGGAGGAATTTTAAAGAGCACATTGATAACATGCTCTCTCCTATTGATGCCATGCAGAGTGCTACTAAAATTAGTCAGAATAATACATGGACTTTTTTTGATGCGGTAAAAAATAATAGGCTTGAAAGATTTTTTGAAAATGAAATTAGGGTAATGGTTCACCAGTTCGTCATTATAGCTGATACGTATTCAGATAAAAATCTAAGCTTTGAAGACAAAGTATATTTGGAGAAAGAGATTTCAAGGTGCTACTACTTATTTGCGCATGCGAAAAAAAGCGGGTACTTCAATAAGTGTGAGAAGGGGGCTATGCATGAGTTGTGGAAGTTCTATTGTCGCGTGAACGCGAGGGTAGAAGGTACTGACTCTAAGTGAGTCCTGGGTTTTGCCATCCATGGCTATCACCTCACTCCCAGCTGACCGCCTCAACGGCTTCTACCGTCTCGGCTGCCTTCACCTGATCCTCGAGAGCCTGGCGCTTTCCTGTCGCCAGGCCGCTTGCCTGCATCCATGCATCGGCCTTGGCGATGATGCGCGTAGCCAGCTCAGTCTTGTCCATGCCCCGGCCAGTTGCCATAGCATCCAGTAAGGGCGTGGCCGTGCCAGAGTCAGCCAGAAGCGCGCGCGCCTCTCGCTCCTGCTTGTCCCAGGTCATCTGCTCTGACTCCGGATACTCGCTGCGAATGCTGGCCAGCTCGGCCTCATAGGCTGAGTTGATACGGCGCATGGCCGATTGCCGTGCATCCTCCAGCTTCTCTGCCTCTGTCTTGGGCGGGATCCAGTACACGTTACCCATCAACCATCTCCTTCTTGCGAACCGTCCAGCCCGTGTTGCCGGCAACATCCACGCCCTGCACGATCTCGTAGTCGTCTACGCCTGCCATGCCAGTTGGAATGACGTAGCAGATTTCGGGATCGTAGTCCTCTGCGTCGATGGTAGGCGATTCTCGCCAATGGGCCTTCTTGTCGGGATACTGGCTTGCGATAACAGCCTGAAGGAGCGTCACTACAAGCCTTCCACTGGGATCACGAGTGACATCCCGTACTGTTTCAGTTTGGTCAACGGTATCTGCAGTTGTGAAGATACCTTCCACCGGAAAATTTGTGAGGTCGAACTCCTCGCACATGTCACCTTTGAATGCTCTTAATATCTCGCCCGAAATTGAGTATCTAGTTGGTGCATCACTTACGGCTTTGAAAATCAGTTTCATAGTATCCCCTAATTTCTCCAGCGACCCAAGGCCGTATACTCGAAAGAGCAGCTGAGGGTCCCCCAGGTCGTGATTGATCCGATCCGATATTTAGGTCCTGAAACTGTTGATTTGTTTATGATTGAGTCTTCCCTACAGACAGGGATTACTCAGTAGTTATAAGCTGTATCTCCGCCGCTTCCGCCCTTTCTCGAGCAGTTGACAGATACCTGATAATCTGTATTAACAAAGGCTGCTGCCATCTGCGTGATGAATTCGGTGGCACCGAGGTAAATTAGACCACCGCGGTTCGCTCCGAGACCGGCTTCTTTATAATTACGACATATCTGAGTGCCGTCTGCCCATCGTGTCCAGTGTCCGTCATCATTACTATCGCTTTCGATAATAGGGCTCCCCCCAATGCTTGGCATCGTATCGAATTCGTTAGGCCCCGATAGCCGCGCATACCGCGCGTCGGCCTGCGAGGTCTTGAGAACGTCATTCGCACCGGTACCCAAATTTGCCGCCGCTGCCGTCCCTGCGTCTGAGATAGTGTTCAGAAGCTGCGTGCCGGTGTGGTGGCTGCGCTGGACGGCATAACCTTTGGCTGCCTGCTCGGCGCTTGCCGCTGATCCAGCTGCATCAAACTCAGCAGTATTGCGGCTGTAAATGTCCCCAGCCTCGTTTGGCAGCCCTGAGCCAGGCGCATGAACAAGGTCTGCAGCGTCTATGGAAGCAGCAGAAGCGGCTGCATCGGTTGCTGACTGGGCTGCATTTGACTCACTTGCTGCTGCGGCGCTGGCGGATCCTGCGGCGTTCGACTTACTTGTCGCAGCAGCGCTCGCAGAGCTGGCCGCATTGGAGGCAGAGGTGGCTGCGTTGCTCTCGCTCGTTGC
This sequence comes from Halomonas sp. DP5Y7-2, assembly GCF_019802025.1. NCBI lineage: Bacteria > Pseudomonadati > Pseudomonadota > Gammaproteobacteria > Oceanospirillales > Halomonadaceae > Halomonas > Halomonas sp. DP5Y7-2. The sequence continues at coordinate 73,909 of NZ_JAHVHY010000005.1, read as the reverse complement.
CGCTGCACTTGCCGAGCCAGCCGCATTTTCCTCGCTGGTTGACGCGGCGTCGGCACTTTCGGAGGCGCTGGCTGCTGATGCGCTGGCAGCAGTGGCCGAGCCAGATGCATTCTGTTTGCTCGTTGCTGCATTCGAGGCTGATTCGCTGGCCGAAGACGCACTACTGGCAGCGTTGGATTCGCTTGCGGCCGCTGCATCGGCGGATGCTCCCGCCTCATCGCGGTATCCGCGGGCCTCATCGGTGAGTGCGCGAAACTCAATAATGATGCCAGGAGTCACATCGCTCTCACCTTGCCACTCGACCACCAGGTCGTTGAGATTGGCGGCGGTGGAGTGTGCACGCACCTCCAGATTCTTGGCGAGCTCGAGGAATGACCGTCCCTGCATCACTCGCACGTCGTAGCGACCCACCTCGACAGAGATGGAGTAGTCGCCCTGGGCGTCAGTGATCGCCTCGGCACGAATGTGGTTCAGGACGGTAGCGGATGTCCGGACAGCGTCAAAGCGAATGGTCGCCCCGGGTAGCGGCTTCCCATAGGGGTCTTTCAGTACGCCGGAAAGCGTTACTGCCATGGTGTGTCTCCCACAAAAAAGCCCGCGCTTGGCGGACTGTTAGAGTGCGTTGCGAAAGCGGGTCAAAGCCCGGTGCATATCGGCGGGTGTGCTTGATCGTCGAATATCGGCCTTGGCGGTGATGCGCGCTTTCTCAATGGTGCCGGCACGCTTTTCCCATCGGGTGCGAGCGCGCTTGATGCGCTGGCAGACGGTGGCCACGTCAGCGCCCGTGGCGTTTGCCTCAGCTTCGACCATAGGCCCCGACCCTTGTGCAGCCTCGGCCAGCTTGAGCTGGTAGACGGCCTCTTGAGCGGGTGAGACGCAGCGTGCTGCTTCAGCATCGCTGTCTACCAAGACCAGGTAATGTAGCTCCGCCTCTGCCCTCGAAGAGAATCGTCGAACGCTAAGCCTATCCATCGATTGTCACCTGCAGGGTTTCATCAAGGCGCCAGGCCGGGCCCACCAGATGAATCTCGTAGGCGCCAGGTACGTCGACTTCCAGCTGGGCGATGTCGCCGGTAATTACCATCTGGTGCCCGCCCATCGACAGCAGGGTGCCAGGCTCAAGCCCTGTGATGACCGCGGTTAAGCCGTCGGTGGTAACCTGAGCACCACGGCTCTGCTTCGGCTTGATTTGACCATCTTCCAGATCCACGAAGTGGGCTGCGTCGTCAAAGCCTCTCTCAACTTCGACGTAGTTTTGCCGCTCATCGCATTGGAGATCGATAGCGTCTTCATGGCACTCGACTATTTGCTGTATGAAGCCAGAACTCATGTCGTAGATAGCGGCTATCATCGTGCGGCTCCCAAGCCTGTGAGGATTGCGTAGTTGATGCCGGTGTTGCCGGTGTTTCGGTAACACTGAACCTTGATGTTGATGGTCCCGTTTCGAACACCTGCATCGATGACCCCGTGAATGCCTGCTTGATCTCCGGCCATTTCATAGCGGACTGAGCCGTCCACGACCCACCGCCAATACGATCCGGCGTAGCCCTGCACGCTGGCGTCAAACCACGCCAGGGCTCGCCCTCCCTTCGGGTTGACGTTGATTGAAACGACATCCGCCCAGGTGTTCTGACTGGGGATCGTGGAGGTCCTGCTGGCACTTACGGGTATGGTCACCGCCTGACCGGCGATCTGGAGTGTGTCGACCTGGGCATCCCCGATCTTGGCCCGGGTGATCGCGGCATTTGCGATCTTGGCGTTGGTGATCGCTCCATTCCGGATGTGCGCGTTCTGTACGTCGATGTTGTACAGCTTGCCGTAGTCGACATAGAGCTGGTCTGCCTGGATGTACTCGGCTCGCACCTTGCCGTTTTGAACAATGAACGAGCCATCAGACGCCTTGAGCTTGGTGAACGTCAGGTACTGGATCAGCGCTTCTTTCAGGTACAGGGTGCCATTGGTGAAAATGAACGGAATCACCTCGGCAGCGCCATCACCCGGTTGGGCGATGTAGAACCGATCCGCCAGCACGCCAAAGTCGAAGACGCCCTGATCCTCGTCATAGGCTGTCCCAAAGCCCGCCACGCGGCCGCCGCCAGTCACGTTCAGCACATAGCTGGAGTTGAGCCCGTCGATGTTCTGGCTCAGGTCTGAGAAAAGGTCGGTCTGTTTGATCTGACCGCTGATCACCGACATGATTTTGTCGGGGTCGTTCTCAGTAGTGGCCTGCACGGGATACCAGCTCGAGACGCCGTAGGCGTTGATGCCGCGCACGTAGTAGTAGTAAGTGGTATCGGGCTCGAGGTTGGTGTCGGTCAGGGTAGGCGCCACACCGACGCGCACCGCATTCGATTCGATCAGTCCTGTTGTGAGCGGGGCATTGGAACGCCAGAATTCCCACATCTGCCCAGGGTAGAGACCATTCGGGATCAGCGTGATCTCGAAGGTGCCTGTGCGGATATCGATGCTGTCTGGCGGCGTCGGCAGCAGCAGACCGGCCACATTGGTGGTCCTATATGCCCAGGGCGACGCGGAGCCCGTTCCTGTTAGGCCACGAACCCGAATCTGCCATTCACCTGGCTCTGCATCGAGGATGTCGAAGGACGTCCCTGGACCGGTGAAAGCTTCTCCCCATGACACGTCATTCGGCCCCTGCACCTCGGCAATATAGCGAACGACTCGAGCGTCCTCGCTGGGCGTCCAGCTGACGGTGATCTTCTGGTGCTCGGTGCCGCCGGCAAGGTACTTGGATGCCTCGACGGTGATGGAGTAGGGCGCCACTACCGGTCCAGTCGGGATCAGCGTGTAATCCTCGTCCGGCAGGTTGAGGCCTTGCTCGACGCGATCGTACTTCGTCGGGTCATGCTCAATGGCGGTGATTTGGTAGATCGCCGTTTCTTGCTCCGCGACGGATAGCACCCGGAACTTGCGGGGCTCTACGTCCTGGCTCGACAGCATCCAGATGGCGCCGCGGATCGGCTCTGCTGAGAGCGGGCTGACCAACTCGACATGATCTCCGGCGAACCTGTCGACCTGTCGGCGCTCAATCCCACCAGTGGGCAGCAGCACGTCCAGATACCAGTCACTGCCGTTGATCTCAGCGGGAATCTGGTCAAGCACCAAGGCAGAGACACCAGGACGGACGACGCGGCCAGAGAGCCGGGCGCCGGCTGTGGTTGGGTCGTTCACCGCGATGATGTCACCCGGACGCAGGTCGGCATGGTCGACGCTGGCCTGGTAGGTGATCGTCTCGGTTTCGGCGCGCTCACTGTAGAGCATCCACTTGCCGAGCCTGTGGGCCTGACCGCGGCTTGTACAGCCTACGGCGGTGACGTCGATCTGCTTCCAGCCAAATTGCTGGATCGCATCTGCATCCTCGATAACCTCGACCTGCAGCCGGTAGTTGTCTGCCGGATCGTTCCAGCTCACAAGAGCGACTGAATGCCGTGCCTTGAGCGCAGTGCCGCTGTACTCAAATTCACCATCGAGGACGTTGGACGGCGACACCAGCTTGACGGGGTCCGCGGGCATATCGGCGGTAGCCATCACGGTATTGGCGCCCCAGTACGTCATGCCACGGAAAGCGGAGGCCAGGGTGCTGAGCGCCTTGATGGCCTCCTCTCGGCTCGACAGCACGGTGTTGAAGGTGAAGCGCGGCTCTTGGCCGCCGAAACCGTCGGGGATCAGCTCATCGCAGTATTGGGCGATCTGGTAGAGGCCCCATTTGTCGACGTTCTCCAAGCCTGCGCCGTACCGCTCGCTGGTGGCCAGGTCGAGGAAGCACCAGGCGGGATTGTCGGTCCAAGCCAGCTTGAACGAGCCATTCCACAGGCCGGTGTACTTTCTCGTCGCTGGATTGTAGTTGGCCGGCACCCGGACGATCAGTCCCTTGACGTCGTAGCTGCGCGAGGGGATCTGGCTGCCAAAGTCTTGGGCGTCGACCTCGAGTCCGACCAGTGCCGTATCGGGATACTGTAGCTTGGCGTCGATGATCTCGGTGTAGGTGGCCCAGTACGTCGCGTTACGTAGAGTGGCGCTACCGTTGTCGGGCGTCACGCGGCGCACGCGGATATCCCAAGGGCCATCGCCCGTGAGCGGCACGCGATAGGAACGCTGGTAGGGGCTGGTGGTCTTGCCCTTGATAATGTCGTAGCGCTTCTCGGACCAGCTACCTCCATTGGGGCGAACGTCAACAGCCACCGCCACCTCGGTGGGCAGCAGATCGCCATTCTCGACGTTCTGATAGCTGAGCGCCTGCACCTGGACGGTGACGCGAGCGGCATCAGCCTCCGGATTGGTAACGGTGCGAACAACCGGTGTTGCCTTTGTCACCTCGGTGGATACGTCGTTGGCGGTCTCCACCGCTGGAAACCCTGCGATGTGCGATTGATCGGGCTCACCGGTGCGGGTGTGAACAGTCACGCCCTGGAAGTTGAAATCGCCTCCCTCGTCCTGCAGCGGCGTCTCATCCAGATAGATGCTCTTGAGCCCGTTGGTCAGGCCGACAATTGGACCCTCGCCCAGCACGTCGATGATCCTGGCCTTGGAGGTGGAGCGAAGGGTGTTGGGCGCCTCGCGGGGAGTGCGGGCTTCATCGCCGCCGCCCTTGCCGCCTTTCGCGCCATAGACAACCAGATCGGTCATTCGTCCAGCTCCTCAGCAGTCATGCCAGCCGACGCCACGACACTGCCGACCTTCACGCGGCCATAGATCACCGGCACCGGAAGTCCTTGAGTGCTGGTGTTGGTGGGTCCATCGAACAGGAAGGAAGGTCGCTCGTCGGGCCGCTCCCGCTCGCCGTAGTCGCCTGTCTGCGGGGTGGGGGATAGCATTTGTGAGACGCCGCCTAGTGTCAGCGCGACGCCAGCGTTTACCATCCAGCCTTGCTGCAAATAAACGCCAACGGCAACCAGCGCAACGCCCGCAATGGTCTGCCAGATACCATCGCCCCCAGCCCCGGCGACCGCTGGGAGTAGGTGAATCTCGGTGGCATCATCCATGCCGACCACCAAGCCTTCTTCGTCGAGGGACACACCGCCGTCGAGCGGGCCGCGCACGACATGCCAGTCGCCATCACGGATGACAGCCTCAAAGCCGGGAATCTGGATCAACAGTGCCCGGATTGCCTCGGCCGGATCACGGACGTCCAACGAAAAGGACTCGCCGAAGCGAGCCCCAAGAAAGCCATGCAGATAGAGCGTTTTCATCAGTCCCTCGACGTGTGTCGGAGCCAGTGGGTGATGTAGGGGAGCCAGCGGGTAGCAGGGTCTCGGCGCGAGAGGCGGGAGGGATCGACAGGCTGCCGGCCAGATGGGTGGTGCAGGCATAACCCATTCTCCACCAGGACGCCGCCATGGTTGGGCACGTCGCTGCGAAGTTGTGCGAACCACATATCGCCAGGCATGGCCTCGTCCGCGTCGATGATGCGGAACCCTGCCTGTTCGAAGCCCTGGCGGTAGAGGTCTTGCCCTTTGAGCCACCATTCCCACGAGCGAGGAAACTCGGGAAGATCGATCTCCAGTTCCATCGCGTAGTAGTCGCGGATCAGGGCGTAGCAGTCGGTCACGCCGTGGACGAAGCCCCTGCCGACCAGCTCAGGCCGGTCGCCGCCGCCCCACCAGCGAATGGGTGTCGTGGTGTTGCCATCGGTGGCCACGACCCCCCACGGCACGCCCGACGCAATCTGCCCGCGCATGTCGGCCTCGCTGGGACAGTCCGGGTAGTCCGGGTGTGAGTGAACAATGGCCCGCAGACCCTGGGCGGTGGCCGCTGCCATATCGCGCTTGGCTACGACGAAGGTGGATCGGGGGTCGTCTGCTACATTGGCTACCTGCCGACAGCCGTGGTCGGTGATCAACCACACAGCCTCATCGGGATAGGCGGCTAGGGCTTCGGCGCGTATTTGATGGTCACAACAACCAATGCGTCTGCCGTTGAAAATTGGCACTGATTGACCTCTCTCTAGATGCTAGAGTCGCTAGTGCGTTCCCTTTTTAACCAGCTAAGGAATCAGCCATGGATGACTGGAAGTTAGCTAGTATTGGTCTAAAGGGGCTTGACCAGGAACGCTATATTGAAGCGGTTTTCACCAATGACTCTGGAACGCATTTCATGTTCACAATGTGTTGTCCCGAGGGCATTGATAGCATGCGCTTAGATCAGATCAGTGATGCAGTTCTGGATCATAGGAGACGCTTGTTCACTGATATAGAGGTCTAGCCTCACCTAATCCTTCCCACGCCTGGAAAAGCTCGTGTGGGAAGGATGCCAGCCTCGCCGAATCTCAACCGGCAGTCGCTCAGCCGTTTGCCGCATACGTCGCGCCCCATGCCCGGCAGAGCATCGGAACCATCAGCCTCCCACTCGCCGGAGCCAGAATAGGGGCAGGTCACGCCTTCATAGCGGTACTGCGTGCCGTCCCACCAGCGATAGCGATGCGTGCACGAGTCCCGCAGGATCTGCCGATGGGGAATCATCCGGCCTTCCTGATCCATCTGCACCGACAGTTCAAACTGGATCTGCCGACGGTTCTGTGAGGCCTTGCGCTCGATCACGTAGTAGTCGATCGGAAACAGAGCCTCGGGGTCGGGCGACGTGCCGTCATCCAGGTGCCGGCGATAGGTCCTCAGGCGCTTGACCGGGGCTCCGACCAGGTCGTCTGCACTGATCACCAGCGACAGAAACGCGAGTTCCATGGCGGTGACCGATAGCGTCGGACGGGGCAGGGTGCCTTGGCCGTTCCACTCAAAGCCCTCGGCCTTGATCGGCACTGGCTGATATTCGTAGCCATTGAACCGAACCGGGCCACCATCGATCGGGCAGGGCGCGAAGCGCAGAATGCCATCACCGTAGTTACGAGCATCAAGCTCGAACATGGTGACGATCGCATCCTGCTCTAGGCGCTGGGCATAGGAAGCGATGATCTGGCTCATAGCCCGAAGTCCTCGGTGAACGTGGCTGTCAGGGTATGCCGCTTGAAGGTGTCCTCGGAGACCTTAGGGTGCTCTTTGCAGACCACGCGCCATGCCTCAGGCTCACCGGAGACCTGCCACAGGAAGGCATAAACACCCAGGCGTTGCACCAGGAAATCCCGCAAGCGCTCCATCTGCTCTTGGGTGATGAGGCTCCATGTCACGGTCCACTCTCGCCTAGACGAACTGATACCGGTAGGCCGGCGCTGCTCGTATCCATCACCAAAGCTCACCGCATCCACAGCGAACGAGCCGCCGCCGGTCAGCCCATAGTCAGGCTCCCGGCCAATATCGGGGAGGAAGTCGATCTCCATGAATTACCTCTTGGCGAGCAGCCCGCCGGGGCGCTGCTGTTCGATGATGAACTGAGCGAACTGGGCCTTGTTGGCGCGCTTGAAGGCATCAGCCTGGCGTGCTGCATCTTGCTGTGTGGCGCCTGGCTGGGCTTCAACTGTGATCTGCGGGGCGTAGGTGATCTGCGGGGCCATCGTGGACGATGCACCACCACCCACCAGGCCGCCATTCGCGTAGCCGGGCATGTTGTTGAGGCGCTCGAGCATAGGTAGGACGCCTGGCTGATCGACCACCGACTTTTTCACCACGTACTCACCGGCATGCACAATTCCCGCTGGGTCGTTCTTTGCACCGGGCCCGGTGTAGCCGCCGTCAGCGTACAAGCCGCCAACAGTGCCGCCGCTGTACGTACCGGCTGAACCTCCACCGTAAGCCGCCAGGCCCGTAGAAACGGCAGTTCCAAGCCAGTCCACCGCTGGCTCGGTGATGCTCTTGCGAACCGCAAGGCGAGCAATGTCCTCGGCAATGCCGGATAGGACCTCCCGAAAGCCTTCGCCGCCCACGATGGCGTCCTCGAACGCACTAGAAAAGGTCAGCCCAAGATCCCGAGTGAGGTCGTCAGTCTCCTTGACCTTTTCCGCCAACCCTCCAGTGGCGATCTGCTCCATAAAGCCGCCGGTCAGCTCAGCCGAATACTGTGTACGCAGTCGCTCCTGAGCTTCAGCAAGCCGGAAGGTGTTGTCTGTGGCAGCCTTGAGGTCGAGAAGCTCCATTTCTTCCCGAAACTGCCGGCGGGCAGCTTCAAGGGGGAATAGTCGATCGATCAGGCGCTGCTGGGATTCAGCGAGTTCCTTTGCAGCTTTGTCTGCTTCACTCGTGCTCTCTGCCAGCGCTCGCAGGCTGTTGGTGGGCTTTATGCTGCTTTCGCCCAACGATTCCAGGCGATTCTCAAGCTGGACAACAGCCTCGTCGTAGCTGGCAATCTCTGTTTCGATTTGCCGCACGGCTTCCACTGCCTGATTCCGCCCCGGGCCAGCGCCTGGGCCAATGCCGACATATCCTGGCCCAGGACCCTGCATCTGAATGGCGTCTCGCTCCGCTCGCGCTGTCTGCGCAGCTCGCTGCAGGTCCGCGATATCAGCCGAGAGCTTCGATATTCCGTTCTTGAGCGCTGCTTCGCTGTTCATATTGATTGAGTCGGTCAGCGCATCAACAGTGGAGGTGACTGACTCAATTTTAGGCTGCACTAGGCCCAGTTCTTCTCGGAAGTAGTAGATGCTCCCGGCCGCAATAACGGCTGCACCTACGGGACCGCCAAGGAGGGCTACAGCGCCGGAAAGGCCGCGGGCCGCAATGCTGGCTCGCCCCATTGCCGCTGTCGCTGCGTTTGTCGCAGCCGTGTGAGCTCCTGCTGCCTCTGCAGCTCGAACTCTTGACGCAGAAAGAGCGTCAAGAGCAAATCGGTGAGCTGCTGTGCCTCGAGTAGCTTGCTCTTCGATACGGTTGGAACTCAGCATGACTTTTGCGGACGCCAGTTCAGCAGCCGTGCGACGGGTCACAGACTGCGCCGCCAGTGCATCAGCCTTGGCGCTGGAGAGGGCTGCAGCCGCCTGGGTGGCCGAGGCAGCTGCTGATGCAGATAGGGCCCCGATCAGACGCCCGCCGATAACTATGGCCACGCCTCCTGCAGTATTGGCCATAACGTCCAGGTTGCTTACCAGTGCTGATACGCCTTCACCGACAGTTCCAAGGACATCACTCAGCTCGTCTCCGTAGCCAGCGATCTGGCGAGATACCGATGTTGAGATAATGCGCTCAAGCTGTTGAAACTCACCTCTCAGGTCGGCCAAGGCCTGTAGGTCGCTTTCAGAAAGAACGGCATTTAGCCGGTCGGCTTCATCAGCCATAGCCTTGAAGCCTTCGCCACCGTTGCGAAGAAGTGGGATGAGCTCTGTGGTGTCGCTGGCCAGCGCCTCCAGGTAGAAGGTTGTCTCTGACGCTGAGAGATTCGCCTTCTCAAGGCCATCGTAAATCGCTTGTAGGGCCTGGGGTCCGGACATGCGAGCCAGCTGGTCCACAGTCAGGCCGATTTTTGGCGCAATGCCTTCAAAGAAGTCCGCGAATTCGCCAGCACCAGTCTGGAGGAAATCGCCGATGCGATCCTGCGTGTCACGGAGAATATCTGCGAGCTTCTCCTGCTCCACGCCATAGGCTTCTGCGCCATAGGCTAGGCGCTGAAATTGCTCCGAGCTGGTGTCCGATATGCGTGCAAGGTTTTGGATTTGCCGAGCGGAGTCAGACGCCTGCCTTGCGACCGCTCCAAACGCAGCACCGCCAGCAGCAATGCTCGCGAGGGCTCCGCTCGCAGCGAGAGCCGCTGCTTTTACGCGAGTAGCTGATTCGGTGACATCATTTAGCGAACCGGATGCCCTGTCACCAGCCCTGTCGACATCGGCCAGTCCACGCTCCACGCGCTTCAACGAACGCTCACCGCTACGGCTATCGATCACCAACTCAAGGCGGCTGGAATAAGGCATCACAAGCTCCGGGCATTAAAAAACCCAGCGCTTGGCTGGGCTCAAAGAATCAAGATGAACATCTAGATATTCGTATAATAACTAAAGGGCGGTTGGAGATAGATCCATTGAGAATCCGGAATCGATAGAGATACGGTATCTGCGATATTCACCATCTTTCAGCGAGAATTCTCGCTCCTTAAGAACGTCAGGGCACAATGCCGAATCAGTTTCAGCGCCCAATATGTGACGCCCTTCAGCGACATAGAATTGTGCAACTTCTCCGGGCGATATCTCGCCAGCACGATTCCCATCGATGTTGATGAACGTGCTGCAAGCGCTGCCAGTAAATCCATTGTCTCGCGTTATTACTAGCTGTCCGTGTGGCACACCTGGCGGGGATTGCAGGTCAAACAATCTATTTTCCGGCACTGGCTTAGCGTTTTCCGCTGACACTGGTGATGTTGAGCAACCTGCGAGCATGGCTGAGACTGCAATTACCGAAATACAATATTTCACTTACGACCCCCTGCTTTCCATGTATGCCCAGTCCATCTCTCGAATCACAGAAATGAACTCATCCGCTGAGCAGGGTAGCACCATCATCTGGCGCAAAGCAGCCATCTCAGACAACGGTATGGGCTGAGTGGCGCCGAAGCCGGCAGGCCTTGATGGGGAGAGGAGGTCGAACAGGTGCAGCCAGAAGGCACAGCGCTCGTCGATCTCGGGCGGCTCAACCTGCTTGGTGAGATTGAGCGCCTTGGCGATCGTGGCGAGCTTGGTTTCTCGTCCGGCTGTTGTCAGGCGGTACTTGAGCGCTGCCGCGGCTTTTTTCCTTGGTCCTCAATGTCCTCACGACGAAAGTTGGACAGGTCGTTGGCCTGACTGAGAATGCGCGCCACCAGATCAGGGTTGTCCAGCATCACCTCAACCGCATTTTCGATGCTGTAGGGGATCGGTTCGCCGCTATCGTCTTCGACGCCGCTCCAGTCTCGCAGAACGCCGGTGGCAATGGCCGTGTACAGGGCGCGCTCTTTCTCAGCTGGCTCGATCTTCTTCCGATAACCGGACTCCTCCAGCGCCTGCTCGTAAATGGGGTTGCCAGCTCTGGCGACCTTGAACTGGCCGCCCATGATTGCTAGCCAAACGCCTTGAGTGAAGGCGTCAGGTGAGTATCGTTTTGCATTGAAAGCCATCGGGGATTCCTTATGCCAGCACGCGGGTGACTTTGATGGGAGTGTTCTTGGCGGTGTAGTTGAGCGACACCTGCACGATGTCCTCATTGCCACCGTCCGGCAGCTCGCCGTCGATCTCGATTTCCGGCAGGTCGAAGGTGTAGCTGTTGCCGGCGGCATCGGTCAGAGGGAAGGACACGCCGATAGCCTCGCGGGTCAGCATCTTCTTCCATTGGTTCCAGGCCGCCTTGCTCCAGGCCATGGTGAGCGAGCCGGAGACGTTGGCCGACGTGGCAATCAGAGCCCCAGGGCCAGCCTTGCCAAGGCAACGCTGTGTTTGCAGCGTGTTGTCGATGGACATGGAAAGGGCGCTGATGCAGGCCTCGCCAGCCAGCGTAGCGCCGTCGACCAGGATATCGCCCACACTGGTAGCTGAACCCATGGCAACGGTCGTCGTTTGTGGGTTCACTGTGCCAGCGGCAGTCGGATCGGTCTCGCCGTCCTCATAGCCGAGGCCCATCCCGGTGAAGCTGCAGGTCACCTTGCCTTCTTCGGGGATGTCGAGCTGCATGGCGCCAATGTGCACGCCCTTGAAGGTTGAGTAGACGCCGATGTCCTTGAATGCCTTCACGATGGTGAAGGTGTGGCGGTCAGCACCAATCTCCAGCACATCAGTCGCCCAGGTGCCGTAGAAGGCTGCCTCGAGCAGCTTGTCGAACGTGCCCGCGCTCATCTCGCCAGCCAGGTCGCCGGAGTAGTCGAGGCTGGTGATGATGCCGCCGCCCTGCATGCGCGTCTCGCGGATCTCAGCAGAGACCTCGGTGGAGACGTTGGGCGTCAGGGTATTGCCAGTGAGGCGCAGGGTGTCCCAGGTCGCCGGGTCAGGCGTTTCCCCAGGCGTGGACTCGGGAGCGAGGTAGGTTGCGATCTGAGAGCCGCTGGACATGTGTTTTCTCCAGGCATGAAAAAAGCCGCTCAAGGCGGCTCGGAGGTGGACGGTGGGGCAGTTTATCCGACGCGGAAGGGCGTCTTTACATTCAGCTGATAGTTGCCGTCAGTGGGCCCTACGCGCTGCACTGAGGAGGCGAGCGTTTCGAGGTGGCCAGTACGCCAGAACTGCAGGTGCGCAGCCAGGGAGTCGGCGACCTGATACGCCTGCCGACTGCCCTGGTTATCCTTGGTGAACACCTGGCACATGATCAGCCCAGGGCGGCGAATGCAGGGCTCGGAGCCGAGACCAGCGACGAAGCTGTCGCCGTGCTGGATGGTCAGCCGAACCCATGGCTCCTGGTTGGTGATGGCCGCATCCACGCTCGGCCCGTTGGGGTCGCCGTCGAATGCCACGGGCACACCATCCCACGCCACCATGCGCGACTCGATAGCGATGCGGATCTCGTCGAAGGTCAATTGGTATACCTCGCACGCAAGGATTCGAAGGCAATGGAATAGACGCCTAGAGGCGCCTGTTGTGAATGCCCATATTCCAGGCTCTCGCCGTAGATTATGTTTGATTGAAGGACCACAGCTTTGAAGGGCTTGCCCCGGGCGGCTGACAAAACAGCCTCGGCATCTCGCCGGACTCGGGCGCCTGACTTGTCCGGCTCGGGCACCGCTGAGTTGTCACTGCCATTCACGGTAACCAGATGACTCCCCTTGTAGGCCCCTGTATCGACAGGTGAGTGAAGAATGAGCTGCTGCAAAGCGAACAGCACCATTTCTTCTTGCCGGGCCGAGATGTCTTGCCCCACCTGCCGAGCGAAACCGGTCAGTGATTTGCTCCATCCTTGCTTGGCCATGGCTACCTCCGAAGCTGGATTTTCCAAGTGGCCCTGGCCGGGTCCTGCCCAACGGTGACCACCAGCATGCCGTCGATGGTGTCGTCGACTCTGGGCCTGGCCGGGGCCTGGTCATCGTCCATGATCAGCTCATTCTGAAGTACGCCTGAGAGCTTTACGTCGGTGCGCCGGATGTGCTGGTCATCAACCTCTTGGGTCGAGTAGTCGCCGAACACGCCGCGACCGGAGTAGGTCACCGTTGTTGTGTTGCTGCCAGTCTCTGGATCGTACTCGCCGGCTATCTCGCGGGAGCCAGTGAAGGTGCGCACGGCGTCACTCAGCTTGCCGTCGAACGCCTTGGGCAGCTTGGCGTTGATTTTGTCCTGGATGTAGCCCATCACAGCCTCCGGAGGATGGTGAAGCCGTTCGTCTTCGGCAGGTACGGGGCCAGCAAGTCGGTGATCATCGAGAGTGCGCCGGTCTGTGACTTGGCGCCGTCCTGGTACTCGGTCTCCACCTCGACGGTGTCGGCCCTTACCCGCTCGCGCTTCAGGGCGCCGTCGGTGTCGGCGTAGAGCCGGCCATTCGCCGCCTCCTGGGCCAGCAGGGCGCCGGCCATGACCACGTCATCGTCGACAGGATCGGCGAGTCGGGCCCGCTTGGCGGTGAGCCAGGTGTTGGCCTCCAGCACGGCGCGCGTCTTGTCGCCCGAGCCTTCCCAGCCGGCGCCCAGTTTGGTGTCGACATCGTCAACGGTGACGTAGGTGGCCATGGGTTACTCCTGCCCGTCTTCGTCCTGGCTGCCGGACTCGATCTCGGCCATCCGCTGTTCCAGGGTCTCGGTCTTGGTGTTGGCACCGGGGCGCTTGCCGGTGGTCTGCTCGATGGCGTCCATCAGTTCGGCGCGGCGGGCCCGCTCGTCGGACTCGGCATCGTCCGGACGCGGTCTTTCGGCGCCGATCACCTCGACCTCGATGCCGGCGGCCTCGTAGGCGGCGACCACGTCGGGGTGATGGCCCTCGACGGTGACGCTGGTGGCGGCCTTGTCGGCGCCGGCGAAGAAGCGGGGATTGCGGTACTGCGGCCCGGGCTCGAAGCCGCGGCGGCGCGTGGTGTAGATCAGGTGCATGGCTGACTCCTATCAGCTGGCCAGCGGGCGAACCGTAGGCCGCCCGCCAGGGATCACAGAGAGGTCACGATGACGCCGGCGGTGTCCTTAACATCGCTGGCGATCTGCGACCAGTTCCCGCCGGTGCCGATGGTGGCATCGTCGGGCGACTTGGTGCCGCCATAGGAGTAGCCCTTGAGGCCGAGGTTGTAGGTGTACTCGGCCTGGAAGATCCGGCGGATGTTCTCGTCGCCGGTCTTCTCCTCGACGGTGGCGTAGTAGTCGTTGTTGTCCTCGACAACCGCGGCACCTTCGGCCAGGCCAAGGGTGTGGTAGTGGTCGGTGCCAGCACCGCCACCATCGGCCTCGTACAGCGCAGGAGAGTCGGTCATCACAAACCGGCGGCCGAATCCATCCTGGGTGACGCGCACGGTGCCGAATTCGAACAGCTGATTGCCGTTGGTCAGGGCGCCGTCGAACAGGTCGGTCATCGGCTTGGAGTGGAGCACCCAGACCATGATGTCCATCATGCGATCGCCGAACTTGCCGGCACCCTTGTTGAGGGCGTTCAGATTCAGAGTGCCAGCAGTGGCGTCGTGCGCCACGGCGGAGTTGCCGATCATCGCAGTCTGCAGGGCCAGGATGGCGGTGTTCACCTCATCGGCGATGACGCCTCGAGCGACCTGCTCGCCGATCACCACACCGGCCTCTTCGGGCTGACGCTGAATCCACTGAAACTGCTGCGGCTGGAACTCCACCGGGGAGGTGCCGCCAGCGATCTTCACCGCCACATGGTCCATCTGGGCCAGAGTGGTCGGGGTGACGGCGCCGGTGCCGTAGGCGTTGCGACGACGCATCAGGTTGGCGATGGCCTTGTAGGAGGCCTCGTGAGCGAAATCGCCCACGTTGCCCGCCTGCTGGAGCTGCAGGGCACCGCCGGTTGCGGCGTTGAACAGTTCGATCTGCTGGCGGATGGTCTCGGTGGCTGCCGAGTACAGGAAGTCGTTGAAGACTTTCATATCAGAGAGTGCCATAGGGCGCTACCTCATTGGTTTTGCTTGCGTTTCAGGATTTCCACCTTTTCGGCGGTAGACTTCGCGTCCTTCCACGCCCTTGGCGCTGAGGAGCCACCTCCGCCACCCGGCGCCCCCGACCCCTTGGGCTGCGGGAACCAGTGCGGAGCTTTCTCGCGCATGGACTCAAGCCATGCGGAAGGGGTGAGAGGCTTGCCGTCTGCATCCAGACCGGCCTCCTCTCGGGGCACAACGTTGCCCTCGTCATCGACTTCGAACAGCGAACTTGCGCGGTAGACTGCGTCTTGAACAGCCGAGTCCACGATGCCGACTTCGGCGGCCGCAGTTCGGATCTCGTCGCTCATGACCCGGCCGCGGAACTTGTCGGCGAACGCCTTGGCGCTCTCTGCGGTCTGCTGAGCCTCGCTCAGCTGGCGGTCATAGCCTTCCCGCATCCGCTCTGTGCGTTTGTTCAGCACCTCGTCGAGCTTGCCGTCGGCGATTAGCTGGGCCTCCTCGTTCTCGGCCAGCTGCTGCTCGAGCCGGCGGGCCCGCTCGGGGTCCAGCCCCTCGAATTGCTTGAGCTGAGACTTGAGCGTTTTCTGTGATTCGAGCAGTTGGTCGCGCTTTGACTTAAGGCCGCTGACCTCGCTGTTGAGCGCTTCCTCATGTTTGGCGTCCAGCGCCTCCTTGAGAGCCTTGGCCTTGTCTTCTTCCAGCTCGATGCCGAGTTCAGAGAAGTCGATTTCCAGTGGCATGGTGTTGTGCTCCTTGAGCGCGTTGAGGCCGCCCGCCTGGCGAGCAGCCATTAAAAAACCCCGCTCAATGGCGGGGCTTTGAATAAAATTGTTGGTCAGTCTTCGAAATCGCCTAGGCGGCGTCGAACCTCGAAAGAGAGGTTCCAGCAGAGGCGGGCCTGGAGTTGGTCGGCGAGCGTTCCGCTGCCGGACTGCAGCAGGCGCCACAGTCGCCACCAGGTGATGAAATCGGGATCGGCCGGAGTCATGCTGTCAGCCTACCTCATGCCGCCTCGCCAAACACCTCGGCGAATGTCTCGCGGTCGCGTGCTCTCAACTCGTCTAGTGTGTACTCGCGTTGCCGAGGATCGGTGAATCGGTCCAGGCTGTAGCCGCCCTCTTTGTAGAGGCGGTAGCGCCGGTCTCCCAACCATTCGCGCTGATACCGGGCGCTCTGGCTCGCAAACCAGTCGGCGTATGTGGTGCCTGCGCTAACCTGCCCAACCTCAAGGCCGGCAGCTTCGCGCTGCTTCTTGGTCATGTTGCCGATGCTATGGAACTTCCTGCTCCCGTCGCGTCCGGCGACCTTGAGGGCGCGCACGTAGGGCCGCTGGCCCATGATGTCTCCGTCGAGGGAGGGCGCCAGGCTGCAGCGGCACCGGTGATGAAGCGGCGGTTCCGGATGTGGCTCGTCGATCTTCCAGCGCCGACCGTCCAGCGGCGCACATCGGCGGCATGTCCGTCCTTCGAGCTGGGCCACCCAAACCACATGGGTGACGCCCAGGGCGCTGTAGGTCTCCCGGTAGGCCTCGTTGCTCATGTGCTGCCGGGCCGTGCGAACCACGTTGTCGACGTTGTTGCGCGTCGTCTGCAGCACGCCGTCGCGGTACTTGAGCGCCGGTGTCCCGCGCAGGGCCCGGATGATCTGGCTGTTGCTCTGGCCCTCGCTGACGCCTTGGCGGATGGTGCTGTAGACCCGGTTGCGGGTGGCCGGTCCGATGTCGGCCAGCATGTCCTCGACAAACTCCCCCATCACCGGTCGGGAGAGAGCGGCCGATGCCACAGCAGGAGCCGGCGGGACCTCGCCCTCTACCGCCTGGGCGATGAGGTCGCGGACGTATCCCGCCTCCTGATCGGCCAGGGCCGCCAGCTCCTCGAGACTCATGGACTTGATGCGCTCGCCAAGCGTCGAGACCCAGCGGTCAATCGCGTCGCGCAGCCCCTTGAGCCGAGTCGTGTGGTAGCGGCCGCGGGCGAACGCCTGGAGCTCGGCCGGCGTCAGGTTGTCGAGGCGCTCGCCGATCTCCCGGGGAAGCTCGGCGCTCATTTCGTCGATGATCGCCAGCGCCTTATTGACGTGCGCCGTGCCGGTGCGGTGCAGGTATGAGACATGCTGCGCCAGAGCGGTGACGATCCGGCGCTGTCCGTCCTCACGATCACTCATCGTCGGTTACCTGACCATCGAGCAGGGCCAACAGGTCCTGGTCGGCGAGATTGGTGACCCCGGCTTTGCGCAACGACTCGAACAGCACCGCCTGCGGCACCTCGTCGGCCAGGCGCAGATCGCGAACGATGCCCATCATTGCGGCATCGATCTCGGCCTTGGTGAATTCGGGCTCGACCTTGAACGTGATGGCATCGATGTCGGCCTGCGGCAAGTTCAGCCAGCGGCCGAAGTAGCGAAGCAGCTGCTCAATGCCCTCGGCGGCCGTCACCACGACGCTGTACAGGCTGGTGTGCTGATCGCTCTGGCGGGCCTTGCGGGCCTCGCCGGATTCGTCGGCTCCTGCGTCGATCACCCGGGCTCCGGCCTCGAGCGCGGTGTTGCGCTGGTCCTGCATCGCCGTGCGGTTGGCTTCGATGCCCGCGCCCTGAAACTCGAGATACCCGACCTTGCCGTCCTTGCCCACATTCCAGGCGGCCATGGGGCCGCTGACACTGAATTGCTCGTCCTCGCCCAGGTCCGCGGCGATCCACGGTTGGGGATGCGAGGTGTAATGGAGACTGGTGTAGTAGTCTGCCGAGAGTTGGTAGCTCTTGAGCGCCGCCTTCGCCATGGTCAGCAGCGGAATCTCGTCGGTGTCGGCGTTGTTGTCGGTGCTGCCCAAGAAGACCAGGGGGACGAAGTCGAGCGGCGCCTGGTTAGTGCCCGGCATGTCTTCCTCGCCGACTGCTTCACCATGCTCATCCAGCAGACGCACCCGGTATCGGCCCTCGTTGAGGTCGAGCACTCGGTAGCGGGCCTCACTGTCGTGACTGAACTCGTCGCCCTTGTGCACGGCCTCGCGCAGAACAGTCAGCACTAGATCGCGACGCCCATCGACGTCAGCTTCGCGCCAGTTGATGGCGTCGAGCGCGCCGTAGAGGGCCACATAGGGCCGGCCGTCGCCATCCCAGTCTGCGAGCAGCGGCTGCCGGCCGTAGGCCAGTAAGTCCCGCACGGCGCGCAGGAACAGTGTCTTGAGCGGGAAGCCGTCGGCCGTGGCCTCGTCCTGAAGGGAGGCTAGGGAGGTCGGTAGGTTTATCTCGGGTTCCTGGCAAGACACAAGCCCCATCATCGTACGCAGTGAGTCCTTCACCCACAGCGGGTATTGGGCGCGCCGCTTGTAGGACTGGTAGATCTCCCGGGCTTCGTCGAGCGACAGCATCGCGCTTTCGTCGGTTTTCGCCTGGTGCTCGAGAGCCAGCTGACCGCTGGTCTTCGGCAGGTAGCCGATGCCAGCACCCTTGATAGCGCCTTCCCCTTCGATGCTGTCGCGCATCAGCTCCCAATCGGTGAGCTTGTCGTCGTATTGGGGGTGTGTCGTGGTGACAGGCATATCAGGCGAGTCCTCGAATGCGTTTCATGCCGACCTTCGGCTTGTTGACCAAGTAATCCTTCACAATGAAGTACCCGGCAGCGTCGTTGGGGTGATCCTTGTCGTTCTCTTTGTCAGGTTCGCCTTGTTTGTTCCATGCCTGCTGCTCTAACGCGTCGGTATAAGCTGGGCATGCATAGGGGTTTACCTTGTAGCGGCGCTCGCCCTTGGCGTTGCAAAACGCCGCATTCATCGAGTTGACGCGGTCCTTGACGGGTGGGTTACTGGCGTTCACCACCACCCGAAAGCCGGCGTCACGCAATTGAGCAATGTCCGTTGTCGACGCATTCACTGACCGGCGCGAGTCGCCCGAGGCGTCGGGGTATACGTGGATTTCGCAGGTCTTGATGTAATCGTCGCCGTCATAGCGCCAATAGCGCTCTTTGATGCGGCGGATCATGTCGGGGGTGTCGTGCCCCCCCATGATTTCGTCCACCGCGCGAGGATCGCCGTCACGCTTCACATGGGTCACTGCCGCCATCTTGCCGACGTTGAAGTCCATGCCGATAAACAGCGGTTCGCCCTGCTGCACGGTGTCCATGCAAGCATTCAGCGCCCGATCGAACTGACGGTAGACCGTGCCAGTGGTCAGGTTGACGAATAGGCCACGCAGGTAGGCATCGATCAGCTGCGGCGGATAGGCCTCCAGCAGAGCGTCGATGTAGTCATCTGGCAGGTTCGCCTCGTTGTCATAGGTCGATGCCTGAACCAGACCGTAGCGCTGAACCATGGACGGCTTGTCACGCAGCGCCTTGACGAATTGTTGATGGACGAACTTGAACCCCTCGGGCGTCGTCGTCACGTCGATGCCGTTCTTGAGCCCGTCGACTTTGTAGCGCATCCGCGCCATGATCTTGCGCCAGGCCATTTCGGCCTTGGCAGTAGCCATCAGGTCGAGCTCGTCGACCAGGGCATGCCCGATCTTGAAGCCGACGATGCTGCCAGGCTTGTCCATCGAGCGGCATATCACCGTGGAGCGGTACTGCCGGCCGCTATACAGGTGGACCTCGCGGTTTGCCTCTCGCACCTCAGCGCGCAAGGCGAGTGAGTGCGCGACCTCCTCGATGGTCGGGTAGAAGATGTCCCGGATTTGAGGGTAGGTCGGGGCGAAGTACCCCATGTTGATGCGCGGGTGCTGCCAAGCATGGGCGCCGATCCCGCTGCAGCCGACCCAGGTCTTTCCAGAGCCAAAGCCGGCAACATAGGCCCGGAACTTCTGCTGCATCGCCAGGAACTGACCTTGCGGGCGATTAAGCGTCGCCTCGGTTTCGATCGGGGTCGCTGGCATCCTGCACCTTGAAGACGACGTTGACCGGTTGAGGTGCGTCGTCCTGTCCGTCTGGTTCGGGTTTGTTGCGCCACCTGTCTGGTTTGCGGTTGTTCAGCCATATGGCGGCGGCGGTAGTGTCAGGCGGGTAGTGCTTAGTCGTCTGGTGGGTGACGATTTCGCCCTGGTTGTTGAACACTTTCTCCTCGGGGTGGCTGTAGCCGAGAGCTCTCTCATAGAGGCGAGTGGCTACCTCCGCATCTGCCATCACCTTTCCGCTTTTTATGGACTCCGAAAACCCCTTGTGATTGAGCTTCCACTTATTGATAGTGGATTCTGCCACTCCAAAAAAGTCAGCGAGTTCGGCGTCTGTGGCGCCCAGCAAGCACAGCTTGCGGGCCTGCTCGGCGAACTCCGCTTTGTACTTGGTGGGTCTGGCCATTATTGATATCCAACATTTTATTAGGCAGGAGGGGAAATGGCCCAGCTAGCTTTTAAGCAAATAAAATTGCCAAACGAACAAGCGCCTGATATTCCGCAAAATTTTTCTCTCCCCGTCGCGGAGATACTCGGCTTTACGTACGACGTAGGTTCTACAGCTGGCTATATCCACTACCGGTACATCGATGACTCGGCTAAACAGCTTTATGCCTTCGTCGTGAGACGGGCAGATAGCAAAGCATCTATGGTCGGTGAAGAGTTGATGGGCTCTTTTTACTTCGGGCGAGAAGGAATTCCATACCTTGTGTTTCGAACGAGATGAGGAGCGATGCTCCGATTTCGTCACCATCGCATAGAGGCCGCCTGAGAGTCGTCGGCGGCTACGGAGTGCAGTGCTTCACAGCGTCCGCACTTGGTAGGTGGGGACCACCTCCGGGTGCTGCAGGGGTTTAGCGCGCTGAGCTAGGGCCTGGATGCGTATGGAGCGACCACTAAGCTCAAGCGTCTTACATCGGCTTTGGGCATTGGCTTGCATCGAAACCGTTGATATACCGATGAATGTGTTTTTGCCACAGGTTCGCTCTCAGCATACTCTGCGACCGCTTAAGTCGATCTGTAGGAGCGCTGGAGGTGGATAAGTACTTGGTCGAGAGCTACCTAACCGCTAAGAGCCGGCGGGTGAGATGGGCGGTAGTAAAGCTTTCTCAGCACTACAATGAAGAATCCAGAGAGGTTGTCTCGCGGCATGTCCTCGAGGAAGAAGCTCGTGCAGAAGCTGCAGCCCTCTCTTTCAACTCACGGCCTGCCAGATAGAATCCTCGGGCAGCCCCTTCCATTGCGAGGTCGCTCCAGAATGCCCGCCAGATTTCAGGTTCGCTCAGTGCTCACCGATCCCGATAGCAAAAAGGTCGACTATTGGCAGGTTGTAGATACCCACCTGGACGATGACGTGATTGCTTCCCACCACGACTGCGAGGCCGCTGAGCGAGAAGCTGAGAAGCGTAATCGCGATTGCGATTCCGATTGATCCTAGAGCGTAGCGAACCAGCTAATTGCTCAGGGTTATGCCTGAATTTATTTCATAAAATCTTCAAGGCTCAAGCAGCCTTTGATACTAAAGTTTTACGCTTAGGTCGGCGATTGAAATAGTATTACATGCTTCATGTTGCCTACCTTTGTTGTGCAGCATGTGCTGTGATTACTAACGCAGGAGTCATGACGATGGCTAAAGTTGCTCCATTTCATGCGAAAGAAAGCCATGTGCATCATGATAATAACGCATGTACTGAGGGAAATAATATTGAGACAAGGAACCGGCAGTCAGGTACAGGTGGTAAGCCAAAGTGCAGCCATTGCAAGCGATTAAGCTGATCGACCAAGCGGGCTGCGAAATGCCGGCCCGCTTCACCGAGACCTCTCCGTGTAGTACTTATCAATTGTAACACCCTGTGGAACTTGGTTTTTCCACCACCATTCTCCTCTGAGCAAATGGGCTTCAAAGGGCTCAGTAACAAGCGCACCTGCCTCTGCCGACAGCCTGTAGTGTATCCCATCGTCTATATAGACATCTCCAGGCTTCTCTGGATGAATTGCGGCGCAGAGAATTCTGCCGTCAGGCCGAATACGAAGTGCCATTCTGACCTCATAATTGGACGAAACGAGAATTATCCCGACAGACCGCAGGCTAAAGCATTAAAGAACTACAGGCCCAGGCAGCCGGTGTGTTGCCTTCCCGCGGCGGTGGGCGCCTATCTCGTCTTGATCGCGTCCAAGAACGTGCGGGGCGCTCGGCTCTCTTGCCGCTGGCGGCTTCCGAGGAAGAACCCCATCACGCTGCTGACCAAGCCTGCGGCAATGCCCGTCACCGCAATGTCTGCATACCGCTCACCGGTGGGCGTCAGCTCCACGAACGTCACCGCGCCGATATAGGCGAACACTGCGACGATCACTAGAGTGCCGAGCAGGTACACGAAGTTGCGGGCCAGCCAACCGGCGTTGTCAGCTTGAAGCGTGGCGACCTGCATCGCCCTGGCATCCTGACGGTCATGCAGATAGAGGCGCGTCAGCTCGATGTCGAGTTCGCGCAGCTTGATCTTGGCCGCCTGTGGGTCAGCCTGCACCTTGCTCACTACCGCTTGCGGCGCGACCTCAGTGCCCAAAGCGTCAGCGACGCGCTTACCCAGAGCAGCACCGACCAGCCCACCAGCACCAGGTACAACGGCATTGCCAGCTGCTGTAGCGGCAACCTGCGCCATGCCAGGGGCAGCCTCTTTGAGCGCTTGGCCCACGCTCGGTGCGATCTCTGATAGGAATCCACCAACGTCGCTCCAATTCATCACCGGTTCTCCAGGCGCGACACCCGGGCACCCAGGGCATCGATTCGGCTGTTGATCTGATCGCGGTACATAGCCGCGTCGTTGATCGTCATGTAGTCGTTGCCGACCTCACGCAGATCTGCACGAAGCTGTTCGGTCAATGTGATCAGCTGGGATATACGCTCGTCCTGGCGCGCTGATGTCTCGATCAGGGTTAGGGTGGTGTTGCCTGACCAGGCGAGCAGGCCGACGACGAGGGCTAAGAGCACGGTTTGGACGTGTCTCTCGAGAATAGGCTTGGCCTTCAAGGCAGTATCGGGACTCGTTTGTGACATCCCGCCTCCTGGGTGGGCCTGCGTAGACAATACGGGTTTACGGCTTTGAAACTCTGACGGTCTCGTCAAGCCAGTGAAACTGGACGCTCTCAGGCGTCAGGAATAACTCGCGCTCAGCCTTGCGGCGTCGGGTCAGCCCAGCCAGTACGCGACCACCGGCCTTGTTCCAGCGCGGCAGCTCGTCCGCAGCGCCACGGTAGTCGCCGGTATTAAGCTTGCGCAGGAGGGTAGAGGTCTCGAGAGCTGTAGGGCCGACGTTGTAGGTGAACGAGACCAGGGCGTCGAACTGGTTCTGGTTGAGCGGTACAACCACCAGGCGCTCGACGTCATCTTCGAACCGGGCAACGTCATGACGGAGGAAGGCGAATGCCTCATCCTCGGTGATCGTGTCGCCGGGCTGAACGCGGGAGCCATCGGGATAACGAGTCGTGCCGCGCCCGATGGTCCAGGGATGGCCGCCAGTACCGGGATCGGGGTATGCCTCAAGCTCAAGCCCCTCGAACTCGGCGACCAGGTTCAGTCCGCGCTGGCTGGTCTTCATGGCGACACCTCGGGGGAATAAAACAGCCCGCAGGAACGGGCAAAGACACCAGGTGGCGGCGTCATCACGGAAAAGGGTGCCGCCCGACCAGGGCGAGGGAAGGCTCGCAGGGCGGCATAACGAACTACGCCCCGGCGGGAGGCCAGGGCGCAGGAAAGAACAAGTCTGTCTGAACTAACGGATCGAGTATCAAGGACGGTATGCGGTTACTAACTTCGAGGGATCATTGAGTCGAGCAACAGCCTGCTGCGCCGAATGAAGAGTTTAGAATCACACCTCATTCGAGGAGTAGACCTCCACGCGATCTCGCCCGTTTCTTTTAGCTTGATACATAGCAATATCAGCTTCTCTTAATAGTCGGGAGAGGCTCGAAGCGTCCTGTCCATTCGTGCCAGAAATTCCAAAGCTTGCAGTGACAGTAATGGAAAAATCTTTGTAATTAATAGGTGAGCTTTTGAGATTTTCTCGTAACCTATCAGCCAATAATAAAGCTTCGTCTGTAGACGCCCCAGGCACCGCAAGGGCAAATTCTTCGCCTCCAAAACGACAAATGATGTCTGACGAACGCGTTAGGCTTTTCAGGCGCTGAGCAGCAGCATGCAAGACATGGTCTCCTGCTGGGTGACCATAGGTATCATTAACAGCCTTGAAGCTATCCAGATCAATCATTACTAGAGAAAACGGAGCATTATCACAACTGGATGCAAGTGCGTTGTCGCACTCAGCTAGAAAGGATCGGCGATTAGGAAGGTGGGTCAGCTCATCCTGTAATGCGAGCCTTTGTGCAGCCTTTTTAGATACACGAAGCTTCTCCTCAAGGTCCTTCTGCGCAGTAATGTCGAT
Source organism: Halomonas sp. DP5Y7-2 (assembly GCF_019802025.1). Lineage (NCBI taxonomy): Bacteria > Pseudomonadati > Pseudomonadota > Gammaproteobacteria > Oceanospirillales > Halomonadaceae > Halomonas > Halomonas sp. DP5Y7-2. The sequence continues at coordinate 49,720 of NZ_JAHVHY010000005.1, read as the reverse complement.
GGCTATTTCGATGCGAACCAGTCGGCCGTCAGGCCACACGGTTGCAATATCTCGGCATTGATACCACCGGTTATCTCTAGTGTTTCTAAACTCCCACACAACTGGATCGAGCGAGGGCTTGCTCCCTGGCGCTATCAGAGAATTCGTGCAGAAATTGCACGGACCAGCTTGGTCTTCTTGTAAATATTGCCAGCACTTTTTACCTGAAGGCTCTCCAAATTTACTTTGGAGTGCTTTGTTGACGAAGATAAGTTCGTGGGTATCTAGATCGCTGACGTAAATGAGCGCATCAAGACTCTGGAAAATACAGCGTATCTCGTTCTCGCTGAGCTGATCTTCGTTTTTAGCAGATTCCCGCATGGCTCATCCCGGCATCAGTCTCTTTGACTTCTGTCTATATTGTACAACTTTCTTCACATTCGTATTAGTTTTTCGTGAAGAATGCAGAATAGTGTCGAGCTGGTGTATTGGCTAAGAGTACAATGCCCATGGCCTTCGGTATGAGGCAGAAGTATGTCGTTGTTTGAGCGGCCTGAGTAGCTAACCTATCGTGCAACTTAGTGAAATACGAAAAAACCCCGCCGGAGAGGGCGAGGCTTTGATATGTGCTAGCTGTTTGGGTGTACGCCGTCCAGCTTAAAGATAAGCTACAACATCGGGGCTTAGAAATCCAGCACTTTATGCAGCCTTTCTGATGTTTCTCACCATATCGCCGATCGTCTCGCTGATTGGCTCCATGGCTTCGCCCTCCCAGTGGTTGATCGACGCCTGGATCACGGACCACACCGGCATCCAGTCTTGATGCCACTTTCGGGTGTTGATTGCCACGCCGTACCAGTCGGCCATCATGGCGCCGATGCGCTCAGGAACCCATGCCGGCTGCTCGTTCGAAAGGTTGCGCTGCCGCTCAAGCAGCGCGACGTGGATCAGGTAGTGGACTCGCTCTTTCTTCGCAGGGCGCCAGGCTCGGCCATCGCCCCAGTTCGGGATACTGGCGATCACCTTGCCCTCGACGGCTTCCACAGCGTCATCCAGATAGGCATTCGCCTGCTCGGTCGAGGGATGGCACAGCACATGCCCGATGGCGGCCAGCGTGGGTTGCTCGCGCTCCAAGCGGCAGATGCGCGCATAAACAGGCCCGTACTCGATGCCGTGTGCAGCGCCGGTGCCCCCTTTCTTGGTGAACTGCACGCCGCCACCGCTTTCCAGCTCCTCGAGGATGGGGCCCATCTGAGAGCGAACACCGGTATCGAGTGCCATGGCCCATGCCAGTTTCGGATCAGTCGTAATCATGCCGCGCTCTCCCGTTTTGCTCGTGCCTTGGCTTCGCTCGCCGTGATGTGTTCGCTGATGCTTTGAAACCCTCGCCAGAGGGTGTAGCGGTCGACGCCGCTGTGAGTTGTCCTACAGATCACGAATTCGCCGCTCTGTATCGAGTAGGCGCTTTTCCGTGACCACTTCACGACCGACGCCGGGGATCGTTGTGGTAGCGCCGATCTGGCGGGCGCTCGGATTGCTTGTCGCTCATGCGGCCTCCTTGATCTCGACCAGGCACTGGCCACCAGCCAGGCGTTCGCCCCGGATGATTGTCAGGCGGTCAATCTGCTCGTCGTCTAGCCAGATGCCCGCGTGGGTCAGCGCGTCAAGAAGGGCCTTGCCGCCATGGTTATCGATGTCCCGCTTGCGGCGGTCGGGCGGCAGTAGGGTGACGACTACAGATAGCCGGGCGGCCAAGGGTTCGCCATGGTGCTGTCCGGCGACGGCAGTAGCTACGTCTTTGCGGAACTGCCGCCCCTTGCGGGACAGCAGCGTGCGGCCATGGACGTTGCGCCAGACGGTGTTGGTGCTTGGCGGCCAGGGAAGGGTGAGGGTTATCATCAGTCCTCCCCATCCATCTCGTGGAAGCCTTGGTGGATCAGCTCGTCTGCAACTGCATCCGCTGCTGCCTCGTATTCCTTAACCGCTTGCTCGCACTCCGCTAGGTGTGTCCCGCCGCGGACAATGGACTCGATGCGTTCTACCTCGGCCTTTGCTTTGGCCAGCCTGCGTCCGGCTGGGCTTGAGATGGTCATCATTTGGCATCCTCCTTGGCGGCGATGAACTCGAGGGCGTCGGCCAGGGCGCCGACGATGGGCTCGTCTGTGAAGTGGTCGAGGCCACGGTTGATGGTGTCGGTAAGCCACCCTGGCTGTCGGGCCTGCATCTCAGGGCTGGCGTGGATCGCTTGATGGCACTCCCGGCAGACGGGCATAGCGAAGCTGTCCGGGGCTGTGGTGGCCATGCCAGACAGGCCCCAGTGAAGGCCGATCACGTGATGCGCGTCAGTGGCGCGGCCACCGCACACACAGCAGGGCATGGAGCGGACGAAAACCAGGTAACGCTCACTGCGCCACCGGGTGTCGGTCGACGCCTTCCGTGCTGCCTTGCGGCGCTTCTGAATCGGCTTGCGAGCCATCGGCGCCCGGTTCAGGAGTGGCGTCTTCCGCTGGAGTGCTGAGCGCTTCATGAGCCCCTCCTATCGATCCTGCCCAACAGCTCCTGGATGGACTCGCGGGCCCGGCGCTTGTCCTCGCGCTGCGCCCATACCATGGCGGCGCAGGCGCCAAGGCAGGACACGATGGCGAAGGCGAATAGAGCGTGAGTGGCAGTCATGCCTCCCCTCCAGTCGTGATTGGCTCGTATATGGTCTCGAAGTGCCCACGGATGCTGAGGCGGCGAAGCGCGGAGTACATAACCTGCGTTTCGATGCGCTTATTGCCCTCAGAGGGCTTCTTGGTCCACCACTGGCAGTTGGTCGGCACTCCATGAGCTTTCTCAACCTTCTTGTGATGGACGTACAGCAACCCCCAGCCTGCCGGCAGTTCGTCGGGAGCAATCATCCCTGGCGGGCACATCATGAAACGCCAGTCCCCCATGCCGAGCGACGAGGCCACGCGGAAAGGCTTCTTCTTGTCTGCAAGGAAATCGCCTCGCGTCGCTTTGCACTCGACAAGGATCGACAGGCCGTCGCGCCATCCGATAGCGTCCGGCTGCTCGCCAGAGTGAGTCGCTGCGCGGAAACGGTCGTTGAAGACGACTCCGCAGCCCATGCTCTTGAGCCAGCGCTCTGCGCGAATGACTAGTTCATCGTGAGTCATGCGGCCCCCCGGTATTCGTCGTAGACCTTCAGTGCTGGCTCGCTCCATGCCACGTCGAGCTCTACGCCGGTGGAGTAGAGAAACTCGATGAAGGCGGCGGCCTCGGCCTTGCGGAACTTGGTGGTGGTCGGCCGGACGTAGACCGGTTCCTTGGTCTTCCAGTCCCAGACCCGCTCGCCCGGCTTGGCCAGCGGCGTGCCTTGCTCCTCCATCTCCTGGGCGAACTGGTTGACCAGGACCGCTTTCACGCCGTCGAACGAGTAGCCGCGGAAGGCCTGGCGATGAATGTCGGTGATCATGGCGTGGAACTTGGCGTTCTGGCTCAGGACGCGCCCGGGCCGACGCAGGACCAGCTCAACCGGACCGGCCTCGAGACCCTTGCTCGCCATCCGCCCGGCCATTCCCAGCACGCCCTGGAGGTCCCGAAGGGACTCGATACGGTAGGAGTGCTCGTTGCTCATGCCGCGCCCTCCGCGATTACGCTGTGTCCGAGTTCGATGTCGCGGTCGTGCCATCCGGCTTTGAACCAGGCGACGAGATGTGGTGATAGGTTGGCCGGCGCGTGGCAGCCTTCCTTCTGGTCGCGGGCATGCCGCCCTTTCCGGTACTGGTGCCACGGGTCTGATCGCAGCGGATGGGCCCGGTTGAACTGGCGCCGCTCGACGTCCCGTATTCCCAGGCCCGCGGCCTTGCCTTCGATCGAGGCCCGGGAGCGATTCAGCAGGGCCGCGATGACAGGCACCGGGGTGAACTCCTCGTACATTTCACGCAGCTTCTGCTCCTCATCCTCAGTCCAGGCGCGGGGGGTCATGCATCACCCCCTTCGGCGAGAATCCCTTTGATTCGAGCGATGGTTTCTTCTGTGCTCTTCGGCGGTTCTTCACCACGGGTGCGCCAGAAATCCTCCGCCTCTTGCTGAGCCTTTCGCTCGCTGGCCTCTTGGGCCTTGCGGATCACGCTTTTCATCTCATCGCTTTCGAGAAGAGCAACCCGGTCATCCAGCTCACCGCCTTCGAGGAGTCGATTGCACAGCGCCTCGTACTCGGCAAAGAACACCTTGCGCAGCCGGTATCGCTCGCCCTCGTTGGAGCAGTGGCGAAGATCCCATGAGCCGGTGGCAGTGGTGGCATCCATGACGGCCTGGTGGCTCCAGTGGTGCTCCATAATCCGGCCCGCATAGGTGCAAGCCTCGCGGAAGGCGATCTCGGGTTCCGGCAGCCCGAAGTCTTTCAGGCTCGGTTTAAAGATTCGGCAGAGCTCAGCGATGGATGGTGGCCAGTTCCCGCCTTCGAGCTTGATTTCTTCAATAGCCATGTCGAGCGATTCCATCGTCGGCAGCGATGACCACCTCGCCATCGAAAGTGCGAGTTCCCGCTTGGCCAGTTGAAGCATCTCGCTCGTCGAGAACGACATCCGCCATGTCCTCGGAAAAATCGCCTCCAGCCGAGTAAACGCCCGGTTCACCAGCCCCTGAATCTCCTGCTTTCGTTCCTCCTTCGTCGAAAAGGCCTTCCGCCCAGGAGGTGTCGTAGGGGTCTGCGAGGCTCGCTGCGACACGATCCTGCTCTGCGCGACGGTTGCCAGCTGAGATGCGGTTTTCATGACGAGACTCCTTGAGCTTCTTGACCTGGATTTCGAGCTGATCCCACTTGGCGCGCAGCTTGGCGGGGCTGAGGATGACGCCTGACCAGAACTGGTGTTGGGCAGTCCAGGTGATCAGGAAGCGGATTTGTTCGACGGTGCGCTCGTCACGGGTTCGCATTAGGCGGAACTCGTTTGCCCAGGAGCTCATGTTCGGACGCTTGGGGTTGGTCAGGTCGGCACTGATGGCGGCGAACATTTGCTCGGCCATCTCGTGGTCAACGGGGTCACCCCATTTCTTCGGCGAGGACTTCTTCGAGGTCTTTCTAGAACCTTTAGGTTCTAGAGTGTCTGTAGTGTCTGTATTTGTGTCCCCATCTTGGGGACGTTTTTCGTCCCCATTTTGGGGTCGGAGTCCCCAAGTTGGATCAGGCTTCCGTTTTGGGGACACCCGAGACTTTTGAGCCGAGAAATCCCACTCGCTGATGCGGGTATTGATACCGATCGGTGCCTGCGAGCCGCCGTCGCGACGAAGAACCTTCTTGGCTAACAGGCCGTTCACGGTTTCACTGCAACGCTTGGTCGTCAGGCCAGTCATCTTGGCCAGGACGCTTTGTGAGAGGCGCGCAGAGGATCGATCCCACCCGAAGGTGGCGCGTTCTACTGCACGGACGACACGGGCCTCTCTGCTCGTCAGAGGCGCCTTGCAAAGCGCCTCGACGATAGCGTTGGCAGTACGGACATATCCGTCTTCCAACTGCGCACCTCGCTTTTCCCTGGGCGCCTCGGGCGCGCTTGGGAACTGGAATATCTGAGCGGTATCTGTCATGATTTACCTACTGTTTGTGATGAAGCCCGGTCCTTGCTCCCCAGCACGCCGGGCTTCTTTGCATTTACTGCCCGACTGAGCGCAGGGCGGGTTTCTTCATCGACGCCAGATCGGCTTTCAGCTTGGCCGTCGCCGCCTCGATAGCGCGGAACTGCGCATCCAGGCTTGCTGCTTCGTCTTCGTCCACCTCGCCGTCGGCGATCACTTGGTGGATCAGGCCGGCCAGGCGACCGGATTCTGTTTGGCTGTCCAGCACCGAACCCAGCACGTCACCGCGGCTCACTCCCGCCTCTGTGCGTTTCACAGCGACCATCCCCATGTCTTCCAGAAACGGCTGGATCATTTCCTTGCGCGACTCTTCGTCGACGCTCCAAAAGATCGAAACGAAGTCCACGAAGCGCAGCGGCATCGCGTCGTTGTCGTCCAGACGGCGATAAAGGCTCTTGGCAGACATGCCGACATTCACCGCCAGAGCCTTGATGCAGTTGCTGAACGCCGCGTCGTGCACCGGATCGATGAAGGCGTCCATGTCGCGTACTGGTTGTTTATCCATGGGGAAATTCTCCTGATCGATGCCGTGCCGCTCGCGAGCTTCGTTGGTTAACCTGTGGGTGTGGTTAGGCGGCAGCGCCAAAGACCTGGGGGCAAAGCTGCGCTGCTTTGAACTCACCCCCTGTCAGAGCCTCGGCTCGCAGGGCGACCGCAGGAGACATGCCATGCTTGCCGCGAACCCAGTTGGAGACGGCGCCCTGATTAACCTTGAGCGCCTCGGCAGCCTTTGCCTGAGTACCGAAGTGAGCGACAAGGCGCTCGAAGATCGTGTCCATAACGCTTCCTTCTATGCGAATGCTCATATAATAGAATATGGGTAAAGCCATTTGCAAGGATATGAGTGCGCGCATAATAATCGACGCATGGAATTCAAAGACCGCATGAAAGCCGCTCGCAAAGAGGCCAAGCTCACTCAGGTGCAGCTGGCTGAACGAGTTGGTATCGACCAATCCGTTATCTCTAGTCTGGAGCGCGGGAAGTACCGTGGTTCTAGTCACACTGTGGCTATCGCTTATGCGCTCGGCGTGAGCCCTCGATGGCTTTCTAGCGGAGCGGGCGAAATGCGGGAAACCAGCAACGTTTCGAACTTACTCCCGCGCCGTCCAGCAGAAGGCAATGCCGAGCTGATTGATCACGAGGTCATCGAGGGTAGCGAGCCGCTGCGTCCTGACGAGGTGATGTTGCCAGTGTTCAGAGAGGTGGAGTTTGCCGCTGGCGATGGTTGTGCCACCCAGGTCATAGAGAATCACGGGGCGGAGGAGAGGTTTAGTCTGCCGCGCCTGTCGAGGGCTGGAGTGCAGCCTGAGAATGCCGCTCTCGCTATCGTCAAGGGTGACTCCATGTGCCCGGCCATCAACGATGGCGCCACTATCGGCATCGACAAGGGAAGCCGGAGCGTCGTCGATGGAAAGATCTACGCCCTCGACCATGACGGTATGCTGCGCGTGAAGCGTCTCTACCGCATGCCTCTGAACCGCGTGCGCGTGGTCAGCGAGAACAGCGAGGAGTACCCGGAGGAGGTGTACAGCCTTGCCGATCCGGACGCCCCTAAGATCCTAGGCAGGGTCTTCTGGTGGGAGAACTTCGATTGATCGCCATTATTTGGATGGGGACGCCCAGGGCGTCGTGAAGCGGCCTTAGACACGCTCCATAGCAGCATTCAGGCGCAAAGAGTTTTGTCCAATGGATAATATTGATAAGTATAAGGAAATTGTCGATTCCATAACGTCAGAGGATGTCGTCAAGTTCTTCGAGACGGTTCCGGGCGGTGGCTCTTGCCCCATATGCTCAGACAACCTTGTCGCATTCACTTCGATGACTCGCCGCGAGGATGGTTCGGTGTTTCAAAACAGCGCTAAGCCTGCGCTTGTGAGCAAGGTTGTGCTTGAGGCATCGCTGGAGGGGGAATCTTTCTCGCTACCTTCATTCACCGCGTGCTGTGATTCGTGCGGGTTCATGGCCGACTTCTCGGTAGTGCCTTTGGTCGAGCATATCGCAAGGCAGCGACATGACGACTTCTAACGCGAGCTGGTATGATGAAGTTGTGTCGCAAGAGCGCTCTTTCACTCTGGAGAGTGAGCAGGGGAAGGAGCTAGGGACAGTCTTCTTCGTTTGCGATGTCGATGAACAGGATTTGAAGGGTTTAGTGTTTAAGCCTACGGGCTACCACCCATCTCCAGATGATGCGCGCCAATCAGTTCAGGCAGGATTCTCCCCCCAGACTATTGGCTTCATGGGGGAACTCGGCGGTACTGGCGAGGTCAACAACAGCGAAGAGCGCGACGAGGCCTCCGGGAGTGACGGCATGGATAGACAGGATCGCTACATCGACGCACGCTTAGAGGGCATTGAAGCTAAGCTTGACGCTCGCATGGAGGCTATGCAGCGGTTTAATGAGCAAGCGGATGAGCGCAATCGCGACCTGATTTCTCGCATGGAGCGTCAAGCTGAACAGGCTGAAGGTCGCATGAGCCGGGACTTCCAAAAACTCGATGATCGCGTAAACACTCTTCATGATGACAACAGAAGCCTTCGCAGACATGTTTGGGGAGCGGTACTGACGACAGTGCTGGGGTTTGCCGGGATTGTCGCTCTTTTGCAGGCCTCGATGGGTAACACTATCTCTGAGCAAGGGGCTTGGATCCGGCAGAATATCGATCGAGCCGATCAAGAGCGCTCGGACACCAACAGTACTTTGCAGTCAATTCAGGCCACTCAGCAGTCGATCCAAGAGGCACAGGCCGCGATCCTAAACCGACTGCCGCCTCAACCGTCGGAGGCTGAAGCTCAGCCGGAGACAGTGCAGCCAAGCGGCTAGCTCGTCTTGCTCAAGACCCGCCCTTGAGGCGGGTTTTTTGTGCCCACCTGTAGGAACCCCGCCTGATAGCCGCCCTTGAGGCGGGTTTTTTATGTTCTAAATCATACCGTTGCACCATCTTGCCCATATTCTCAGGAAAAAATATGAGAACACGCATTGACAGTAAATATGCGCATAGCCATAATTTGAAGCGTGGACAGGGCAGCAGCCCACCACCGGCCACCTGGCCACGCTCTTTAACAATCTGACGTAGTAATCGCACAGCTATCCCGCATGCAGAGGCGTGAAGACCACCAGAAGAATAGGTCGGCGTCGCGGGGCATCCCCCTAAAACGGTTGGGGGCTGTAGGGCTGCTGGGGGACACCTGCCTCAGGGGCTACCGATGGCGACATCGGCGGTGCGAGAGAGACGAATTCCGGGCTTTGCCGCGGCAGAGCCCATCCGAGAGGGCTGAATGCGCAGGCTGATGCGCAAGAAGCGAGGCGGTGACGGGCTCCTAGGCCGGTGACGCGGAGCTTCTACAGTGGGCCACTAGGTAGATGGCAGGGCTCAACACCCTGTGAGTCGGGTTCGATTCCCGCACTGTATGCCGGGACCAGCTCCGGCCAGCCCTCTCGGATGACAACGGACAGGAGGAAGGCAGTGAACAATGGCACCAACTACCACCACACGATCAACCAGCTGCATGACGCACTTGATCACATAGCCCGCATGGCCAGGGCGTCAAGGACGCAGACCAAGCGGCTACGCCGAATTGCAATGCGAGCTGAAAAAGCACGCAACGGCGAGACCTTCTGCCAGGAGGAAGCGTGCAGCCTGAAGATGAAGGTCCGGTCACCAGCAAGCTACGAGGCTGAAATTCGGGTGCTCAGGCGCGAGATCACTGAGCTTAAGGGCGTGGCAACGGAGCCTACGGGCGAGGTGAAGTGATGAGTTGCTGGTCGAAACCTGAGTTGGAAAACATGCTCGAGGATGTCGTAAACGAGCTGAATCTATCTGAAAGCATGATTGAGAAGCATGGCCCGCTGGGAACTCCGCCCGCCGAATTGGTTCGCCTAGTGTTGGAAAGGAAGGATCAGGAGATCTATGCGCTAAGGCAAGGAATAGCGGTGATCTACACCGAATGAGAGCCAGCCCCGCATGAGGCCATCATGCCGCGATCCGCTGCGCAGTGCGGCCCAGCGCCCCGGCCCCGGGCCAGAGTATTGGATCATTAAAGATGGGGGCACGCTCTGAAAGTTAGGAGGTAGCTTTTTTGGTGTCATCCCTATTTGGTGTTCTGGCGGGCCATTTGTTTACAGGCCAAAGCGAAAGCCTCACAGGCTTGTTCAGCTACTTGCTCGCGATACTCGCTCGAGGTGAATGGTTTATGACACCTAACACAGATGCACAGGTGCAGGTTCGATGTGTCATGAGCATCCGGTTGAGGTTTGATTTCACCTCCGCACGCACTGCATTTGAACATTGTTTTTATCATCGCCTTAGTATCAATTTATTAATTCCCTGTGCTTCACACCATAGACCTAGATGTAAGAGGCATCAACGCGATCCGCTGCGCAGTGCGGCCCAGCGCCCCGGCAGAGGCTGACAGTATCTGCCCATCGGAGAGGGTTTGGCCGCCACACGGCTGACGAAACCCAAGCGCTTGAGGGATAACGCTTACCAACCGGCTGACTGGACGGATGCCGCGCGGATGGCGCCCTGACTGGACGCGCCGAAAATCAGCATCCGGGGCGTTGGTAGAAGTTCGCCGAGCCCTCTCCGATGCGCCCGCATCACCACCTATTCCCTGCATTGCCCGCCATCGAGCGGGCTTTTTTATTCCAGGAGGTCGCATGACCGCAGACACAGCACGACGCCGCCTCGGACTGCGGCCTCTCATCGGCGAGCACTGGGCCGACAAGATCATCACGAGCGAGCACCGCAAGCGGTGGTTGCGCAAAGAGCGCTGGCAGCGACGCAAGGCCATGGCGGCCAAGGGTGTGACGCCGCCGATTGAGATTTGGAGGGCGGTATGACCCCCAACGACAGCTGGCTCGTCATCGCGGCGGGCCTGATCACTCTGGCCATCATCGGCGCCGCTTGGTGCGGCAGGAGGTGAGCATGAGCTATCAACGCTACGTAGATTCCCGCAGTGACGCCAAGTGGCTGATTACTGCAGCTGGCCAGCCCGACTCTCAGCCAGCGACAGACGCCATTGAGGCGGCGATCACGCATGCCGTTCACACCGGCAGCCTGGGCGATCTGGCCTACGCCCTGGAGCGAGTGGCCACCAGCGAGGGCCACAGCGGCGGCGATAACGTCTATCGGTGTGTCATCGACCTGCTGGCTGATTGGCTGCACGCCACAGGCACACAGGGGAGGGCAGCGGCATGACGTTTATGACCACCGTTGCCGGTATCCCGTGCCGGTGCCAGGTGACGCTCTACAGCCCTGGGGTGCCGATGCGCGCCACTGGATTTGGATTCGGTGACGCTGATCCACCAGAGCCGGAGGAATTCGAGTTCGACATCCTCGACCGCCACGGTTATCCGGCGGCATGGCTCGAGGCCAAGCTCACCGACACTGACTATGACCGACTGCTCGAGGAGTACCGCAGAGAGCGGGACGCCTGGGCGGCATGAGGAGGGAAGCATGCGCGCAATGATTTTGATCACCGTCCTGGCCTTGTCTGGTTGCAGCAGTCAGCCGATCGACCAGGAATTCGGACACCGCCACGGCTATGACGCCATGCGGTCGATGATCCAGTCCACCGGGACGATTCATCACGGGGTTGACTGACGAGAAGCCCCAGCCGATGGCGGTCGGACTGGGGCGGATACCAACAGTATCGAGGAGAGGGTAGCAGTATGAATGCAATTACACGACCCAGGGGCGGCGGCTTTGCTTTGCAGCCTACAAGCATGCAGGAGGCCATGCAGATGGCTGAAATGCTGTCATCTAGCCAAATGGTCCCGAAGACCTACCAGAACAAGCCCCAAGACACTCTGGTCGCGATGATGATGGGCTCTGAGCTTGGCCTCAATCCCATCCAGTCACTGCAGAACATCGCGGTCATCAATGGCAAGCCAGCCATCTACGGTGATGCCTTGTTGGCTCTCGTGCAGAGCCACCCGAAATTTGGTGGTCACGAAGAATCTTTTGACGACGCCACTATGACGGCCACCTGCTCTGTCTGGCGAAAGGGCGATGACACACGCCATACCGTGTCGTTTAGCAAGGCTGATGCAGAGAAGGCCGCCCTATGGGGCAAGCAAGGCCCCTGGCAGAACTACCCCAAGCGGATGCTCATGTGGCGCGCCCGCGGCTATGCGTTGCGAGACAAGTTCGCCGACGCCCTGGGCGGCCTGATCACCGTCGAGGAGGCTCAGGACATTCCTATCGAGCGGGAAATCAATCCGGCAGCCAGCGAGTCGGCACGACCAGCGCTTGAGCATTATCCCGCCGACTCCTTTAACGCGAACTTCCCGAAGTGGCGAGACGCCATCGAAGCCGGCAAGCGCACTCCTGAGCAGATCATCAATATGGTCAGTAGCAAAGCCGAGCTGAGCGAGGAACAGAAACAGCAGATCTTGGAGGTAGCAGCATGAAGATCATCGAATTGGTTCAGGGTAGCGACGAGTGGTGCGCCTACCGTTCCCGGTATTTCACTGCCAGCGAAGCCTCAATCATGATGGCCTGCTCGAAGAACGTGAAGCGCAACGAGCTGCTGCACATGAAGGCTACCGGCTCAGAGCAGGAGTTCAGTGCGTGGTTCCAGAAGAACGTGCTCGACAAGGGCCACCGCATCGAGGCCTCGGCTCGCCCCATCGCGGAGCGCATCGTTGGCGAGGAGCTGTACCCGGTCACTGCAGTGTCTGATGACGGCGCTCTGCTGGCCTCGTTCGATGGCATCACGATGCTTGAGGACGTCGGCTGGGAGTGTAAACAGTGGAACGCTGCGAAGGCTGAGGTCGTGAGTTCGGGGGAGGTGCCGCAAGAGGACTACTGGCAGGTAATTCAGCAGCTGGTGGTGAGCGGTGCAGAAAAGTGGCTCTACATGGTCACGGACGGCACAGAGGAAAACACTGTCAGCACTTGGGTCACACTCGATGATTTCCATGCCAGTCAGCTTGTTGCTGGTTGGGAGCAGTTCAGAGCAGACCTCGAGGCCTATCAGCCTACCGAGCAGGTTGTCGCGCCCCAGGGCGAGGCGCCAAAAGCACTGCCTGCGCTCAAGATCGACCTTACCGGGGCAGTTCAGGCAAGTAACTTGCCCGACTTCAAGGCTCGGGCGATGGCCATGATCGAAGGCATCCGCACCAAGCTGACTACCGATCAGCACTTCGCTGATGCCGCCGAGACAGTGAAGTTTTTGCAGAAGGGGGAGAAACAGCTAGAGGCCAGCAAGCAGGCCGCCCTGGAACAGACGGCAAGCATCTCGGATTTGTTCAGCACCATTGATGAGTTGCGCGAGACAATGCGCCAGAAGCGCCTGCATCTCGACAAGCTGGTAAAGGCCGAGAAAGAGAACCGCCGACTAGAGATCCAGCAGAAGGCGCACCAGGCCTTTGACGACTTCTTGGCAAAACTGGATTGCCCGGTGGAGCCCCAGCACAGCCTCAATGTCGCCGGCGCCATGAAGGGCAAGAAGACCATCGCTACCCTGCAGTCTGCAGCCGATGACGAGGTTGCCCGGGCCAAGGTTGAGTGCCAGCAGCTCGCTCAGCAGCTTAATAGCAACGTCGACTTACTCAAGCAGGAGCAAGGTGAGTACGGGTTCTTGTTCGCGGATTGGAAAGAGCTGATCTCGAAGGCTCCTGATGATCTGGTGGCAACCATCAAGGCGCGCGTTGCCGAGCACAAGGAGGCGGAGGCGAAGCGGCAGCAGGTTGAGCACGAGCCAGCCATCCAGACCCACAGCCCGAGCAAGGGCGACCCTGGCTATCGGCCACCGATCGACACCAGCCGCTTGAATGCAGCAGCCGACAGCTTCAAGCGAGGCAGTGATATCGCTCAGCCAGAGACCGTCACGATCTCCCGCAAAGAGTACGAGGCGCTACTGGCTGCCCGCGACAAGCTGGACGCACTTGAGGCAGCCGGCGTCGATAACTGGAGCGGTTATGACGATGCCATGGAGCATCTTCGTGCCGCTTGAGCAAACAGGCCCCACACCAGGGCCTTTTTTGTGGGAGGCGGTATGGAACAGCACCAATGGAAGACGACGGAAAAGCAGTATGTGAAGCGCCGTCTCGATGAGGGCGCCACCTACCAGGACATCGCAACAGAGTTGGGGCTTGGGCGTGAACAGGTATGCGGTCTAGCCAGGCGCAGTGGGTTTACCGATCCCATTCGCCAAGGGGCGTGGCGTCGGCGTGACTGGACGGACATCGATCGAACGGTTCAGGACTGCATCGAGGTCCAGTGCATGTCCATTCGTCAGGTCGTCAGCTACCTGCGACTTCAGGGCATATCGACCTGTTATTCCAGCATCAATAACCGGGTCAAGCTGATGCCCGCCTCAGTCCAGTTCCAGGCCAGCATCAACGCGGCCCGTCGCCAAGCCAGCAACGCCTATCGAATGCGCCTGCGGATCAAGCGGGCGGCATGAATAAACGCGCCGTGCCCGGTGGCGCCAATGACCGGGACGAGGCCAGGCCACCGTGTCTCAAAACGGAGTCAGCCCGCTGGCCGCCGTCTCCTCAGCTCCACCCGTGCTGAGCGCGGGCGAGCTCACTGCTCAGCAGTGGGCGGCAGGGCGGGCCGGCCACCTCTCGGAGATGGGGTATCAACCAACTGGAGGATCACCATCATGGAAACCAAATTTCTTTCTGACGGCCGCGAAGTCGCCATAGTCGGTTGTCTCAATAACCAGGAGGTCATCGAGCAAGGAATCTTCATCAATGAGCAGGGCGACGAGATACCTAACGGGAGTACCTCACCGCCAAGTCGTTCTAAGATACTCCACTGAAGTCCTACAAGGCCAGTGAAAACGAGCGCTTCGAGGAGATCAATATGTCAGGATATCGTGTAGCGAAATATCCAGCTAAGATACAGACCTGTACTCATGGCAGGATATTTCAGAAAAACTTCTGTTTTAGGTAGTCAAAAAATATATAAAGACACCGATTTTCAAAAACAAATAAACTCTAGCCATATTAATAGATATCTATATAAACAAACAACAGAGCTTTGTATGTCTGTGAAAACCCCGAGCACTAAGAGGCAATAAAAAAACACAAATAGAAAAATGCTCTTTAACCCTTAGACTACAGCTAAAAATTGCGGTATAATGCAAGCCTTTTCAAAAAATAAAACCAAAGTATATAAAAATCCGCAGAACTAGGCAGGGAATGATGAACGCGAGCAGCAACAATCACTTAGATAGTATTTTTTTGAGTTGTGGGTTTAGCAAGATACAGTCTGATGGCATTCATTTCACTCTAACTGCTCAGCAAGGGGAAATAGACTGCATCTATGTATACCAGAACCTCATAGTCCTTTGCGAGGAGACAACCGGGAAAGACTCTGCAAGTAAGCACCTTCCCAAAAAGAAGCTGTTTCATCAAGCCATCAGAAAATCTTACGATGAGTTTTTAGAAGTATACGGTTCTAAAAACAAAGAATTTAAAAAATTCTTGGACGAAAGTGAATTCCACAAAGATGATCTTGAATTTAGGCACCTATATTACTCTAGCGTAAAAGATATTGATGATTCCCAATCCCTCGAACCATTTTCTTTGATGAGCAGAGAGTCATTCAGGTATTTTGAATCCACCGTGAAATCTATTGAGAAATCTGCCAGATTTGAAGTTTTCAAATTTTTGAAGATTGAATTGAAAGATATTGGAAGAAACAAAATTGCAGGCAGACCAAACAATAGGGCGCATCACTATTTTGACGCCTTCATACTTTCTGGAAAACAGTCCAATTACCCAGAAGGCTTCTACGTTGCATCTTTTTACGCAGACCCGGAATCTCTTATCTCACGATCATATGTTTTAAGGAGAGAAGGATGGGTCCATCCTGACATTTCTTATCAAAGAGTTATAAAGGGAACGAAGCTCCAAGAGATGCGCAATCACTTGTCCTCAGATAAGAAAGTGTACGTCAATAACGTTATAGTCACTCTCCCTTCCAACACTATGGTTCACAAAAGTATTGATGGGAGAGATGAGACGGTTGACTTGTCTACAATAACTGAAGTAATCAACGCCAAGATCAGCCTACCTGAAGAGCTTGGTACTGTCGGAATTATTGATGGACAGCACAGAATTTTTTCTTACTATGAAGGTAATGACGAATTCGATAAGACTGTTCGGAAAATTCGGCCCAGACAAAATCTACTAGTGACAGGTATAATTTTCCCTAAAGACTACAATGAAGAAAAAAGAGTAAGATTTGAGGCAGAGCTTTTCCTGAAAATAAATGGCACTCAGTCCCGTGTGCCCAAAGAACTAAGGCAAGATATAGAGCTAATAGTAGAGCCTCTATCACCTGCCGCAATTGCAAAATCAATTATTGAAAGGCTGGCAACTAAGGGAGCTTTGAAAAATCAGCTGCGGAAAAGTTCGTTCGATGCTTCAAACAAGGTAAGAACGTCATCAATAGTCGACTTTGGTTTGGTTCCAGTAGCTTGTCTAGAGTCGAAAGGAGCAAACAGCCTTTTTAAGCTTTGGAAAAGCTACAAACACGAAGATGTAACAGAAGAAAATCTTAACGATTATATTGAATTTTGTACTAGTGAACTAAATGAAATACTTCATGGTGTCAGAGAAAACATAGATGGAAAGCTATGGGTAGCCAAGGCTGGTCGTAATCAAGGCCTATTATCCCCCACTTTCATCAATGGGATGATAATCTGTCTAAGACATGCTATCGAAGATGGCTATGTACGTGTTAGTGCGGACGGAACGATAACAAAGCCAGACTATAACAGATCTTTTAAAGATATAGACATAGAAATGATTAGGGAACATACATCTAGCACATGGGCCAAACTTGGGAAAAGCATTTATGAATCACACATAGATGTCCCAAAAGAAGAAGACGCTGAGGAAAAATGAGCAACATCAAAAGCACGAACGCAGATGCTGTCGTATCTGAGATTTTTCATGGTGCTCAGCAAGCTGCATTATTGCAAGGAGATTGCTTTGACTTACTTGGCAAACTCCCTTCTAACTCTGTAGACCTTGTTTTTTCTTCTCCTCCTTACTGTATAGGAAAGGAGTATGAATCAACGTCTGATTTAAAAGATTTCATAATAACTCACAGCATGTTGCTACCAGAGCTGGTGAGAATACTAAAACCTGGCGGAAGTATGTGCTGGCAAGTCGGCATGCATGTTAAAAATGGAGTCAGCACTCCCTTAGATTCTTTGGTTTTCAGTGAGTCACTGAAACATGAGGACTTACTTCTTCGCAACAGAATCATTTGGACATTTGGCCATGGCCTCCATTGCTCTAACCGATTCAGTGGTAGGCACGAAACGATTATGTGGTTCACTAAAGGGAAAGAGTATTCATTCAACCTAGATGCGGTGAGGGTTCCTCAAAAGTACCCAGGAAAAACTTCTTCTAGAGGTGCAAAGAAAGGTCAACCCAGTGGAAACCCCTTGGGGAAAAACCCTGGCGATGTATGGAATATACCGAATGTCAAGTCTCGGCATGTTGAAAAAACAGAGCATCCTTGCCAATTTCCGGTAGCTCTACCACAAATTTTTATTCGAGCTTTAACTACCACTGGCGACATTGTTCTGGATCCCTTTTCAGGAAGTGGAACAACTGGCGTTGCGAGCTTGATAGAAGGAAGAAAATACATTGGATCTGAAATTGAAGAAAAGTACAACAATATTGCTGAAGAACGATTAAAACAGGCATCGGAAAAGAATGTAAAGATTCGACCTTGGGCCAAGGAAGTGCATACCCCCAAGTCAACTACCAAGGTGGCAACTGCCCCAGAAGGATATGCCACTCACGACGAAATTTCTGACTACCTAATTAATACAATGGAGTCAACTTTCATGTAAGAGATATTTCATCATACGGACACTGATTTTCTAGCCGCCCCTTGGGCGGCTTTTTCGTGGAGGCTACAGTGTAGAATACGGAACGTATCAGGCATTGCAACAAGCACTTTCCTGAGCTCGGTACCGCATGAATCACAACATTATTCGGTCCCCTGATGGAAGATAAGAACCATGCGACCCAGGCTAGAAAGCCAGTCATTTTTGATCCGCGTCAACTTGGAAACCATGTTATTTTCGGTCGTTTAACGCCACCCAAGCACTGACGAAATTAACACGATGCCGACACAATGAAAGCTTACGAGGCCGCTCTCGCGTAGCGGAATCACGCGGCCCAGGCCTGGGTCGAAAATCTCGAGGCCGCCATACGAACCTATGCCGGCGATCACCTGGTGACAGTATGATCGCAGCCATCATTCTCGGTCTGCTGGTCATGGCCGGTGGAGCGCTAGTCCTGCGAGAGGCGAGGCGGGCGTATAGAGAGCAGGAGAAACGTGCATCGAGAGAGCCAGGATGCCAGAGGGTGAGCTGGATCCAGATGGCAAGAGCGTACGAGAGCGAGTGCTGGAGCGGAAGCTTTGGCGGCTGCGCGAGGACGTCAGAGCGGCGCTGGAGTGGGCAGGCGACAACCTGCCATGACGATGGTCGGCAAACTGGAGAAAGCGCTGGAGGGTAGGTGATTGCCACATTGCAATGCAGCCGCTGCGGCGGGGCGCGATACGACACCAGCCACAGATGTGAGAAGGGGGGGGGTGATGACGACAACAAACGAGGCGACGTTGGATGGACTGAGGAAGCGGCTTGAGCAGGTGCAAGCCGTGAGGGATGCGCTGGCGGCACAATTGGATGCTGTGTTTGGGGTCGTGCTTCGGCCGTTAGTCGCCACCTTCGGCGAAGCAGAGGCTATGGCCGAAGCTCGCCGCATTGCCATGAATCAGCCGCAAGACATTCTCGCCCGCCGCGATGCGCGGATGAAGGCTGAGGCGCTGCACAGGTCGATAGTCGACCTGGAAGCAATGATCGACCCCTGTAATCCAGTAATTGAGTACCTGAATGCACAGGAGCAGGGATACCGTCAGCAGGCCGAGGGAGGTGTCAATGAGTAGGCAGGACGGGGGCGACTGGGTGAAAGAGCACTCCTATGAGAACTGTGTGGCATGGCACTGGAACGGAGTGGACTTTGCCGGGGTCGACGAAGACTGTTTTGCCGTGATCGGCCCCCGAATACCGACGCCGGACGAGCCGTGTCAGTGCGTGCCGGTCGAAGCGACCGCCGACATGTTGGACGTTCTCACCCTTGGTCACCTTGTGACGGCGACGAGGCGGTGGCGAGACGCACATGCAGTGGCGCCGAAGCCGGGAGGTGTGTGATGGGCAACAGTCAGAGCTGCGTCGTGCCCTTCAGCACGCAAAGACAGATCGAGGATATCGTGAAGCGAACATGGTCGCCGCCACTGAGAGGTCCTTGGCCACCCGGAGCAAGACGGATACTCGAACGCGAATACACACATTAACCGCCGCCCACTGAGGCGGCTTTCTTGTGCCGTAAAGGAGAGCTTGATCATGACACCTCTGATGCCGCCGAGCGAGGTGGCGGAACTCTTGGCCATCAGTGAGCGCAAGGTCTATGCGATCAAGCACCTGATTGGCTATGTCGCCCTGGGCGGCAACGTTAGGTTTGAGCGAGAGGCGGTCGACGCTTACATTGAGAGCTGCAAGCGCGGCCCCTCACGAGGGGAGCAACAAAGATGGGTATCACGGTTCGATACCGCGCATCTCGGAGAAGGTGGATCGTCACCGAGTCGGGTGAGCGCGGCAGATATCAGCGAACGTTTGTCACGGAAAAGGAAGCAAAGCAGTTCGCAACGAAGCGAGAGGCTGAACTGAACGAGGCACAATTCAATGGCCTCATGGGAAGGCAGGAGCGAAGAACCTTCATGGAGGGTCTTCTGCGCTGGGTCGAGGAGTATGACACGAACAGCCAGGGCGCGAGCATTCGTGCAGTCGCCCGCTGGTTCGACGAGAACGCACCGGACGTGCTTCTTGGTCATGAGGTGCTGGATGCCGCCCGGGCGATGCAGAAGGATATGCGTAAGAGGCGGCTCAGCCAAAGCACGATCAATAACCGAACCCAGGTGGTCAAGCGAGTGCTGAGCCTTGCGTATCGGGAGTGGGATTGGCTGGATCAGCCGCTGGACGGCAAGTTGCGCAAGCCTACTCCGAAAAACGAGCGTCATGTCTACCTGACTGCGGGAGACATTCGGCGCTTGGTTGAGGCGGTGCCAGAGGATTGCCCGGAGGAGCGGCGAATCATCACGTTGGCTGCTTTGACTGGGCTGCGCCGCGGCGAACTTCTGTCGCTGGAACCAGGCAACATCCAAGGTGGTCGCATACTGCTGCGACCAGGGCAGACCAAAAGCGGCAAGGCTCGGGTGGTGCCGCTCCCGGAAGACGGTGCGGCCTTGGTGGCCAATCTTCCGTTTGCATCTGACCCTCACCAACTGAGGAGGGCTTTTGAAGCTGCGCGACGGGCTATCAGGCGTGACGATCTGCGCTTTCATGACCTTCGCCATACCTATGCCAGCCTACTGGCTGAGGCAGGGGAAGTGATGACGACGGTGCAGGCGTTACTGGGCCACAGCAGCTTGGTGGTGACCAGTCGCTACGCGCATATGTTCGACTCGCGTCTGGATCATGTGGCGGGCAGGTTGCCGAAGCTTTGCGACCAAATTGCGACCACTGAGGAGGGCGCCGAGGGACTAGGTCGCGTAAGGCATTGATATTACTGGTGCCCGGAGCCGGGCTCGAACCGGCACGGTGTTGCCACCGAGGGATTTTAAGTCCCTTGCGTCTACCAATTTCGCCATCCGGGCAACAAGATCGCCAGCCATGTGGCAATAGAGGAGGGGTGCCGTTGTACCTGGTGCGGCAGGGCAACCATCAGACTTTCCAGAGCATGGGGGTCTGAAAAGAAAAGATGGAGGCTGGAGTCGGAATCGAACCGGCGTACACGGAGTTGCAGTCCGCTGCATAACCACTCTGCCATCCAGCCTCAAGAGTCAACCATCGTCTGTTGATGGAGCGGGAAACGAGATTCGAACTCGCGACCCCAACCTTGGCAAGGTTGTGCTCTACCACTGAGCTATTCCCGCCTGACTCGAGGACGTATTATACGGATAAGTCGGTGACTGTCAAACGCTTTTCCTCGAGTCGATGTTTTTATCAGAGCGAGCGAGCCAGATGGGGCCAAGCGGCCCGCAGGTACTGGATCATCGACCACAGGGTCAGGATGGCGGCAGCGTAGAGGGTTGCGACGCCCGCCTCTGCGATCAGGTGTCCAGGCGGGAAGGCCAGCAGCAACAGCAGCGCCACCATCTGCAGCGTGGTCTTGACCTTGCCGATCCATGAAACGGCCACTGAGCCCCGCTTGCCCATCTCCGCCATCCATTCACGCAGGGCCGAGATGACGATCTCTCGCCCGATGATCACCAGGGCGGGAAGTGTCAGCCAGGCTGCGTCATAGCGCTCGATCAGCAGGGCCAGCGCCACCGCCACCATCAGCTTGTCGGCCACGGGGTCGAGGAAGGCGCCGAAGGGCGTGGATTGATCCCACTTGCGTGCCAGATAACCGTCCAGCCAGTCGGTCACCGAGGCCAGCCCGAAGAGCGCCGCAGCGACCAGCATGCTGGATTCGAAGGGGAGGTAGAAAAGTACCACCAGCAGAGGAATGAAGACGATGCGTGCCAGGGTCAGAATGTTGGGAATGTTCATGGATACCGCTGTCCTTGCTGGAGGGTGCTGTAATAGGGGTCGGGGATGCGCGGTGCCCCGTCAGGGTGGTCCATTCTATCCGCGATACCTCAACTCATCCATGCAGAGCGCGGTGAATTGTGTCGGCCATGGTCGCGCTGATGCCAGGGACGCGAGCCAGCTCATCCTTGGTGGCCTGCTTGATGCCTTGCAGTCCGCCGAAGAAGCGCAGGAGCTCGCGGCGGCGTTTGGGCCCGACGCCGGGGATATCCTGCAGGGTTGAGGTGCGCCTGGCCTTGTCGCGTTTTGCCCGGTGACCGGCGATGGCGAAGCGATGAGATTCATCGCGGATATGCTGGATCAGATGAAGACCGGGCGAGGTGGGGGGCAGCGCCAGGCTGCGATCGACAGTATCGACGTACAGCGTTTCAAGCCCGGCCTTGCGGGTGGTGCCCTTGGCGACGCCGAGTAGCTGGACCTGGGTAACGCCGAGGTCAGCGAGCACGTCCCGTGCCATGTTGAGCTGACCCTTGCCGCCGTCCACTACCAGAATATCGGGGAGCACCCCTTCGCCTTCCGCCAGGCGCTTGAAGCGCCGGGTCAACGCCTGCTGCATCGCCGCATAGTCATCCCCTGGCGCGATGTTCTTGATGTTGAATCGGCGATAGTCGCTCTTGCGCGGTCCGTCCTGGTCGAAGACAACGCAGGAGGCCACCGTCGCTTCGCCGTGGCTGTGGCTGATGTCAAAGCACTCAAGCCGCTGGGGGGTGTGTTCAAGGTCGAGTGCCTGGCGCAAGTCTTCAAAGCGCTTGGCCAGCTGGGTCTGATTCGCTAGCTGTCCCGCCAGCTGCTGCTCAGCGTTGGTCCTGGCCAGCTCCCGCCACTGTGCGCGATGACCACGCACCTTGTCGGTCAGGCGAATGCGTCGCCCAGCATTTTCGCTGAGCGCGCTGGCGATCAGCTCCGCATCCGGTACCGGGTGACTGGTCAGCACGTCAGAAGGGATTTCCCTGGCCTGTCCGAGATAGTACTGGCTGACGAAGTCGCCCAGCAGCTGCGCTTCCCCCAGGTCCAGGTTGTTGGTGGGACTGTAGTGGCGCGCGCCCAGCAGGCGCCCCTGTCGAATAGACAGCACGGAGATGCACAGCGCGCCGGGCTGTGATGCCAGCGCAAAGGCATCAGCGTCGCCGCTGCCAGTATCCACGACCTGGCGCTGCTGCAGGCGGCGAAGGTCCTGAAGCTGGTCTCTCAGGCGCGCGGCCTCCTCGAAATTCAGTGCCTCACTGGCGGCTTCCATTTCCTCGGTCAGCTCCTTGCTGACCGCCTCGCTGCGTCCCTCCAGGCACTGAATGGCATGCTCGATATCGCGGCGATAGTCCTCTTCGCTGATGTAGTCGACACAGGGAGCACTGCAGCGCTGGATCTGGTACTGCAGACAGGGACGAGTACGGTGGGCGAAGACACTGTCCTCGCAATTGCGGATGCGAAAGACCTTCTGCATCAAGGACAAGGTATCGCGTACCGCATTGCTGCTCGGATAGGGCCCGAAATACCGCCCGTCCTCGTGGCGCGTGCGGGCGCGCTTGTATTCCAGTGCGGGATAGGGGTGTCGATCGCTGACAAACACAAAAGGATACGACTTGTCGTCACGCAGCAGGATGTTGTACGGCGGGCGCAGCTGCTTGATCAGGGTCTGCTCGAGCAGCAGGGCTTCGGTCTCGCTGTTGGTGACCGTGACCTGTATATCGTGGATGCGGCTCACCAGCGCCTGTGTCTTGGCATTCAAGGCGCCGCGGAAATAGCTGGCGAGACGAGGCTTGAGACGACGAGCCTTGCCAATGTACAGGGTGTTGGACTGGTCATCGTACATCCGGTAGATACCGGGCGATTCACTGACCGTCTCAAGAAAGCGTCGAGCGTCGAAGGTCATAGGCGAGCGTGGCGTGTTCCGTTGGCGTAGCATCGTCGAGCCATGCTACCAGAGCAATGAACATGCTGCGTCAATTGCTGCGCACCAGGTTGTCGGTGCAGGTGGGCAAGAATCCAGGTACACGCCTTAAGGAAACGAAAGGTGCTATAAGCTAGAAGGACGGCCCAAGTAACGTGGGGATGACGTGCCGCGTTGGCTGGGGGGGAGCTGGAGCAGGAAAAGAGGGGGACGTTCGACAGACCGCCACAGGGCACGCGCGCCGACATCTGATGGCAGATGAGAGGGTTCGGCGCGCCGCCATGGCGTCAGTCTTCCTTGAAGCCCTCGACCAGCCCGTGTCGCAGGCCCAGGTGAGTCAACGCGACATCGGAGTTGACCCCAAGCTTTTCGAAAATGCGATAGCGGTAGGTGTTGACCGTCTTGGGGCTTAAGAACATGCGATCCGCAATGTCGGCAACACGCTGGGCGTTGACAATCATCATGGCCACTTGTAGCTCGCGCTGGGACAGCTGATCAAAGGGGTTTTCTTCGTGATCGATGCGTGACAGCACCAGCCGCTGAGCGATCTCCGGGCTGACAAAGCGCTGGCCGGCAAATACCGCTCGGATAGCCTTTACCATTTCGTCATGCTGGGAGCCCTTGCTGATAAACCCATGGGCACCGGCTTCCAGCAGGCGCTGGGCAAAGGCCTCTTCGATAAAGGCGGTCAGCACCAGAATGCGGATATCCGAGGTCAGGCGCCGGATCTTGCGCGTCGCCTCCAAACCCCCGATGCCTGGCATGCGTATGTCCATGACCACCACATCCGGGTTGAGGCGCCGGGTCTGCGCAATGGCTTCTTCACCATCGGCAGCCTCGCCCACCACATTGATGTCTTTTTCTGCGTTCAGCAGATGAACGATACTGGTGCGAACCAGGTGATGATCGTCAGCGACGAGAACTCTGATCAATGCCGATACTCCTGGAAAAGGTGATGTCTGGGACCATGGGGTTGACCGAGTAGAGCCAATGCTCCGTCAGAGTCCTTCTCATGATGCTTTGCGGTAGGTTGTCACAGTTTGTTCCTAAGGGGAATTGGGTTGCCAGGGGGTAGCGACGTTTCCGGCATAGCAATATTGATAGTGTGCCCGTTCTTTGTTACGCGGTTAATGCTTTGCGTTTTACTTATATGCGGGCGCTTGGTCACAAGTGATACAGAGCTCGCAACATATTGGTCGAACTGGCTTACCTCTATCAACTTTGCCGCTGTAGTGTATCAGTCGTGATGATGATAAGGGTGAAAATAGGCATGCTCGATGCCCCGTTAAAGGTGAGAGTGCACACTTTATTGGTGGTTGAGGGGTATCTTCGGCGACGTACTATTCTCCGAACTGACTCAGATGGTTGACCGAGATCAATCGTGGGTGAGGTTGTCGTGCGAGTCATCGGGGTGAAGCGTATGGGACGCCTGCCACGCAGCGCCGGGACGGTATCGGTAGCAGGGTAGCGATAGCACTCTAGCGATACCTGGTCGACCAAAGTTGGTCCCTGACACGCTTGCACAGGATGTGATGCGCATCTAGATTCAGCCTGACTGGTATGACACGTATACAGTCGTCCTGTCAGGGCGGCAGATTGACTCGCGGTTTACCGGTCCCTCATCCATCCGTCCAAGAGCACGGGAGAATAACAAGATGCGCTCCAACCAACGCCAGTCGTCACACCGTCTCGCACGTCGATCCCTCCTGGCGGTCGCCGTCGGCCTGAGTATGTCCGCTGCGGCTCAGGCAGAGACCCTGACCTTTGCCCACGTCTACGAAACGTCCGAGCCCTATCACGAGTGGGCGGTGTGGGCAGGAGAAGAAATCGAGAAGCGAACCGATGGTCGCTATTCCGTTGAAGTGCACCCTGCATCTTCTCTGGGTAAGGAAGCGGACATCAATGAGGGGCTAAGTCTTGGTACCGTCGATCTGATCTTTACCGGCAATCAATTCGCTGGCCGTTCCTACGGACCGATTGGCATTGCCGGGGCTCCCTACATGTTCCGCGACGTCGACCACTGGCAGGCCTATGTCGACAGTGACCTCTTCGCCGAGATCGCCCAGGGCTACGAAGAGGCCACGGGCAACGTCCCGCTGGCCATGAACTACTATGGCAAGCGCCACACTACCTCTAATGTCGCCATCGATACTCCGGCGGACATGGAGGATCTCAAGATTCGGGTGCCCAACGCACCGATGTACATGATGTTCCCCGAGGCGGTCGGTGCCAACCCGACCCCGATTGCCTTCGCCGAAGTCTATCTGGCCCTGCAGCAGGGCGTGGTGGATGCGCAGGAAAACCCGCTGCCCACGATCAAGGCCAAGGCATTCTATGAAGTGCAGGACTACATCAACCTGACCGGCCACATTACCGACTCGCTGATCACTATCGCCGGCGGCCCGCTGTGGAATCGGCTGTCCGAGGAGGATCGGGCGATCTTCCGCGATGTCTACCAGCAAGCCGGCGAGAAGATCACCGCGGATATCCTGCAACAGGAGCAGGACTTGATTGCCTGGTTCGAAGAGCAGGGCGTCACGGTCAACGAGGTCGATACCGAACCTTTCCGTGAGGCGGTATTGCCTGCCCATAACGGTGACGTGGCGACCTGGGATCAGGAAACCTACGACCGTCTCCAGGCCATCGGCCAGTAATTGACGGCCGGGGAGGGCGCTGGACGCCCTCCCCGAAGGAGACTATCGATGACACATTCTGATGAAGGTGCTGACATCCATCATGCACCTGATGGAGCGGCGCGCCCGTCACCCGATGCCGGCCCATCTTCGGGGCAAGGCCCGAGCCAGCAAACAACCGTCGCATTTGACGTTCCCGAGGACGACGACGCCATTCGCAAGGGTGACGTTGGCCTCGAGGACTACCTGACCCTGGTGGTGTTCTGGTTACTGGCGCTGGATGTCTTTGTGCAGTTCTTCAGCCGCTATGTCCTCGGCAACTCGCTGGCCTGGACGGAAGAGATCGCTCGCTACCTGCTGGTCGCCGTCGGGTTTCTTGGCAGCGCCATGGCGGCGCGCAAGGGCTCGCATATCGCTGTGGAGTTCTTCTATCGCTATCTGTCGGAGCCGGTCGCCCGCACCATGTGGACCCTGGTCGACCTGGTGCGGATTGCCTTTCTCGGCATGCTGGCCTGGATTACCTGGCAGCTGGCGGGACGCACCAATTCGATGATGGTGTCGATAGACCTGCCCAAGAGCCTGCTTTACTACGTGGTCTTCGTCGGCGTGGTGCTGATGCTGGTGCGCTCCATTCAGCTGGCGATTCGCCACTGGAAGACGGGCGAGAGCGAACTGATGTGCCGTGAAGACGACTGACAAGGAATAACAACATGACTGAAGCTATGATCAGCGCTCGACGCGGCTCCGTCATCCCGCCCATCGTGGCGGCGATGGCGGTTGTTGGGTGCGTTGGGCTGGCGCTGTTTGACTACCATCTGTCGTTCTTGTTTGCGTCGCTGTTCACCCTGCTGGTCTGTGGCGTGCCTATCGCGATCAGTCTGGCTGGCTCGTGCCTCATGTACGTCCTGCTCACCGGGCGGGTGCCCGATGTGGTCGTGGTGCACCGGATGATCAACGGTATCGACAGCTTTCCGTTGCTGGCGATTCCCTTCTTTATCCTGGCCGGCAACCTGATGAACAACGGCGGCATTACCACACGCATCTTTGATTTCGCCAAGGCCTTGATGGGCTGGATGCGCGGTGGCCTGGGGCACGTCAACGTGGGCGCAAGCATCGTGTTCTCTGGCATGTCCGGCGCCGCCGTGGCAGATGCCGGGGGGCTGGGTACCATCGAGATCAAGGCCATGCGTGACGCGGGATACGACCAGGAGTTCGCGGTCGGTATCACCGCTGCGTCATCCACCATCGGCCCGATTATTCCGCCCAGCCTGCCGATGGTCATCTATGGTGTGATGGCGTCGGTATCCGTGGGCCAGCTGTTCGCGGCAGGGTTGGTGCCGGGCCTGCTGATGGGGCTCACCTTGATGCTGATGATTACCTGGTTGTCCCGTCGTCGTGGCTATCAGCGTGACGCGCGCTTTTCGGTGTCGGTGCTGGGCCAGACCTTTTCCAGGGCGCTGCTGTCGCTGCTGACTCCGGTCATCATCGTGGGCGGCATTGTCACCGGGGCGTTCACGCCCACGGAGGCGGCCATCGCCGCGGTGGTGTATGCCTTGATTCTTGGCGGACTGGTCTACCGGACCCTGACCTGGCGACGGCTGCTGAAGGTCAGCTTCGAGACCATCGAGACCACGGCGGTGATCCTGTTCATCGTCGCCGGCGCCTCGATCTTTGCCTGGATACTGACCAGCAACCAGGTCACCCAGCACGTGATGGGGCTGCTCGGCCCGTTCCAGGACAATCCGATCGCGGTCTTGCTGATCATCAACCTGGTGCTGATTGTGGTGGGATGTTTCATGGAAACCATCGCCGCCATCACCATCCTGGTGCCGGTACTGCTGCCGGTGGCGGTGGCCTCGGGCGTCGATCCGGTGCACTTCGGCGTCATCATGGTGCTTAACCTGATGATCGGGCTGCTGACGCCGCCGGTGGGGATGGTGCTGTACGTGCTGTCCCGGGTATCGAATATCTCCTTCGAGAAATGCATGCGGGGGACCCTGCCGTTCCTGGTGCCGCTGGTCGTGGCTTTGGCGCTGGTCACCTTCATTCCGGCGATCTCCCTATGGTTGCCGACGCTGGTCTATCGCTGAGTTACCCCATCGCGTCGGGGTGTGGCGGGTGAGTGAAGGGCTCCCCGCCATGCCGGACGGATTTCACCACACGCAAGGACACGCAAGGATCTCGACATGAGTCACAGCCAATACTTGGCCTGCAGGGTGGGCCAAGACGACCTGAGTCGCTTTATCCAGCAGGCGCTGGCGGCGGCGGGGGCCGATACCGCATCGCAGCAGGCGGTGAGCCGAGCCCTCGTCACGGCGTCACTGATGGGCACCGACAGTCACGGTCTGCGGCTGCTGCCACACTACTTGCAAGCGTTGCAGGGAGGGCGCATCAATGGCAGTCCGGAAATGCGCTTTGAACAGCGCCTCGCCGCCACAGGAGTGCTGGACGCAGACAATGGCCTGGGCCACCTGGCCGGTTACCGGGCGATGGAGCACGCTGCCGCCATGGCAAGGCAGGCCGGAATGGGTGCGGTAGCGGTCGGTCATTCTTCTCACTTCGGTGCGGCGGGATGCTATGCCCTGGCTGCGGCAGAACAGGGGCTGATCGGTATGGCGTTCTGCAATTCCGATCCGTTTGTTCTGCTGCATGGTAGTCAGGCCCCCTTCCACGGCACCAACCCCATCGCCTTTGCCGCACCGGTGGAGAACGACGACCCCTATCTGCTGGACATGGCCACCAGCGCGGTGCCCTGGAACAGGGTGCAGCAGTATGCCGCCATTGACCGTCCGCTGCCGTCCGACATTGCCGCGGATGGCAACGGCACCACGACCACTGATGCCAAGCGGGTGGAAGCGCTGCTGCCATTAGGTGGAGGCAGCTTCGGCTTCAAGGGGGCGGGGCTGGCGGGCATGGTCGAGGTGCTTAGCTCGACGCTGTCCAATATGGTCCATGGCTTCCATCTATTGCCCATGGGCGGTCCCGACATGCACACACCGAGAGGTGTCGGCCACTTCTTTCTGGTGATGCATCCAGACGCCTTTGCAGGCCAAGGCGAGTTTGCGCAGCGTATGGGTGACTACCTCAGGGATTTGCGCGGTATGGCGTCAAGCGCAGAAGCGAAGGTATTGGCGCCAGGAGACCGAGAGTGGCAGACCCGTCGCGAGCGACGTGCAGAGGGGATTCCATTGGATCATGCCCAGCGGGATGCCTATCGCCGTATCGCCGAGCAATACCGCGTTGAGCCCCTCAGCGAGGGCTGAAGAGCAAGTCACTCGTCGCGCCAACGATGTCAATGGGCCGCAGACAAGCAGCGACGCACAAGGGCATCGCGGCCCTGGCTGACGCGGGAAGTCCCACAGGGCCACCCTGTTGCAGTACCATGTGCGCCATGCCCCGCATGTCTCGGGGGCGTGATTGAGGGAGAGACGCGTCGATGAGCAGATTTCGGGTGGAGCGCAAGACGCTGTCCGAGCAGGTGGCCGAACAACTTGAGGCCGAGATTCTGGAAGGCAGGTTGGGGGAGAATGATCAGCTGCCCTCAGAGCGTGAGTTGATGGAGCAGTTCGGTGTTGGCCGCCCTGCGGTGAGGGAGGCCTTGTTCTACCTGCAGCAGCTTGGGCTGATCGCCATTAATAGTGGCACCCGCGCCAGGGTGATTCGACCTACCGCCGAGGCGGTGATGGCGCGCCTGTCGGGGGTCACTCGACAGCTGTTGGCCAAGCCCGAGGGGCAGCAGTACTTCCAGGAGGCGCGGGCCTTGTTCGAAGTGGCGCTGGCTCGCCAGGCGGCTCAGCATGCCACCGATGAAGAGGTTCAGGCCCTGAGGGATGCGCTGGAGACGCAGCGCTCCGTCATCGGTGACGAGGCCGCGGTCAAACGCGCCGACAACGACTTTCATGGGGTGCTGGCGCGGATCGGTCACAACCCCATCTACGATGCCATCCATCAGGCCCTGTCTGAATGGCTGGACGATCGTCGGGCCCAGGCGCTGCAACAACCCGGAGAGGATCTGGCGGCACTGGAGGCGCATACCGAGATTGTGGAGGCGATTGCTGCCCGTGACCCCGAAGCTGCCGAGTCAGCGATGCGACGTCATCTGGACCGCCATTACGGAACCTACATGCAGATGAAGCAACGGCTGGGGTCTCGACAGGACGCAGACTGACTCGCATTGGTGGTCGGTATGGTGAGCGCTGGTCGCCAAACGTGCAGGCCCAGGGGCATAAGCCTCTGGGCCTGCGTCGTATCTGCTGTCAGCCTATTGCGCTGATGGCGGGGTCGCTCTCGTGTCTCTCTTGTGTGGCGCAAGGGCTGCAGCGAGGCGAGGCAGCGCTCTGCCTTGGCGTCTTGCCATGGCAAGCACAGGCGCCAGTCTACGCTCCAGCTTCTGTTCATGATTCTGGGCAATATTGACCAGCTGGTGGTCCAGCCAGGGGTTGCAGAAGCGCTCGATGATGCTGTCGACGTACTCGTCGAGCGCCATCCCCGGGTACTCATGATCGAGCACCGGCACGACTTCCTCTCTCAGCAGCGCAATGAGTTCACCGCCGAGTCGCGGATCCTCCATGGCCTGGCGCACCAGCGGCAGCTGCTCCATCACACCCAGCTGCCGCGCTCGCGCCACCAGCCAGGTGTGGGCCAGGTTCAGCAGATGAAGCTTGCGACGTTCATAGGGGCCCAGGTCCTCCACCAGCAGCACATCGTCATGCCGAAAGGGAAGTGTCAGCCCGTCCACCTGCTGAATCGCCCACAGGCCATAGGGCTCAGCCACGGCGCCCACCGGCTCAAGCTCGGCGGACACGATACGATCCACCAAGGTAGGCACCCAGACGCACTCAGCGGTGAGCCATTGCTCGAAGGCTGCATCCTGATAGCTGTCCCGGGCCAGGCCCAGCACCACGTCTCTGAGCACGCCGGCATTGTCGGTCAGCAGTTCACAGGGGAGCAGCGTGACCCCGTGGCGATCAGCGTCGAAGCGTGCCTTTAGCAACTGGGTCAGCTTGGCAGGAAAGCTGACCGGGCATGGCGCCAGCGGGCTGTCTCCGGTGGCGACGAGATAACCCGATTCGCTGGTGTTGGACACCACATGGGTGACGTCGTTGCAGAAGGACCGGTGTACTTCCGCCCAGTCCTCCGCGGCCACCAGCGAGCGGGTGATGCTGTCGACAGCGAGCCGTGTGTCGATCAGCTCGCCGTGGCGTCGTCCGCGCAGCTGAACCGGATAGCTTGCTGCCTGGGCGAGGGCGCGGGCCTTGCCGCGACCGGTAGGGCGATCTGAGGTCTGTACGGCGATGATCTCGACGTCACCGCCGGCTGAGCGGGCCTGACTGGCGAACAGATCGACATGGGCGAGCAGGAAACGTCCCACGCCGAACTGCATCAGCGTCGCCGGAGGCAATGCCGCAGATGTCTCTGTCGGCACTAGCGTCACAGTGAGACACCCCGCTTCCAGGGGATGAAGTCATGTTGGGCGAGGCCTACCGCACGGGTGGTGTAGCGCCCGGAGGCGGTCTCGATGCACAGCGCCAGCAGCGCATCGGCCAGCTCGTCGATGGACGCCTCCCCGCGGATGACAGCGCCAGTGTCGAAATCGATGATATCGGACATGCGCTGTGCCAGCTCCGAGTTGCTGGCGACCTTCAAGGTAGGGGCGACCGGGTTGCCGGTCGGCGTGCCCAGTCCGGTGGTAAAGATGATCAGGTTGGCGTGGGAGCCCGCCAGGGCGGTGGTGGACTCGACATCATTGCCAGGGGAGCAGAGCAGGGCAAGCCCCGTCCGAGTGGCCGTCTCGGTGTAGTCGAGCACTTCCACCACCGGGCTGTCCCCGCCCTTCTTGGCGGCCCCTGCAGACTTCATCGCATCAGTGATCAAGCCATCGCGGATATTGCCCGGTGAGGGGTTCATGGAAAAGCTCGCGCCGACGGCTTCGGCGTGTCGCTGATAGGCCTGCATCAGGCTAGAGAAGCGTTCGGCGGTGGCATCATCGACACAGCGGGCCAGCAGCTCATGCTCCACGCCACACAGTTCGGGAAATTCGCTGAGAATCCCGCTACCCCCGAGGGTGACCAGGCGATCGATGGTGCCCCCGACCACCGGGTTGGCAGACAGGCCGGAGAATCCATCGGATCCGCCACATTCGACGCCAATGCGCAGCTTGGAAAGGGGAGCCGGCTGACGGGTCACCTGGTTGGCCTCTTTGAGGCCGTCGAAGATAGTGCCCAGCGCGCGCTCGATCAGCGCATCTTCGCTGTCACTGGCCTGCTGCTCAAGATAGTGTACCGGCCGCAGGCCGTCGGGATCCTTGGTGGCGACCGCCTGCCTGAGCATGGCGATCTGAGCCTTCTGGCAGCCCAGGCTCAACACGGTAGCGCCTGCCACATTGGGATGGGTAATGTACCCGGCGAGCAGATTGCACAATGCCTGGGCGTCGTCGTCAGTGCCGCCACAGCCCAGGGTATGGGTGAGGAAGCGCACCCCGTCGACGTTGGGGAAGGGAGACGTCAGCGGAGCCGAGAGACTGGCGGACGTGTCGCCGTGCAGCATGGTGCGCGCCAGCTGCTTGTAGTCGCGGAAAGGATCGTCACCAAGGGCGTCGGCAACGCATTGGCGCAGCACCTCGATGTTGCGGTTTTCGCAGAATACCAGGGGCACCACGAGCCACAGGTTGGCCGTGCCGACGCTGCCATCCGGGCGATGGTAGCCATCGAAGGTGGTGCCGTCGAAACGCGAGACATCCGGTCCCTGCCAGCTCTGACGACGGCTGACGGGCGTGTCCGAATGGGTAAAGTGTTCAAGGTTGTCGGTACGAATCGCACTACCCTTGGTGATGGCTCGGGTGGCTTTTCCCACGGTCACACCGTACATGGTGACGATGTCGCCCTCGGCGAGGTCCACCAGGGCAAACTTGTGCTTGCGGCGGATCGCCTCCACCAGGGTCAGCGAACCCGCTTCATCTTCGATTTGCTGCCCCACAGCAAGATCACGCAAGGCCACGCGGACGTTGTCGTCGGGGTGCACGCGCAGGCTTTCCTGCGGCAGGTCGGTGGCGATGGTCGCGGTCGAGGCGCGGTGGCTGGCTTGCGTGGTCATGATAGTGATGTCCTCATCGTCACGGTCAATACTGTCGCTATGTGTTGAGAAGCTGGGTATGGCCAGGCGCCAGAAAGAGGAGCGATAGCGCGTCTGCCTTTAGCTGGCTCATAGGTGTCCTGGCCTGTCGCGTTCTAGGACTGATCCGCTGTCCTGTCGGGCACGCTGATCATCGCCTTGATCACCCCGTTGCTGCTGTCGCACCACTGCGCCATGGTGTCCGGCAGCTCGCATAACTCGGCGCGGTGGGTAATCATCGGGGAGACCTTGAGCTGGCCAGTGGCCAGCAGGTCAATCACCTTGGCGAAGTCTTCACCGGTGGCATTGCGGCTGGCCAGCAGGGTGACTTCCTTGGCGTGGAAGTCGGGGTCATGAAAACGGATGTCGGCCTTGACCAGGCTGACCAGCACGTAGCGTCCACCGTGGCCCACCAGCTCGAACCCCGCCTCCATGGCAGCGGGATTGCCGGTGGCATCGAACACGACGTCGGCCAGGGCACCTTGGTTAAGCTGTACAAGCTGCTGCGCCGGGTCGTCCTGTCCCACCAGCAGGGTGTCATGGAAGCCAAGCGCCTCGCGGCAGAACGCCAGTCGCTCGGCATTGCTATCCAGTACCACCACCCGCGCGCCCTGGGCACGAGCGACCTGGGCCACGCCGATACCGATGGGACCGGTGCCGACAACGGCCACCAGGTCGCGCTCGGTGACGGCGGCGCGACGCACCGCGTGGGCGCCGATGGCCTGGCATTCCACCAGCGCCAGCTCATCCAGCGTCAGCGTCTGGCAAGCAACAAGATGGCCGACGGGGACCGTGAGCCACTCGGCCATACCACCGTCCTGATGGACCCCGACGACCTGCATCTGCTGGCAGCAGTTGGTGGTGCCGCGCTGGCATGCGCGGCACTGGCCACAGTGAAGGTAGGGAATCACGTAGACCTGCTGCCCCAGCAGCTGCGCCCGCAAGGCCCCCGGCACGTCATCGGCCAGGGCTTCAACGGTGCCGGCGAGCTCGTGTCCCAGAACCCTAGGGTAAGAGAAATAGGGCTGACGACCGGAGAAGGCATGGATATCGGTCCCGCAGACGCCGATACGCTGAATGCGCACCAGCGCTTCCCCGGCGTCCGGCCGGGGAAGGTGGCGCTGTTCCAGTCGCAGGTGACCGGGCTCGACGCAGACGGCGACATCCATCTGGGCAGCGGGGGTGGTCATGCCAGCGGATCCGCGATGACCTTCTGGGTCTGCTCGCCCAGCCCTTCGATACCCAGGCGCATGGTCTGGCCCGGGCGCAGGAAGACCGGTGGGTTCTGGCCAAGCCCAACGCCTGGGGGCGTGCCGGTGGAGATGACATCGCCCGGCTGCAGGCTCATGAAACGACTCAGATAGCTGACCAGGAAAGCGACCTGATACACCATGGTCTTGGTGCTGCCGTCCTGATAGCGCTTGCCGTCGACTTCAAGCCAGAGGTTGAGATCCTGGGGGTCAGCGACTTCATCCCTGGTGACCAGCCAGGGGCCCAGGGGGCCGAAGGTGTCGCAGCCCTTGCCCTTGTCCCAGGTGCCGCTGCGCTCGAGCTGAAACTCACGCTCCGACACGTCATTGACGACGCAGTAGCCGGCAACATGCTCGAGTGCCTCCGCTTCGTCGATATAGCGACCGGCCTTGCCGATGACGACACCGAGCTCCACTTCCCAGTCCGTCTTGCTGGAGTCGCGGGGAATCATGACATCGTCATCGGGGCCGCAAATAGCGCTGGTCCACTTGTTGAAGATGACCGGTTCCGGCGGGACCTCAGCTCCGCTCTCTGCGGCGTGATCGGCGTAATTCAGGCCGATACAGATAAACTTGCCGACGTTGCCGACGCAGGGGCCGATACGAGTATCGGCAGGCACCAGGGGAAGTTGCTCAAGATCCAGGCGGGCGATTTTCTCCAGGCTTTCACGACCCAGTGCTGCGCCGGAAAGATCGTCGAGGACGCCTGACAGATCGCGAATGCGGCCGGCTTGATCAAGGATGCCTGGCGCTTCTTGTCCTGGGTTGCCGAATCTCAATAGTTTCATGGGTGGTCCTTGTGCGTTGTGGTGTCAATGACAGGGCGTCGATATCAGGGCGGCGAAGTGAGGCGCCGAGACCTCACGGTCGACTGGCGTCAGGCTAGCCAGCCTCCGTCGATGATCTGACAGGTGCCGGTGGTATAGGCCGATTCGTCTGAGCCCAAGTAGACGGCCAGTGCCGCGATTTCGTCCGTCTTGCCCAGTCTGCCCATGGGCTGACGATCGAGAAAGGCTTGGCGTACCTGGGCTTCGTCCTGGCCCAGCGCGTCGGCTTGAGCGCGAATACGTTCGCTCAGGGAAGGTGATTCGACGGTCCCCGGGCAAATGGCGTTGCAGCGAATGCCATGGGTGACGTAGTCCGCCGCCACCGAGCGTGTCAGGCCGATCACGGCAGCCTTGCTGGTGCCATAGGCGAAGCGTCCCGGCACCCCCTTGAGGCTGCTGGCAACCGACGCCATGTTGATGATGCTGCCGCCGCCCGCATCCAGCATACCGGGAAGAAAGGCGCGAAGGGTGTGGTACATGGCGGTGACGTTGATCGCCATGGAGCGCTCGAAGGCGTCTTCCGAGCATTCGAGCAGACTACCGCTGTGCACGTAGCCCGCGCAGTTGAACAGAATATCCAGGCTTGGCAGTGAGTGCTTGAGGGCGTCAATGGCACTTGGCTGGGTCACGTCCAGGTGATGGCAGTGAAGACGGGGCGTGCCGGCGAGATCCTCCAGCTTGCTCACGTCGATATCGGTGGCGTGCACCTCGGCACCCTCGGCCAAGAAACGTTCGACGGTGGCGCGTCCAATACCCTGACCTGCGGCGGTGATTAAGGCGGTCTTTCCTGACAGGCGCATGGCAACTCCTGTAATCCGGGTCATCGTTGTTGTGAATCGTTGTGGACCTCGTTGCTCGGCGACAGCGACCTGCTTACCCAGCGTGTCGGCTGGCTTAGTCTGGTCGCCGGACCTGCTGATCTGCCGCAACCGCGGCGAGAGTTCAGAGGCAACCTCAGTCCTTTTCTTCACTTCTCCCGCCGGCCCGTGCCTGTGCTCTTCTGCTGTCTCGCAGCTCGGTCATTGCTCGGCCATTCCTCAGTCACGGCTCGGCTATGCCTCAGTTATGCCTCAGTTATGCCTCAGTTATGGCTCGGCGGTGTCGTCATGCAGCACCTAACAGGGCATCGCGACTTGCTTATGGTGGCCGTGACGCTGGGATTTGCCAGGGCGAGCCCTTTTGTTCGACGTTAGTCTTGGTGGTATGACAGGATGCTAGCATGATGGTAGGTGCAGTATGGCGCAGCTACGAGAGATTGCAATTGCCTGAACGGGTCGACTTTGGTCGAGCCTGATCATCGCGATACGGCGGCAACCACCCATGCGAGGCTTCACTTCAAGGGACTGGGGTGGACTGAGTCGAAGGTGAAAGGGCTGGGTTTGAAAGAGCTGAGCTTGAAAGTGCTGAGCTTGAAAGTGCTGGGCAAAGAACTGGGGTGAGAGGACGGGTGCATAAGTATCGCTCTGGCGCCGTGGCCATGGTCGCAGCAAAGCGCGGTGACCGGCGCCGTCAGAAACAAGCAGCAGGCCTCAGTAAAGAAGGGTCTTTGATGTAAAAAGAGGCGGCCGTAGGTGGCCGCCAGAAGGGCAGGGAACCGGTAAGCGTCAGGCGCTAAGGTGGAATTTGTCAGTCAGGCTATGGGGTGGTGCCCAGTTGGGACTGCGTGCCGCCGCCTGCGTCTACACCAGCACCCTTGCCCGCTGTCAGCACGGGGTAGTACTGGGTGAAGACGAAGTCGTCTGCCGCCGCTGCCGCATGGCAGGCGTTACAGGCGGCGGTGGGAAAGGGGGCCGCAGTCTCCTTGAGGCTTGAGTGATCCGGCGTCGAGAAACTGTAGTAGGCCCAGTTGCCTGGCTCGTCCGGGAAGTGCTCGCTGCTCTTGATGGTGGCCTCGAGACCGATGTACTCACCCATGAAGTAGCCGTTGCCACTGGCAGCCTGCTTGCTGCCGACGCTGATCAGCTCCTTGACCATGATCGCGCCATCGCGAAACTCGCCAGTCTCCTTCCAATGCTCCCAGCTTTCCGGATCAAGATAGACGGCATGGAATTCCGGGAAAGGGGCCTTGCCATTGTTCATGTCGTTGGGAGTCAGTGGGGTCCCCACGAACACCCACTCGCGGAAGCCGGTAGGCCGGGTCAACTCCCCATCCTTGATCTCGAAGTAGGTGTCGGCCAGGGCGCTGGTAGCCATCAGGCCTGCAGCCATGGCTGCTGAGTAGCGCAGCAAGTTTAGCATGGTAGTTCCTCCTTGATCGCCCTTGTGCAGGGGACGGCCTTGTAGGGCTGATGTCGCCTCGCTTGTGGGCTGTGCACGGTAGTCGGTCGGTCATAAGGCTCTTGGCTGGCCTTTTGGATTCGGTCCGGTTCCTTTGTCAGTAATTGCCGGTCAGTAATTGCCGGTCAGTAATTGCCGGCCGGTGATGGCCAGCCAGTGACTTTCGGTCGGTCGTTTCCGGTTTGTCGTTTCTGGTCAGGCGTTTCCGGTTGCTCTTTCAGGAGCGCGTGCGTAGGCGGCTTGCGCTGCTTGGTTATGTCGCTATGTCGCTATGTCGCCACGGGGTGCAGCGATGGCGGCCGCGGGCCGCCCGGTGTCGTGGAAGGTATACGTCAAGCTCGAAAGGGCAGCTACGGGTGGTGCTGGAACTCGCATACTGCATGCGAGATTTCTGTAGTATCCGCGCGGTTCAGCTCAGAGTTAGCGGCCGTTGGGGAGACGCGGTGTAGGCACCGCTATAACGAAAAAAGCCCCGTCGCGAGACGAGGCAAAAGGGAGTGGGAGGCGCTGTCTGTGGACCCGAAGAGCCAACCGAAGCGCCATATCAAGGGCTAGCCGCGGCGCTGATGCTTCAGCCAGGCGCGGATGCCATAGGTCCAGGGGGGCAACCGATCGGAGCGCTGGACCTGGTTGGTCAGGGCGCCGAGGCGTGGCGTCGAGATGGTGACACGATCACCCAGATGATGGGTAAAGCCCTGGCCGGGTCCATCGCGATCCTGGATGGGCGAGAACATGGTGCCAAGGAACAGCATGAAGCCATCCGGGTACTGGTGGTGGTCGCCAATGGTCTGGCTTACCAGGTCCAGCGGATCGCGACTGATCTCACGCATGTCGCTGGCGTCTTCCAGCAGGAAATCATCGTCCCCCTCGATACGCAGACTGACCATCGCCGAGCGCACGTCATCCATGGAGAAGTGTTCGTCAAACAGGCGGATGAAGGGGCCGATGGCGCAAGACGCGTTGTTGTCCTTGGCCTTGCCCAGCAACAGCGCGCTGCGTCCCTCGATGTCGCGCAGATTGACATCGTTGCCCAGCGTCGCTCCGCGAGCGTTGCCGCGGGCGTCGACTGCCAGCACGATTTCCGGTTCCGGGTTGTTCCAGTGTGACGACGGGTGCAGGCCGACGGCAGCACCGTGGCCAACGGCGGACAGCGGTTGAGCCTTGGTAAAGACCTCGGCATCGGGGCCGATGCCGACCTCCATGTATTGCGACCAGGCGCCTCGGGACTGTAGCTCTGCCTTGAGCGCCATGGCCTCGTCCGAGCCAGGACGGATCTTTGACAGGTCGCCGCCGATGACGCGCTTGAGTTCTTCTCGAAGCTCACCGGCACGGGCGGCGTCGCCGCCGGCCTGCTCTTCGATCACTCGCTCAAGCAGGCTGACCGCGAAGGTCACGCCGCAGGCCTTGATGGCCTGGACGTCGCAGGGGGCGAGCAGGTAAGGGGCGCTGGAGGAGCCAGCGTTGTCGAGTAGGCGGTCCAGAGCCCCCAGGGACTCGCCCTCGGCGTTGGCTACGATATGTGCAGCGTCATCTCGCTCCAGCAGGTCAGCCATCACGTTGACAGTGGCGGACAGGTCGATCACCTCACCATTGCGCACCGTCACGACGACAGGGCCGCGCTGATCATCACGCCAGACTCGGCCGACCAGCAGGGCGCGCTCGGCGTCTTGCGGCAGCACGTCGTGGGCAGAAGGCAGGCTATTCATAGGGGCATCCTTTGGTTCGTTTGTCAGTTCGCGTTGCTATATGTCGCGTCAGCCGCTCGAGCGTCACATGGGGCAGGGCGTGTCTCGGCCCTGACCACTTTTGGCTTAACTAGCTCTTAACTAGCTCTTAACTATGTCTGAACTATTTCTCACCTACCGCTTACCTATCGCTTAGCCCT
The DNA here is from genome assembly GCF_019802025.1 of Halomonas sp. DP5Y7-2. NCBI lineage: Bacteria > Pseudomonadati > Pseudomonadota > Gammaproteobacteria > Oceanospirillales > Halomonadaceae > Halomonas > Halomonas sp. DP5Y7-2. The sequence continues at coordinate 10,619 of NZ_JAHVHY010000005.1, read as the reverse complement.
GGCTCAACCCTGGGTACGCGGCAGGATGCGTCCAGGGCACATCAGGCCACGTGGATCGAGAAGTCGCTTGAGGCCGCGCATTATGTCGTGTTCCGGGGCGGACAGGCTCTCTAGGAAGGGAGGCTGCTTGACGCGGCCGATCCCATGCTCGGCGCTGATGCTGCCGTTGTACTCGCCGACAATGGTGAAGATCTGCTCCTCCAGCTCGTGCAGCAGGCTGCGCTTGGCGTCATCGTCCAGGTGGCCGGGAGGCAGGATGTTGAAGTGCAGGTTGCCGTCGCCGACGTGGCCATAGGCAATGACCTGGGACTCCGGTGACGACTCGAGCACCGCTGCCTCCGCCTGAGCATGAAACGCTGGCAGCTGAGAAATGGGCAGGGAAACATCCGTGCGCAGGTGTTCACCGCGGCGCTGCTGGCCCTCGAGCATGGCCTCGCGCAGCTGCCACAACTGGGCGGCCTGGGTCTCGCTGGAGGCCAGCACGCCATCGTCGAGCAGGCCGTCTTCCATACCACGTTCGAACAGCGCTTCGATCATCGCATCCAGATCTGCTGGCCCACTGGCGGCCACCTCCATCAGCACATATACCGGATGGGCACCGTCCAACGGGTCGGGTAACGTTGCATCGGCTTCGAAGGCCAGCTCCAGGCAGGCGCGGGGAATCAGTTCGAACGCCGTCAATAGATCGCAGCAGTGGCGGCGTGCCTGGGCGTAGAGCCCGAGCACGCCTTCGACGCTGGGACAGCCGATCAGGGCCGTGCGGGTGACCTGGGGGCGAGGATAGAGCTTGAGCACCGCTCCGGTGACAATGCCAAGGGTCCCTTCGGCGCCGATGAACAGCTGCTTCAGATCGTAGCCGGTGTTGTTCTTGTGCAAGGCCTTCATGTCGGTGAGCAGGCGACCGTCGGGCAGTGCCACCTCAATGCCGAGCACCAGCTGGCGCATCATGCCATAGCGCAATACGTTGAGACCGCCAGCGTTGGTCGCGATATTGCCACCGATCTGGCAGCTGCCCTGGGCGCCCAGTGACAGCGGGAAGGTCAGATCCTGTGCTTCAGCGGCTTCCTTGACGGTCTGCAGAACGCAGCCTGCATCGACGTTCATACTGAAGTTGAGGGGGTCGATCGAGCGCACGCGATTGAGGCGCTCGAGGCTGATCACCAGCTCAGGCACATGGCTGTCCGGCAGTGCACCTTCCACCAGGCCGCTGCCACCGCCCTGAGGCACCACCGGAATATCGTGACGATGGCAGTAGCCAAGCACGTCCGCCACCTGCTGGGGTGTGTCGGGCCGGGCCACGGCCAATGGCAGGCCACCGCGTGCTCCGGCCCAGTCGACCAGGTAGCGCTCCATGTCGCTCGTCTCGGTCAGTACCCCCTTGTTGCCGAGGGTCTGTACGAGGAATTGCAAAAGAGGATCGTGGGGGCTCATATGGGCCAACTCCGCTTAGTGGGCGATGGATCGTCGCCCTCCAGTGTCTTGACGAGACAGGTGCTCGGTCGCATCGCTAAAGGGGGCCAGGGCGCCGGTGTTCCGGGCGCCCTGGGTTGTTTACGCTGGCTCACTTGAACCACAGCACCAGTCCAGGGAAGAGCAGGAAGAGCACCAGCAGCGCCACCAGGGTGAAGTAGAAGGGCAGCAGGCTCTTGACCAGGCTTTCCATGCCCACCTTGCCAACGCCACAGCCGACGTAGAGCACGGTTCCCACCGGCGGCGTGATCAACCCGATGCCCAGGATGAAGGACATCAGCACGCCGAAGTACACCGGATCGATACCCAGCTTCACGACCACGGGGGTCATCAAGGGGGCCAGGATCACCATGGCGGGAGTCAGGTCCATGAAGAAGCCGACGATCAGCAGGAAACCGGAGAGGATCAACAGCAGCAGCAGCTTGTTCTCGGTGATGGCGGACAGGCTGACCACCAGTTGCTGCGGGATCATGTTGGCGGTCAGCAGCCACGCCAGCACGCTGGCAAAGGCCAGCAGCAGCATGACCACGCCGGTGAGGCGGCCGGTGGCAATGCACAGCTCGAAGAAGCGCTTGAGGGTCAGGCTGCGATAGACAAAGAATGACACCGCGAAGGCGTAGACCAGCGCAATGGCCGCGCTCTCGGTCGGTGTGAAGACGCCGGTCAGGATCCCGCCGACGATGATGACCGGCAGCAGCAGTGCCAACACCGCGTCCTTGAGCGCGCTGGCAAGCTCCGGAAAGGAAAACGCCTGTCCTTTGCCGTTCTTGCGCGACTGCACGTAGGTGGTTCCTGCCAGTGCCAGGGTGATCAAGATGCCTGGCACGATACCCGCCAGGAACAGCTGCGAGATCGAGGTATTGGTCACGACCCCGAACAGGATCATCGGAATCGACGGAGGAATGATGATACCGACCACCGACGCCGCCACCACGATGGCGGTCGCCATGGAAGCGGTGTAGCGGTGTTGCTTCATCGGCTCGATCATCATGCTGCCTACGGCGGAGGCATCCGCCACGGCAGAACCACTGATGCCGCCGAAGAACATCGAGGTCATGACCGCGACCTGTCCAAGCCCGCCTGCCACGAAGCCCACCAGGGCGCTGGCCAGACGTACCAGGCGCGTGGCAATGCCGCCTTCGCTCATGACTTCGCCCACCAGGATGAACAGCGGAATGGCGAGCAGCGGGAACGAGTCGAGACCATTGACCGCCTGGTCGACGATGGGGGACAGCGAGTAGTCCGAATAGAAGAAGATAAACAGGCTGATGGCCCCAAGACCAAACGAAATCGGCATACCGATGACGATGCAGATCGCGAGACCGATCAGGATGCTCCAGAGGATCATGGTTCAGATCTCCTGCACAGGGCCACCAGGGCGAGGGTATTGGCGATCAGGGTCAGGCCAGCCATGACCGGCATGGCGCTGTACAGCCAGGTCTTGGGAATGCCGAGCATCGGGGTCGAACTGGTGTAGCCCGAAATCAGCTCCTTGAAGCCAATCAGGATGCAGGCACAGACCAGGTAGATCACCGCGACTGCGGCAAATCCGAGCAGGCGACGCAGTCCCGCCGGGGCGAGGTCCTTGAAGTAGGTGACGGCCACGTGCTCTTTCTCGAGGCTGCCGAGACCGGCACCGAGCAGCACCAGCCAGATGAACATGACGCGCGACATCTCCTCCGCCCAGGCGTAGGAGGTGTTGAGCACGAAGCGACCGAACACGTTGGCGGTCACACAGAACACGACGCCGAGGACCAGCAGGCCAACGGCCACACGCAGCGTCGTGATGAGCCATCCCAGAATGCCCGGGGTGGTCGTGGAAGATAGGGTGGTCATGGGTCACCTCCGTGGTGACAACAGCACCGCCGCCGCGGGCGGCGGCAGGGCTTGGCGCCACAGCACGCTGCTGTGGCGCCAAGCCCTGTCATGGACGTTCGTGGGTCCGCATCCAGTGTCGTGCCGACTTACTGGGACACGGCGCGGATATCGTCGATCAGCTCGCCGCCAATCTTGTCGCGCCAGTCGTCATAGACCGGGGCCAGGGTGTCCTGGAAGGTGGCCACCTGTTCCGGCGTCAACTCGGTGATGGTCATGCCCTCATCGATCAATTCCTGCTTGATCTGCCCGTTCAGGGTGCGGCTGACATGGCGCTGGTAGTCACCCATCTCGCCAGCGGCTTCGACCAGCAGCTGCTGGTAGCTCTCTGGAAGCTTGTTCCAGAAGCGCTCCGACACCAGCGTGATGAACGGCGTATAGACGTGGTTGGACTCGGTCGCGTAGCCCTGCACTTCGTTGAACTTGGACGACTGGATCGTGATCCAGGGGTTCTCCTGGCCGTCGACCACGCCCTGCTCCAGTGCAGTAAACAGCTCGGCGAAGGACATCGGTGTGGGGTTCGCGCCCAGAGTCTTCCAGATATCCAGGTGGATCGGATTCTGCATGGTGCGGACCTTGAGGCCATCCAGATCGTCAGGCGAGTCTACCGCCGTCTGGCTGTTGGTCAGCTGGCGATAGCCGTTCTCGGCCCAGCCGATGGCCTTCAGGCCGTTGGTGCTGGCCACCTCGAGCATGCTGTCGCCGATCTCGCCGTCTAGCACCTCATCCGCCACTTCAGGGGTCGGGAACAGGAACGGCAGGTCGAACACCGCGAACTGCGGGAACATGTTGACCAGGGGAGAGGTCGACGGGGCGGTCATTTCCAGCGTGCCTGACTGCAGGGCGCTGACAGCCTGCAGGTCGTCACCCAGCTGGGCGCTGTGGAACAGCTCGACCTGGATGTGGCCGTCACTGCGGGCCTCGACGATGTCTTCGAAGTACTCGAGTCCGCGATACTGTGCACCGGACTGGGTGGTGCCGATGCTGAACTTGAGGGTGTAGTCGTCGCCGTCGCCCTCGACAGTGCTGCCGGAGACCTCGGGAATCGGCGGCATTTCCGTCGCCGCCTGGCTGGTGGCGGCGAAGCCCGCGGCCAGCGACGCGACGGTCAGGGTTGAGATCGCCAGCTTGAGTCGGCTAAGAGCGAAGGGGCCTTGGGGCATTGTGGTTGTTGTCATGGTGCTCTCCTTTCAGAGGCGGTGGTGAGTGGCATGCTGGCCCATCCGACAGGGTCGGATGGGCCGGGGTGGGCGCGATTCAGGCGTCTTGCCAGGCCGCGCCTTCGGGGAATTGGTGGGCGTCGAGGGATTCCGCCTTCATGGTGATGCTGTAGCCGGGCGCCTCGGGTACCAGGTAGCGGCCGTGGCGAATGCGCACCGGATCGATGAAGTGTTCGTGCAGGTGGTCGACGTATTCGAGCAGGCGACCTTCGAGGGAGCCAGAGACCGCAATGTAGTCGAACAGCGAAATATGCTGGGTGTATTCGCACAGGCCGACACCGCCGCCGTGGGGGCAGATCGGCACGCCGTACTTGGCTGCCAGCAGCACCACGATGATCACTTCGTTGAGCCCGCCCAGACGTGCAGCGTCCAGCTGGCAGTAATCGATGGCACCTGCCTGGAGCAGCTGCTTGAACATCACCCGGTTATGGCAGTGTTCGCCGGTGGCAACGCCAATGGCGCCCGGCTGCTTGCCCTGGGAGGGACCGAACACGCCCCCACCGAGACGTCGACGGATCTCGGCGTGGCCGAGGATATCGTCAGGACTGGTCGGCTCTTCGATCCAGTGCGGATTGAATTCGGCCAGACGGCGCATGTTGACGATGGTTTCGTCCACATCCCACATCTGATTGGCGTCCATCATCAGCGTGCGCTCTTCGCCAATCTCTTCGCGCAGAATAGCGGCCCGGCGACGATCCTCCTCGATGTCCCCGCCGACCTTCTGCTTGAAGTGCTCCCAGCCCTCGGCCAGGGCCTCGCGGCAGAGCCTGCGCATCTTTTCTTCTGAGTAGCCCAGCCAGCCAGCGGATGTGGTGTAGCCGGGATAACCGTCGGCGCGCATCTCGGCTTCGCGATCCGCCTTGGTGGCGGCATTGCGGCGGAGCAGGGCAATCGCTTCTTCCGGGGTGATGGCATCCGTGACAAAGCGGAAGTCGAGGCAGCGCACCAGCTCTTCCGGCTGCATGTCGACCAGCAGCTTCCAGATCGGCTTGCCTTCGTGCTTGGCCCACAGGTCCCACAGTGCATTGACCAGGGCAGCGCTGGCCAGGTGCATCACCCCCTTTTCCGGACCCAGCCAGCGCAGCTGGCTATCGCCGCTGGTCAGTTCTCGCCAGAAGGTGCCCATGTTCGCGGTGATGTCTTCCAGCCGACGCCCGACCAGGGTCGGCGCCAGTGCCTTTACCGCAGCGACACAGAGGTCGTTACCGCGGCCGATGGTAAAGCTCAGGCCATGGCCTTCGGTCTCCTGATCGGTGTGCAGGATGACATAGGTGGCGGAGTAGTCCGGGGCCTCGTTCATGGCATCGGAGCCATCGAGCTGGCGGGATGTGGGGAAGCGAATGTCGCGGGCGTCCACGCGGGTGATGGTGGTCATGCTGGCGGCCTTGTCATTGATGTTGTTGAAAGGCAGGGCTCGATATCGCATCCATTAAGCGCTGTGAAAACGATGAAGAGAGAGACCTGTCAGAAAAATCTGTCGTGATATGTAGTGGCGTAGGGAGAGTCTAATCAGACAGAAAAAAGACCGGCCAATGGAAGTTTTTGTCGTGCCGATAACCACAGGTTATCATGCGTGAATACCGATCCCATCGGAGGCACGCAATGGCCCATGATAGCGGCGTTCACGTCAAGACGTGGCTGCGGGTAAAACATATGATGTTGCTGGTTGCTTTGGACGAAAGTCGTAACATGCATGCCGCTGCCAGACAGCTAAATATCAGTCAGCCGGCCGCCAGCAAGATGCTCAAGGACATCGAGGGCTTTCTCGGTCTGCCGCTGTTCGAGCGTGAACCAGGGCGGATGGAGCCGACTGCCGCCGGTGAGACAGTGCTGCGCTATGCCAGAAGGCTATTGAACGATACCGATCGGCTGGTAGAAGAGCTGTCTTCCTTGCGCGAGGGCGGGCATGGCCGGTTGGCGCTGGGCTCAGTACCCGGTGCAGCACCGGTGATGCTGCCCCACGCCATGGCCGCCTTGAAACGCCAGCGACCGCGTCTGGCGATCTCGTTGATGGAAAACTCAAGCGACAGGCTGTTGGTGGACCTGGAGTACAAGTTGCTGGATGCGGTCATTGGCCGATATACCGACCCCTCCCAGCGCCACCTGTTCGATTTTCTGCCGCTGAAGGAAGAACCGGTATCGGTGGTGGCGCGTCCGGAGCATCCGCTGTGCCAAGGGGTGCCAGAGCTTGCCGAGGTGGTGCGTTGGCCCTGGGTATTGCATCCCATGGCCAGTCCCATGCGCGGCCTGTTTGAAGCGGCACTGGCCGAGGCGGGTGTCGCGTCACCGCGCAACGTCATCGAAACCACCTCAACCCAGGCGTCGCTGCAGCTGGTGGCGTCATCGGACACCCTGTCGGTGTTGCCGAGTTCGGTGGTCAAGACCGCCTTTTCTCAGGGTCGCTTTGCGGTACTGCCGCTGACCATCGGCGAGCCGCTTGGCTACTACGGCATCCTCACGCGCAAGAATGAGCCTTGGCCACAAGCGTTGAAGGAGCTGGTGCAAGAGCTGACCGGATAGACCGGACGCAATACAGCCGTCCGCTTGTTCAAGGCTTGGGAGCCGGGGCATCGGACGATGTCAGTGCGCAATTTCAGCACAATAGGCAAAGAGACACCAAGGCTGACAGGATGACCTGAGCGCATCATTCCAACGTCAATACTTTGCGGAAATTCGGTGTAAAGGGCAGGAAAAGGCACCGCTGACATAACGGATGTAAGGGGGATGCTTCAGCTTGATCGATAGCGGATGTCACCGCCTGATGTTCGTCATTCAGACGATAGCGTTCACGAAAAGGGACCGGTGAGCCTGCCAAAGGGAAAGCACAACCTGGGATAAGGGAGAAACAAGGACCAGCATGATATGCCGGTCCTTGCAGTACGACGTATTGCCGAATCATCTACCTTGCTGCTGAATGACTGGCGGCAAGTCTCACGCCTCGCGCTGGCCATCCACCAGACGACTGAGCTTGAGCGGATTGCCGTCTTTCAGCGCGTCAGGCAGCAGGCTGTCGGGCAGGTTCTGGTAGCACACCGGACGCAGGAAGCGGTGAATGGCAGCGCTGCCCACGGAGGTGGTACGCGAGTCCGAGGTCGCCGGGTAAGGGCCACCGTGAACCATGGCGTGGCATACCTCGACACCGGTCGGCCAGCCGTTGGCCATCACTCGGCCGGCACGGCGCTCGAGGATCGGCAGCAGACCACGGGCGGCATCGACGTCGCCATCGTCCATCTGCAGGGTGGCGGTCAGCTGGCCTTCCAGGCCCTCGGCCAGGGCCTTGACCTCATCGAGGTCGGCACACTGCACCACCAGGGAGGTGGAGCCAAACACTTCCGCCTGCAGGGCGTCATCCTTGAGGAAGTCCTGGGCGTCGGCCACGAACAGCCCTGCCTGACACTGGTTGGGACCGTCGCCTGCCGGCCCGCGCGCCACTTCCCGGGCACTCTGGCTATCCGCCAGGGTGTTCACGCCCTGGGTGTAGGCGTCATGAATGCCGGGGGTCAGCATGGTCTGGGCGGAGGCCGACCGGATCGTCTCGGCGGCGGCCTCGACGAAGCCGTCCAGCGCCTCGCCCTTGACCGCGATGACCAGACCCGGATTGGTGCAGAACTGGCCGGCGCCCATGGTCAATGAACCGATAAAGGCCTCGCCCAGCTCCCGGCCACGGGCCCTGAGGGCCTCGGGCAGCAGGAACACCGGATTGATCGAGCTCATCTCGGCGTAGACGGGAATCGGCTCGGGGCGTGCCTGCGCGGTCTGCATCAGCGCGGTACCGCCACTGCGGGAACCGGTGAAGCCCACGGCCTTGATCCGCGGATCGCTGACCAGGCCCTGACCCACTTCACGACCGGAGCCATAGAGCAGCGAGAACACGCCTTCGGGCAGCTCGCAGCGGGCCACCGCCTTTTGCACCGCGCGACCGACCAGCTCGGAGGTGCCGGGGTGGGCCGAGTGGGCCTTGACGATGACCGGGCAGCCAGCGGCCAGGGCCGAGGCGGTATCACCACCGGCTACCGAGAAGGCCAGCGGGAAGTTGGAGGCGCCGAATACCGCCACCGGCCCCAGCGGGATCTGGCGTTGACGCAGGTCGACCCGGGGCAGCGGCTGACGCTCGGGCAGGGCCGGATCATGGCGCACGTCCAGCCACTCGCCGGCACGCACGACGGAGGCGAACAGCCTGAGCTGGCCACAGGTGCGTCCGCGCTCGCCCTGGAGGCGGGCCTGGGGCAGGCCGGACTCCTGCATGGCGCGTTCGATCAGGGCGTCGCCGAGGGCTTCGATTTCATCGGCGACGGTCTCGAGGAAGGTCGCACGGGCCTCGAGGCTGGTCTCGCGATAGCGATCGAAGGCGGCCCAGGCCAGCTCGCAGGCCTGGTCGACTTCGGCCTTAGAGCCGGCGGCGTAGCCGGGCTCAAGGGTCTCGCCGGTGGCCGGATTGATGGCATGGATGGCCTTGCCGCTGGCCGCCACGGCCTGGCTGCCAATGAGTTGCTTGCCTTGCAGAGTCATGTTGGCTCCTTGCTGGTGGCTGATTGAGCGTAAAAAAGGTGGCTGTGTGGTGAAGCCCCTGGGCTGAAACCGCAGCCTTGAAACATCTGGGTGGTAGCCTCTGGGTCTCAGCACCAGGGTTTCTGCACCGGGTTTCCGTACTATGGTTTCCGTATCAGGGGCCTGCATTCACCTACAGCGTGATGACGGTGACGGCTCCTTCATCGGCATCCGGTGTTGCCAAGGGGTTGCGCAACGGTCGGCCGAAGGCGGGCAGGTCAATCTCGTAGCGCTCGCCGGGATTGACCTTGATGCCATCGGCAAAGCTCAGCGTCGCGGTGCCGAAGAAGTGAACGTGGACGTCGCCGGGACGGCGGAAGCCCGCGTACTTGAAGTGGTGATGTTCCAGGTTGGCCAGGCTGTGGGCCATGTTGGCCTCGCCGGTCAGGAAGGGCTTTTCCCACAGCGTTTCGCCCTGACGGGTGATGCGCGAGGTGCCTTCCAGGTGTGCCGGCAGCTCGCCGATCAGCAGCTCAGGACCAAAGCTGCACGCTCGCAGCTTGGAGTGGGCCAGCCACAGGTAGTTGTAGCGTTCGGTGATGTGATCGGAGAACTCATTGCCGATGGCAAAGCCCAGACGGTGAGGGCGGCCCTGATCGTCATTGATATAGAGTCCTGCGAGCTCAGGCTCCTCGCCGGCGTCCTCGGCAAAGGACGGCCAGGGCAGGGGGGCCTCCGGTGCGACGACGCAGTCGCCATCCCCCTTGTAGAACCATTCCGGCTGAGCCCCGATCTTACCCTCGCCGGGCTTGCCACCTTCGACCCCCAGCTTGAACATGCGCATGGAGTCGGTCATCTCGGCCTCATCGCTGTTCGATGCGGCATGCATGGCGCTGCGAGTGTCAGCGCTGCCCAGGTGGGTCAGTCCAGTGCCGGTCACCAGGCAATGCGCCGGGTCAGGATGCGTCAGCGGGGGCAACAGCTGTCCCTGTTCGACCAGCTCGCCATAGTCGAGGGTCTCGCCCGTCAGACTGTCCTGAACCACCGCGGCGAGAGGTGTGCCGCTTTCCAGGGCTCGCCTGGCCAAGCTGTAGGTGTCGGCGTCGGTCAGACGCACGCGATGCTCGTTCTCTACCAGCGCTGCCCGGGTGCTGCCCTGATGGACACACTGAATAAGGCGAAGGTGGGCTGAAGCGCTGGAATCGGCAGAGGCGTTTGTATCGTTGTGCATGGTGATGTCCTTGGGCAGGAAAGGGCGGCAGCCCGGTATCACGATTGGCCCCAGAGGCATCTTACGCCTCTGGGGGGGTGTATGGTCAACATACGAAGGTATGGGTTGACGTTATTGATGGGAGATAGCACGCGTGGGTTGAGACGGGGCGGTGCATGACCCTGCCCCTGATCTCAGTCGACCAGCCACATGGCCATCTCGGGCCACATCAGCAGGGCGGCCAGCACACACAATTGCAGTGCGATGAACGGCAGCAGTGACACAAAGATGTCTTTCAGGCTGATCTCCGGCGGCGCCACCCCTTTCAGGTAGAACGCGGCCGGGCCAAATGGCGG